>NZ_CP147846.1:2406176-2706948 GCF_037327425.1 Rhodococcus sovatensis | reverse complement strand
AAGCAGGTGTTTTCACTCGTCGACGGTCGATGCCTCGACGACGACACCGTCGGTCTTGGATCCTTCGAGACCGAGTTGGTCGACGGAGTCGTCTACGTGCGCGGCGCAACACCATGAATCACACCGCCGAGCCGAAACCGGAGTCCGCACCGTGACCCACACTTCCGGGGAACCTCTGGCGGGTTTCACTGTCGGGATAACAGCGTCGCGGCGAGCCGAAGAGTTCGCGACGCTGCTCGTGCGACGTGGCGCAACGGTGATGCATGCGCCAGCGATTCGCATCATTCCGCTCGCCGACGATGCCGAGTTGGAGCGGGTGACCGGGGCGATCATCGCCGATCCCCCCGAAATCACGGTTGCCACAACAGGTATTGGATTTCGTGGCTGGATCGAAGCGGCCGACGGTTGGGGCCAGGCGGAGGCATTGGGCCGAGCATTGGCGTCGTCGCGGTTGCTTGCCCGTGGCCCGAAGGCGAAGGGCGCGATACGGGCCGCCGATCTACGGGAAGAATGGAGTCCTGCGTCCGAATCCTCGGCCGAGGTACTCGAACATCTGCTCGCCGAAGGCGTGGAAGGAAAGCGTATCGCCGTCCAATTGCACGGTGCTACAACAGAATGGGAGCCCATCCCTGACTTCTGCGAGGTCCTCCGGCATGCGGGCGCCGAGGTGGTACCCGTGCCGGTGTACCGCTGGACGGCACCGGACGACGGTGCCCCGATGGACCGCATGATCGAAGCCGTCGTCGTGGGAGATCTCGACGCCATCAGCTTCACGAGCGCACCGGCCGTTGCCTCGCTTTTGATGCGGGCCGACGAGAACGGCGTCCTCGAGCCTCTGCTGCAGTCGATGCGCACACGAGTGCTTCCCGTGTGCGTCGGACCGGTGACTGCAGCGCCGCTCGAACAGTTGAAGGTCCCGACCACCCAACCTGCGCGCGCACGGCTCGGTGCATTGGCGCGGCACATTGCCGAGGAGCTGCCCCGCAGGTGGAGGCCGATGAATGCGGGCGGACACGCGGTAAGCGTGCGCAGTCGATGCGTTGTCGTCGACGGTGAGGTGCGTGCGGTATCACCCGCCGGAATGGCGCTCATCAAGACTCTGGCCAGTCGACCCGGTCGCGTCGTCTCACGCGAGGACCTTCTCGGCGCGCTGCCGGGTGGAGGGGACGACACGCACGCGGTAGAGACCGCGATGACGAGGCTGCGTTCCTCCCTCGGCGCGCCGAAGGTGGTGCAAACCGTGGTCAAGCGTGGCTATCGACTTGCAGTCGAACCGACGGATGTGGCCGAGGAGTGCGACGAGGCAGATGCCGGTGCCACGGCTTTCGGGCCGGTGGTCAGCGATTGTGATGGGAGCAAGTACTGACATGACGAAGAAGTGGACTGACGTGGAGCCGACTCTAGTTCTCGTCGCGCACGGCACGCGAAACCCGCGAGGTGTAGAGATGATTGCCGCGCTCGCCGAAGCAGTCGGTGCCCGGGTGGGAACGACGCGCGTCGCGTTCGTCGACGTGCTCGGGCCGTCGCCTGCCGAGGTGCTCCGCGAACTGTCCGGGCCGGCGGTTGTGGTTCCCGCGTTCCTCGCCTCGGGATACCACGTGCACACCGATGTGCCGAGAGAAGTTATGGCAAGCGAGCATCCAGCGACGACGGTGACGCGGGCACTCGGCCCCGATCCAGTGTTCGCGCGCGTCATGGTGGAGCGTCTGGTGAGTGCCGGGTGGGCGTCGGGTGACGCCATCGTCTTTGCTGCGGCGGGATCCTCGGACGAACGTGCGTTGCTCGAGCACCGGCGAGCGGCGGCAATGCTCGCCGAACTCACCGGTTCGCGCGTCGGTATCGGATACGTGGCGACAGCTCGTCCCTCGGTTCCGGATGCGGTTGCCGCGCTCCGCCGCGACGGGCACGAGAGGGTGTTCGTCGCGTCGTATCTCCTCGCGCGCGGACTGTTTCACACACGCCTGGCCGACGCGGGCAGCGATGGCGTCGCCGAGCCGATCGGACTGCACCCGGATATCGTGGAGCTGGTGTCTGCACGTTTTCTGGACGGTGCACGCGCGGTCGCCGAGCACGCGCATTCAGCGAGGCAGTAGCAGGAGCTCCACCGGCGTTCCCGGTGTCTTGTCGGCCGGAACCAGCGCCAACGCATCATGACAGACGAGGTCGAGAAGATGCGCGGTATGGAGATCGTGGTGGACGCGCCACCGCGCGCCGTCACGTCCGACCGGCACCAAACGGTCGGTCGGCGCGGCAACCGACTCGTCGGTCAGGTACCCGAGCAGTGGAGGTTTCGTGGTTCGCGCAGTCAAAGCGTCGACCAAGGCCGGCGCAGTCAGCATCACCGTGCCGATCGCGGCCAGAGGGTTTCCCGGGAGACCGAGCACGACGATTCCGTTCGGTAGTACCGCGGTGATCTGCGAACCACCGGGGCGCACGCGCATGCGGGGCACGACGATGTCGGCATCGGCGCGTGTGAGCGCTGTCCGAAGTTGATCGGCTGCGCCGCCGCCCGTCGCGCCGACGACAACTATGACGTGCGCGTCGCTTGGCTGCCGAAGGAGGTCCTCGAATGCAGTCGAGGAATCCTGAAGGTGAATCGTGTCGAGAACGACGATCCCACAGAATGCGAGGTAAGTCGGTAGGACCGAACCGATACTGTCTCTCGTCTGGCCAGGTTCCAGCTTTCCGTCGGAACGAATCTCGTTTCCGCTCAGCACAACTCGCGCAAGAACAGGGCCGCGGACCGTAAGGCTCGCGACCTCAGCGCTGAGTGCTACCGACACCACTGCGGGGCTCACGTGTGTTCCAGGGGCGACTAACTCGGCGCCGGTGGTCCAGTCTTCGCCTGCTCTTCGGGTGTCGTCTCGAACGGGTGAATCGGCGCGTCGGATCAATCGACGCCCGTCGCTGCTGACATGCTCGTCGCGAATCACGGAGGTCGCTCCTGCTGGGACCTGAGCGCCGGTCGCTATTCGGAGCGCATCTCCAGGTGCGAGTGAACCGTGCCCCGAGGTGCCCGCGTAGGCCACCTCCGCACGTATCGTCCACGGAGCTTCGCCACGCACCGCGTAACCGTCCATCGCCGAAATATCTACCGGCGGAAGCGGCGCGGCCGCGACGAGTGGCTCGCTCAGTGTCGAACCGAGTGCGGCGTCCGGGGCGACGGTTCTCGGGGAGAGTGGGTGAATCCGTTCCCGAATCGACTCGCGTGCCTGTCCTGCGGACAGTACGGGCGCGTCGGGGGAGCGAGCCGCGACCAGTTCCCTGGCGAGCTCGAGGTCGGCGAGAGTGTCGCAGTCACCGACCGATTCGATTCTTGTCACCGCATAATCGACGGGGAGGATCGCCTTCATCGCGAGATCGGAAGTATCGGGCACGTCCGCAAGTCTTCGGCGCAGATCGTCCGCACGCCACGCCCCGAACAGATACTGCGTGCGCCCGGTGTCGTCCTGAGCGAACACCGCCGAATGCGACTGCATCTGCATCAGCAGAGATTCCACTGCACTGGCATCGACGAAGGGGAGATCTGCGGCAAGAACAAGCACGATGGTTGCGTCGGAATCGGGTAGAACTGCCAGCCCCGCAGCAATCGCAGCGACGGGCCCGGCTCCTGCAGGCGACTCGCGTGTCTGGACGATGTCGGACGACAACTCCGAACGGTGCGGTCCGACGACGACGATGTGTCGAGAACGCGCAACTGCGGCGATAACCTTTTGCAGGAGACTGATTCGACCAACCGTCAGTGCAGGCTTGTCCATCCCACCCATCCGGCGCGCCGAGCCGCCGGCCAGGATCACCGCATCGACGGTGCAATCCGGCGAGTGCGCGGTCACGTCGGCAGCGGTACGTTCTGCAGGCGGACCTGACCCCTAGCAATCGCCTTCCCGCTGTCGGAGGCGGTTACGGTCACGAGCCACAGTTGCTGAACACGCCCCTGCTGCAACGGCTCCGCAACCACCTCGACTCGTCCGCCCTTGCTCGCTCGTAGAAAGTCCGTCCCGTTGTGGACGCCGACGGCGAATTCACCGCGGTCCTTGACCGCCTCGCTCGCGCCGATGCTTGCCGCTGATTCGATTGCCGTGGTGTAGACGCCGCCGTGCACGACACCCCACGGTGTGAAGTGCTGTTCGGACAGCTCGATGTGGCCCACGAGGCGGGTTCCGGACACCTCGTCGACAACCAAGCCTGCAGCCGCGACGAATGGACTTGCCTTCGACAGCGCGTACTTCGCGGCGGGACGAGGGTCGAACTGTCCGAGGTTCATACCTCACAAGGTTAGTGCGCGAGTTCAGTCCGGTACACGACGGCTGCGTGGAGGGCCGTCGAGCCCACACCGACCACCTCCCCGCACGATGAAAGGTAGCCGTGACAGTGAGGCCACCGCGAGCGCAAGGAGCAGTCCTGTGATCAACATGTATTGATATTGGACTGTAATTTGGCCAATAGTTTCAGTCCTCTGTGGCAAAGTGGTCTGATGGCGATCGATCGAAAGCAAACCACTGTGTTCGATGCGGCTGTGTTCGATGCCGAGACCCTCGCGAAGCTGGTGGGGGTGATCGAGGTCGATGGGCAACCGCTGTACCGCGGAATCGCCGACGGTCTCCGGCGCGTCATCGCTGACGGTTCCATCGGTACCGGAAGTCGACTCCCACCCGAACGCGCCCTGTCGCACGCTCTGGGCGTCAGCCGTGTCACCGTCACGTCTGCGTACCGGGAGTTGCGTGAGAAGGGGTGGGCGGAGGCCGTGCACGGCGCCGGAACGTTCGTCGCGAGTCCGGCAGAGGAAACGTCCTGGGGAACGATGATGCACCCGCCTTCGGCGGGTGTCCTGGACTTCGTCAACGCTGCCCCCGAGGCATCGCCGTTTCTTCCCGACGCGTTTGCTGCGGCTATCGGCGCAGTCGATTCGCTACTTCCCGGGCACGGTTATGCGCCGACAGGAACTCAGGCGCTACGGACGGCGATCGCAGCCCGCTACACAGTCCGCGGCCTGCCGACTTCGCCGGAACAGATCATCGTCACGGCGGGAGCGGGCGATGCGGCTCACCTCGTGTTCGAAACGTTCGCGCGTCCCGGAAATCGTGTTCTCATCGAGCATCCGACCTACCCTGGCGCGGTCGAGGTGCTGGACAGCGTTGGTGCTGTGCCGGTTCCCGTTCCCATCGACGCAGCCGATCCCGATGCCTTCGTCGACGACGCGGATCGTGCCGCACGCCAGAACGCTCCGACACTGGCGTATCTGATGCCCGACTTCTCCAATCCCTCCGGAGCGCGGTTGAGCGAGAGCGGCCGAGGGCGACTGTCCGCGACGATGGCAAGGCACGGGATCGTGACAATCGTCGACGAGGTGGCCGCCGATCTCGTACTCGACGGCTCGCCATCGTACGAGCCCTTCGGCGCACCGACTCCCGGAACGGCGACCATTTCGATCGGATCGTTCAGTAAAACGGTGTGGGGAGGGCTTCGAGTCGGCTGGGTACGCTCCGACGTCGAGCTCGTGTCTCGAATGGCACGCACCTACGCCCGCAGGCAGCTCTCGGTCTCGATATTCGAGCAGGCGACGGCAGTGCACCTACTGGACTCGTTCGACGACATTCTTGCCGCTCGCAGGACATGGTTGCTGGGCCAGCGCGATCTGCTGGTCTCGCATATGCGTGCCGAACTTCCCGACTGGGACTTCAGGATTCCCGACGGGGGACTGTCGCTGTGGTGTTCGCTGCCGGACGGAACGAGTACGCAAGACGTGGTGCGGCGGGCGGCCTCGCGCAATCTACTCCTGGCTGCAGGCACCCGATTCGGCACTGGGTACGCATTCGACGACAAGCTCAGGGTGCCGTTCACGCGCCCTTCCGGTGAACTCGGCAGGGCTGTACGCATACTGGCGGAAACGTCCTCGGGTGCTGCTGGGGAAGGTCACCCCGTCGAACCGGCCGAACTGGTGGTGTGATCGTCGTCGAAGGAAAACCGCACCGAGGCAAGGTCGACGCGTCCGTCGCGGTGGGTGACGCCCTCGCTCTCGAGCCGTTCGAGTTGGCGGGTCGCCAGGTGGGCGGCCGGTTTTCCGCTCGCAGACAGAACCCTATGCCAGGGTAGGTCGGCCGAGTCGGTGCGCATGATCCACCCGACGATGCGCGGACTGGACAACCCACCGGCCGACGCTATGTCACCGTAGGTGCTCACCCGTCCCGCCGGTATCGACGCGACGAGTCGACGGACTCGTTCGACTTGAGCTTCCGTGATCGGCGCCATCTACAGCAGTTCACGCACCAGTTCGGCGACCTCGGCAGGCTTGGCCTGGGCAACCATGTGGTCGCAATCGATTTCGACGACTTTCAGGTCGTCGCCGAGGCGGTCTTGCAGCGCGGTCTTGAATTCCTCGCTGACGTAGGGCGGCTGAACGCGCATGGCCTGCACCAGAACCGTCGGTGTGCCCGCGGGTGGGACGACGAGAGGGTGGGCCATTTCTCCCCACGATGCGACGACTGCCGGGGTCGAGATGCGCCAGGCGACGCGTCCGTTTTCGGCGTCGATCAGGTGCTCGTCGACTTCTCTTTCCAACAGGTCGGTCGGAACGTCCGCCCATGCGCCGTTGAGCTTTTCGGACTTGGCTTCCGCCGCGTCGGTGTAGTCGGGGAACTTCGCCGTCAACCTGGCGACCTCGAGCAAGTCGGCAGCGTCGAGCTCGATCGCGGGATCGAGAAGAACGAGTCCGCGAACCAGTTCGGGATGCTGGAGGGCGAGGTGTACTGCAATTGCACCGCCGTACGAGTGGCCGACGACGAGGACCGGCCCGCGGGCGTTTTTCTCCAGTAGTGACCGGAGTCCGTCCACCTGCGCGGCGATGCCCCAGGGCGGTACCCACGGCGACCGGCCGTGGCCGATCAGGTCGGGGGCGAGGACGCGCGCTTCGGGTAGATGGTCTTCCGCGAGGTGCGCCCAGCGGGCTCCGTGTCCCGTCATCCCGTGAACGGCAAGTATCTCGGGGCCGTCGGCTGGGCCGTACGTGTGAAAGTTCAGTTCTGGCACGGTTCAACTATGCCCTAAGTCGGTGCCAGCGCGATCTGGGACGGGTTCGATGGACGGCGAGCAACCTGGGACCCCTTGTACCGACCCAGCACCCCGGCTACGACGCGAGCGGATGGCCAAGCTTTGCAGAAACGGTGCCAACTCCCACGGTGCCAACTCCACGGGACCTCGACTGCATCAGCGCTGACGACACCGAGACCGACTCTGTCGGTGGGCCGTGATGCAATCGTTCCATGATCTCAGGCGGCTCTGTGGGCAGCACGACGGGCGGAAAGCACGGCAGTGCGGCCACGCTCGTGCGCGCCCCGAAGGTGCCCGCACATCGTCGCACCTGGGACGGGTCGGCGGCCCGCTTGCTTGCCGCCGACCCGGATGCGGTCGCGGCGGCAGCGGAGGGTGCTGCGGCCTGGAGGCCTTGGCAGGTCATCGGCGGCCCGGGGACGGGGAAGTCCTCACTGGTCGCCGACTACGCGGTGTCGAGGATCGTCACGGGCGATCCCGAGTCGGTGCTCGTCCTCACACAGTCCAAACGCGCGGCGACGGCCATGCGCGAGCAGATCACCGGAGGTCTCTTCGCTGGGGAGCATGCGATGCGTGCCACCCGCGAGCCCCTCGTTCGGACCGTGCACTCCTATGCCTTCGCGGTGCTGCGGTTGCAGGCAGCCATCTATGGCAATCCACCACCGCGGCTGCTGACCGGAGCCGAACAGGACGCTGTCGTCCGTGAAATGCTGCGCGGCGATATCGAGGACGGCGCACGCGACTGGCCGGATCGTCTGCGGCACGCTCTCGGAATGACCGGCTTCGCCACGGCGGTGCGAGAGCTGATGTTGCGAGCAGCCGAGCGGGGCATCGGACCAGAGGATCTCGTCAAACTAGGCCGCACGCACTCTCGTCCCGAATGGGTGGCAGTCGGTAAGTTCGCCGGTCGGTACGAGCAGGCGATGCTGTTGCGCGGAACGGTCGGCGTCGAAGCAGCCGGCGCGTCGGCCCCCGGCCTCGACGCTGCCGAATTGATCGGAAGCGCGTTGATGGCGTTCGCCACCGACCCTGATCTTCTGCATGCTGAGCGTGCGCGGATCAGACACCTCGTCGTCGATGATGCCCAGCATCTCGATCCGCAAGCAGCGCAGTTGATTCGTTTGATCGGCAGCAGAACCGAATCCACCGTCGTGGCAGGGGACCCGGATCAGGCAGTGTTCGCCTTCCGTGGTGCCGACCCCACCTTTGTCGCCGATCTGGCCGAACCTGGCGATGAACGCCGGGTGGAACTCGAGCGAAACTTCAGAAGTGCACCTGCTGTCGCGAATCTGACATCGATCATCGCCAGAAGACTGCCGGGCATCGGCCGTAACCGCGGCGCGGAGGCGGTCGCGGATTCTCGCTACGGCGAGCCGCGGGCACTGGTGGAGGTACTGCCGTCTGCCGCCAAAGAAGCAGCGCTCATCGCCGACGCCATGCGTCGTGCGCACCTCGTGGACGGTATGCCATGGTCCGAGATGGCTGTCGTCGTGCGCTCGGTACCGCGGGCCGTGGCCCCTCTACGTCGCGCCCTACAGGCCGCAGGCGTGCCGATCGTGACACCGGCATCGGAACTTCCCCTGCATCGTCAGCACGGCACAGTTGGACTGCTACTGGTTCTTCGGGCTCTCGTCGACCCTGCGTTCGACGGCGAGGACGCTCTGGCGCTGCTGTCCGGACCGATCGGTGGCGCCGACCCGGTGGGACTCCGTCGGCTTCGGCGCGGAGTACGCCGAGCCGAACTGGCAGCGGGTGGTGAACGTGACTCGGCCGAATTGCTACGCGAGGCCATCGCCGCAGTCGGTACGACTTCCGACACCGATGGACCGCCGGCTGGGTCTGCATGGATCGCTGCACTGTCCGACGTCGAATCTGCCCCGCTCCGCAGAGTTCTCGGGGTCGTACGCAAAGCGCACGCCGTAGCTCGCCGCGGTCGAGGCGTGGAGGATGTTCTGTGGGCGGCTTGGCAGGCGTCGGGGCTAGAGAAGCGGTGGTCCTCGATGTCCGCGTGGGGAGGGTCGGCTGGAACGCAGGCAGACCGTGACCTCGATGCGGTCGTGGCCCTGTTCGAGTCCGCTGCGTCGTACGTCGACCGTCTACCGCAGGCACGACTGGCAGGCTTCGTGGATTACATTTCACAACAACAGATCCCGACGTCCAATGCCGGAAGATCTGTGGTGGCGAAAGAAGCGGTGACCCTGCTCAGTGCACACTCCGCCGCCGGGCGTGAATGGGAACTCGTCGCGGTCGCCGGCGTGCAGGAGGGGCTGTGGCCAGGACTTCGAGCACGAGGGAGCCTGCTGGGTACGGAGACACTCGTCGACCTTGCTTCTGGAATCGTGGAAGCTGGAAAACCGCTGGACACAACGTTGTCCAAGACTGCTCCGCTACTTGCGGAGGAGCGCCGGCTATTCCTCGTTGCGTGCAGCCGTGCTCGAGCAACACTGATCGTCACGGCTGTCGATTCGAGTACCGGAGACACCGACCTGGTCCGGTCGAGGTTCCTCGACGAACTCCGCGGCATCAGCAACGGCACAGGCAAGGACGACGACGCGAATCTCCCGCCCCAGATCGCGCCCCAGTTGGGCGGCCGCATCCTTGCACTTCCTATGCTCGTCGCGGAGCTGCGTAGCGTCGTGTGTGATTCCACTGTCGCCGAGAAGGATCCGGCAAAGGCGGCACGCGCCGCTCGGCAGCTGGCCCGGCTCGCGGACGCCGGTGTGAAGGGCGCTCATCCACGGGAGTGGTTCGGCGTCGCCGGAGTCAGCACCGATGCACCGCTATGGGCACCTCACGACGGTCCGGTCCCGTTGTCGCCGTCGACCGTCGAGCAGCTGACCACTTGTCCGCTGCGATGGATGCTCGATCGGCACGGTGGCAACGACGGCTCCAACACGCATGCAATCACCGGGACGCTCGTGCACACGTTGGTTCAGGCAGTGGCCGGCAAGATGCCGCCGGAACAGGTCCGGCGTGCACTCGAAACAGCTTGGGATGCAGTCGATCTCGGATCGCAGTGGTACTCGCGTCACGAGCTGGACCGTACCGGGGCAATGCTCGACACGTTCGAGAAATGGCTCGGTGGGACACGAGGCGAACTCACCGAGGCTGGGGTGGAGGTCAAGGTGGAAGGCATTCTGGAATCGCGCGTCGACGGTGAACCTGCGGTTGCCCTGCGCGGCCGAATCGACCGGCTCGAACACGATTCCGACGGTCGTCCAGTGATCATAGATGTCAAAACCGCGAAGACGGTCATGTCCAAGGAGGACGCGCGCAACCACAATCAACTCGCCACCTATCAGGTTGCAGCCGCAGCAGGAGCCATCGACGGTGAACCGGCGAACCAACCAGGCGGCGCACGACTGGTATTCGTCGCGAAGCCGCACACCAAGGACGGCGCCACCCAGCGAGTACAGGAGGCGCCGACGCCGGAGAAGCTGCAGGAGTGGCGCGACATCGTGCACCAGGCCGCAGCAGCCACCCAGGGGCCGACATTCGCGGCCCACGTCAACGACGGGTGCAGGCATTGTCCGGTGAAATCCAGTTGCCCGGCACACGAGACGGGAAGGCAGGTGACCGAAAGTTGAGTACGGGGGTAGTTGCAGGTCGTCGCCGTAGGAGCACCGAACTGGAACCGCGAATCGATCCAATCGAGCTCTCGCGCGCCCTCGGCCAGAAGCATCCGCCGACCGAGGAGCAGGCCGCAGTCATCGCGGCACCGCTCGGCCCGACTCTCGTCGTGGCGGGCGCAGGCGCAGGCAAGACCGAAACGATGGCAGCGCGCGTCGTGTGGATGGTGGCGAACCAATTCGTCGAACCGGACAGCGTTCTGGGCCTCACCTTCACCCGCAAGGCGGCCCAGCAACTCACATCGCGCATCAGAGTGCGGTTGGCGCGGCTTGCAGGTTCCGATCTTGTGCGTGCCCTCGATCCGAGCCTGGGGCTTCGTGAACGGATCCTGACCGGTGAACCAGAAGTGAGCACCTACCACTCGTACGCAGGCCGGTTGCTCACCGAGCACGGATTGCTACTGCCGATCGAACCATCGGCGACGTTGTTGTCCGAGACCGAGCTGTGGCAGTTGGCGCACCGCGTCGTCAGCACTTGGGACGGCGACCTGGACACCGACCGCAATCCCACATCGATCACCGAAGCGGTCTTGGCGCTCTCCGGCCAGCTCGCCGAGCACCTCGTCGATCCCGACGACCTGCGAGTGGCGCATACCGACCTCGACCAACTTGTACACACGCTGGCCCCAGGGCCTGGCCAACACGGTGGACCGACCAAAACCCTGTTGGACATGCTCGACGCACAGCACAAGCGAGTTGCGCTGCTGCCGTTGGTCGAGCGGCTGGCGCAGACTCTCCGGCGTGAAGGCGCTCTGGATTTCGGGAGTCAGATGTCGTTCGCGGCGAGGGTCGCCGCAGAGCACCGCGAGGTCGGCGTTACCGAGCGGGAGCGGTACAGGCTCGTACTCCTCGACGAGTATCAGGACACCGGGCACGCGCAGCGGGTGCTGCTGTCTTCGCTGTTCGGCGGCGGGGCCGATTCGGCGCTCGCACTCACCGCGGTGGGTGATCCAATGCAGTCCATCTACGGCTGGAGGGGTGCCTCGGCCGCGAATTTGCCGCGCTTCGCGACCGATTTCCCGCAGGCGAACGGGAAACCTGCGCCGCGTCTGGAGTTGCTGACGAGCTGGCGGAATCCTCCGGAGGCGCTCGCGTGTGCCAACCACATCACAGCGCCGTTGCGTCAGAGCGGGGTTCGAGTCCCCACGTTGCGCGCTCGCCCCGATGCAACGCCGGGCGACATACGCTTGTCCATGGCCACAACGGTCGTCGCCGAGAGAGGCTGGATCGCCGACCGAATCGCCGCGGAATACCGCCTCGCACTCGACGGGGACAGGCCGCCTCCCACCGCGGCGGTGCTGGTGCGCCGAAACTCCGACGCGGAACCGATCGCCGACGCGCTCCGCAGTCGAGGGCTGCCCGTAGAGGTCGTGGGGCTCGGTGGATTACTGCACATTCCAGAGGTTGCCGATGTGATCGCGATGCTACGACTGGTCGCCGACCCCATGGCGGGCAGTGCGGCGATGCGCATTCTCACCGGATCGCGATGGCAGATCGGCGCAGCCGACCTGCGGGCGCTCTCGCGGAGGTCACAACAGCTGGGTATCCGCGGCCGTCGTGGAACATCCGGCAGTGTGGACGACGCAGCGGCACTGGACGCTGCGTTGGAGAGCTCGCTACCCGGAGAGCAGTCCGAGGAAGCCGGTCTGGCCGACGCAATCGCCGATCCCGGCCCTGCAGAACACTATTCCGACAGTGGTTTCACACGGATCTGTGCACTTGCGGCCGAAGTGCACTCGCTCAGAGATCGGATCGGTCAACCGTTGACAGAGTTGGTCGCAGACATCGAGCGGTCGATGGGAATCGGAATCGAAGCCGAAGCGCGGACATCGAACACCGCCGACGGATCCGTGGGTCGTGAGCATCTCGACGAGTTCGCAGTAGTGGTTGCGGACTATTCCGACAACCCCACCGCGACGGTCACCGGATTTCTGTCCTTTCTCGCGGCAGCGGAGACCGTCGAAGACGGCTTGGCTCCCGGTGAAGTCGAGGTCGCTCCACATAGAGTCCAGGTGCTCACAGTCCATTCCGCCAAGGGACTCGAGTGGGAAGTCGTTGCAGTCCCGCACGTATCGAAAGGTGTGTTTCCGTCGTCGACTGCATCCTCGACATGGCTCGGGGCAATGGCCGAACTTCCCCCGATACTGCGAGGCGACCGCGCCGTTGTGGACGCTGACGGGCACATGTCCGAGGGCGTTCCCGTCCTCGAACTCGACAACATCTACAACCGAAAAGATCTGCAGAACGCCATCGACGGGCACAAGGACGCGCTGGCTCGGCGCCGATTGGCCGAGGACCGCCGATTGTTCTACGTAGCACTGACCAGGACCGAACGAGTCCTGCTCGTATCAGGGCACCACTGGGACGAAACAAGTAGCAAACCCCGTGGCCCCTCGGATTTTCTGTCCGAGTTGAAAGTGCTCGTCGATAGCGGCGCGTCCGAGAGTAACCCGATCGCCCTTGTGGACGAGTGGGCTCTCGCTCCGGAGGTGGGTGCGCAGAATCCACTCGCCGCACAGCCGCACTCTGCGCAGTGGCCGCGCGATCCGCTCGGCAGCAGGCGCGCGGCCGTCGAGAGGGGTGCCCGAGCGGTGCTCGACGCGATTGGAAGTCCCGACGTTTCGGATGGGCCGCAGTCGAGCGATGGGGACGACGGCGATCCCGAGAACTGGGCAGCCGACGTCGAGGCGTTGCTGGCCGAGCGTGAACAACGGGCCCACACGGGCGTGCGTGTCGCGTTGCCCGAGAACCTTTCGGTGAGTCAGTTGGTCGACCTCGCCGCCGATCCGGACGCTCTCGCGTCGAGGCTTCGTCGGCCGCTGCCATTTCCTCCGAATCCCTTGGCGCGCAGAGGAACTGCCTTCCATGCGTGGATCGAGCGTCGATTCGGCGCTACTCGGCTGCTCGATCTCGACGAGTTGCCGGGCTCTGCCGATACAGGCGCTGCCGCCGACGTCGACCTGGAAACGTTGCAGCAGGCGTTCCTCGATTCGGAGTGGTCACTGCGAAGCCCTATCGAGGTAGAAGTGCCGTTCGAGACCTCAGTGGCCGGAACCGTTCTTCGTGGCCGCATCGACGCTGTCTTCGCCGATTCGGACGGAGGATGGACCGTGATCGACTGGAAGACGGGCAAGGAACCAACCGCCACCGAGGAGAAGTCAGTCGTCATGCAGTTGGCGGCGTACCGAATCGCGTGGGCGGAGCTCATGTCGGCCGCGCGGCCCGAGTTCGGAGAGGTCCCGCTCGATATGGTGCGCGCCGCGTTCCACTACGTCCGAAGCGGACGGACCATCGCACCGGTAGAGCTTCCCGATGCAGATGCACTGGCGGCGCTGATCGAGGGAACCGACAGGGTCGATGATGTCGAGTTCGACGGCGTCGGTTGAGCGCCAAGGCAACCGACGGGTGGGTTTCGTCACGGCGCGTTGCGGCGGGCCTTCAGCGCTTCCGTCACCAACGGGATCTGCAGTGGCAGGCGCGCCAGTACCGCGGCTTTCGCCACCGGAGACGTTTTCGGACTGGTCACGTACCGGCGTGCCATGTCGATGTTTGCGGGAAACACGGCCACGAACAGGGCAGCGGCCAGCGCGCCACCGATGCGCCGGGTTCGTGGAACCGCGAGGCTCGCGGCGACGGCCAATTCCGCCACTCCTGATACCTGCGTGTAGGTGCGTGCATTGCCCGGGAGTGCCCGTGGCACCTGCATGTCGAAGAACTGTGGGGTCGTGAAATGCAGGACGCCGGCGCCGCCCAACAACACGGCCAATCTCACCGCAGCAGCCTGACTTGTGCGCTCTGTCATGGTTACACCGTGCCACACCTGCCGGGGCCGCACGTGGTTGTGTCGGACGACCGCGCTGGGTACCTGCCGATGTCGACTTTCGGGTCGGCGCGGGCGAATCGGCGAAATGGGGTTACGCTGCCTGCCGTGGAGAGTGGACGAGGTGAGTAGAAGACGTGGCAGGTAGATTGCGCGATCGCTTGACGGCCGGCGATACGCTGACCGATAAACCGGACTTCGCGCTGGTAGGTGTTCTGCGAGTTCCCGAGTTCGAATCGAGTCCGTGGCGAGCGATCTACAAGCGGGTCCTCATGGCGCTGGGGATACTCTTCCTTGCGGCGTTCGTGGTGTATCTCGACCGCGACGGCTACAGCGACAGTCAGAACGGCGAGCTGTCCTTCTTGGATTCGTTCTACTACGCGACCGTCTCGCTCTCGACCACCGGCTACGGCGACATCGCTCCGATGAGTCCGTCGGCCAGACTGGTGAACATTCTGGTCATCACACCTCTGCGAGTGCTCTTTCTCATCTTGCTCGTCGGTACGACGCTGTCGGTTCTCACCGAGCGGTCCCGGCAGGCATTCAAAATTCAGCGATGGAGGCGCAGCGTGCGCAATCACACCGTGGTCATCGGTTTCGGAACCAAGGGCCGCACGGCCGTCGATGCGATGATCGGTGACGGTGTTCCCGCATCGGAGATCGTCGTCGTCGACACGGATCAGACGGTCCTCGATTCCGCGTCGAGCATGGGGTTGGTGACTGTGCACGGGTCCGCAACCAAGTCCGACGTATTGAGGTTGACCGGTGCTCAGCACGCGGCGGCGATCATCGTTGCGACCAATCGAGACGACACAGCAGTGCTGGTGACTCTCACCGCGCGTGAGATCGCGCCGAAAGCAAAGATCGTGGCAGCAATCAGGGAAGCGGAGAACACGCACCTGCTCAGACAGTCCGGTGCCGACTCCGTCGTCGTGTCCTCGGAGACTGCTGGTCGGCTGCTCGGTATCGCAACGACGACGCCGAACGTGGTGGAGATGATCGAGGACTTGCTCACCCCCGAAGCAGGATTCGCGATTGCCGAGCGGGAGGTCGAGCGCGACGAGGTGGGCGGATCTCCGCGGCACCTGACCGACATCGTGCTCGGCGTCGTGCGCGGCGGCAAGCTCTTCCGCGTCGGAGCGGCTGAGGTGGACGCAGTCGAAGCAACGGATCGCCTCCTGTACATCCGCCGCGTCGGGGAGTAGCAGGCAGCGCAGTAGGGTCGTATTCGTGCCTCGATTCGAACTCGCCTCACCACCCCTGCTCTCTCGATCTCCGTTGAACCGTGCTGAGGAATTGCGCAAGGATTCCGCGGCGCTGCAAGCCGGTTGGTCCGACGCCGAAGTGCTGCAGGTCGACCACCGCGGTCGGCTCCGAATCGACGAGTCAGGGCTGGTGTACACGCCGGCGATCGAGATCGCGGCGGAGCCGGTTCCCGACGCTGTCTTCCTCGGCATTCACGGCGGTCGTCACCTGTGGGCGCAGCGGGTCGGCGTGTTGACCGGTGCACTCGGCGATCTCCGCACCGCGGGCGAAAATCTGGACGAAACGCAACTGTCGATCTTGACGAGCGCGCTGGCGATCTTGAATTGGCACGCCAGCGCTAGTTTCAGCGCATTGGACGGCGCCGCTACGACGCCGTCATCGGCGGGGTGGTCCCGAACGAGCACCTCGAACGGTCACGAAGAATTCCCCCGAACAGACCCTGCTGTGATCTGTCTCGTTCATGACGGGGCCGACCAAGTCTTGTTGGCTCGCGCTCCCGCTTGGCCGGAGCGTCGGTTCTCGGTTCTCGCAGGCTTCGTCGAGGCAGGTGAGTCGCTCGAGACGTGTGTGCTGCGCGAAATCAAGGAAGAGGTTGGAATCGCCGTGTCCGACATCACCTATCTGGGTAGCCAACCATGGCCGTTCCCTCGATCGGTGATGATCGGATTCTCGGCGACGGCGGATCCCGATGTCCCGCTTCGGTTTCTCGACGGCGAGATCGCCGAGGCACACTGGTTCCATCGCGAGGAGGTTCGCTCGGCCCTCGAATTAGGTGACTGGGCAACCGACTCCGACTCCCGCCTGCTTCTGCCCGGTTCGATCTCCATTGCGCGCGGGATGTTGGAGGCCTGGGCAGCAAGCGGAAGTTGATACTCGTCAGAGTCCGAGAGAGCGCTTCACGGATGCGAGCGTCGGGTTGGTAGCAGTCGTGCCGTCGGCATAGAGAACGGTCGGAACCACGTGGTTGCCGCCGTTGACGCTACCGACGAAGTCGGCCGACTTCGGATCCTCTTCGATGTCGATCTCGGAGTAGGCGATGCCTGCTTCGTCGAGTTGGGTCTTCAGCCGTCGGCAGTAGCCACACCACGTCGTGGAGTAGACGGTCAGTGCTGCGGCGTTCTCGGATGCAGTGTTCTCGGTGGTAGTCACGTGAGGATTCAACACGGCGATAGGAACCGTTGTTCCATCTGGGCTCGATGAAGCTCTTGGCCAGCCGCCCCGAGGGGCGATGAGCGTCGGGAGGGAACGAAGACTTGTCGGGGGTAGCTGACATGATGGACGCCATGTCTGTGGATTCGATGACCGCCGGGTTGGATCCCGAACAGTCGGCTGCCGTGGCTGCGCCACGCGGGCCCGTATGTGTACTCGCCGGTGCCGGGACAGGAAAGACGCGCACCATCACCAGGAGGATCGCGCATCTTGTTTCGGCCGGGCACGTTTCCGCCGGTCAAGTGCTCGCGGTCACGTTCACCGCGCGTGCGGCGGGGGAGATGCGCGGCAGGCTGCGCGAGCTGGGAGTCGGCGGCGAGGGCCCGCCCGTTCAGGCGCGTACGTTCCACGCCGCAGCGTTACGGCAACTGAAGTACTTCTGGCCGCAGGTCGTCGGGGATACGGGCTGGCAGCTGTTGGACCGGAAATTCGCTCTCGTGAGTCAATCCGCGCACCGCGCGGGGGTGTCGACGTCGACCGATTCGGTACGCGATCTCGCCGGCGAAATCGAATGGGCCAAGGGATCGCTGGTCGCCCCCGAGGACTATCCGGCGGTGGCTGCGCGGCTTCGCCGTGAGGTACCTATGGATGCTGCGAAGGTTGCATCGGTGTACGCGGGGTACGAAGACCTCAAATCGCACGGCGGCGACGGAATGCTCCTCGATTTCGACGATCTCCTGTTGCACACTGCCGCAGCTCTCGAGGAGCATTCGGCGGTCGCCGACGAGTTTCGTGAGCGCTACCGCTGTTTCGTGGTCGACGAGTACCAGGATGTGACACCGCTCCAACAGCGGGTACTCGATGCATGGCTCGGTGAGAGGGACGATCTGACGGTCGTCGGGGACGCGAACCAGACGATCTATTCGTTCACCGGCGCAACTCCGCGCTATCTCCTCGACTTCTCTCGGCGGTTTCCGGACGCGACTGTCGTGCGACTCGAGCGGGACTATCGATCCACACCGGAGGTGGTCTCGTTGGCCAACCGGGTGATCGGTGCGGCGCGGGGACGCATTGCGGGAACCCGGTTGCAGCTCATCGGGCAGCGCGCGGCGGGACCCGAGCCGGAGTTCACCGAATACGACGACGAACCGGCAGAAGCAGACGGTGTCGCTCGTGCCATCAAGCGATTGATCTCGAAGGGAATCGCTCCCGCGGAAATTGCTGTCCTCTATCGGATCAACGCCCAGTCGGAGGTGCACGAGCAGGCGTTGACCGAGATGCAGATTCCGTATCAGGTCAGGGGCGGCGAAGGTTTTTTCAACAGACCTGAAGTGCGACAGGGTATTTCGGCCCTCCGTTCCGCATCTGGGCGCGATGACCTCCCGGAAGAATCCAGGCTTGGCGAAGGTCTCCCAGCGCTCGTCCGTGCGGTACTGGCTCCACTCGGACTGACCGCTACGGAGCCGTCGGGTGCACAGGCGCGTGAGAAGTGGGCGTCGCTCGGTGGCCTCGTCCAGGTCACCGAGGAGCTCCTCGTCCAGGATCCCGAGTTGAATCTCGATACCTTGCTGGTCGAACTGGCGGCTCGCGCCGAGGCTCGCCACCCTCCGGTGGTTCAAGGTGTGACGTTGGCGTCGCTACACGCGGCAAAGGGCTTGGAGTGGGACGCGGTATTCCTCGTCGGTCTCGCAGATGGAACCCTGCCGATCTCGCACGCTCTCGGCAACGATCCGAGCGCCAACAACGACGCTGCCATCGAGGAAGAACGCCGGCTGCTCTACGTAGGCGTCACTAGAGCACGCGAGCACCTGCATCTGTCGTGGGCGCTCGCGCGCAACGAAGGCGGACGCAAGTCACGGCGCAGATCGCGATTCCTCAGTGGGCTGATCCCCGAGGACTCACCGGCCTCGCGCATCGCGGCGCCGCCGAGCAAGAAGTCCGGTCCCAAATGCAGGTTGTGCGGAAAACCGTTGCTCGGGACGGCGGCGACCATGCTCGGACGCTGCGAAAGCCATCCGAGCGATGTCGACGAGGCTCTTCTCGACGCATTGAAGTCGTGGCGGTTGGACAAGTCCCGGGAGTTGAAGGTGCCGGCCTATGTCGTCTTCAGCGACACCACACTGACGGCCATCGCGGAACAGCAGCCTCAGGACGATCGAGGGCTCGTGGCGATTCCAGGAATTGGTGCCAAGAAGCTGGAGCGATTCGGCGAGGATGTACTGACTGTCGTTCGAGAATCATCGAGTACGTGACGAAGAAACCGCAGGTAGAAAATAACTTGTGCAGTTCGGACCATCGGGTTTAGTCTGTTTTCATTGCTCACGGGAGACCGCGAGCATCAACTCTGTTGAAAACAATTGTGAGTTCACAGAGTTCAGTTGCCCGCATGTCGAGTTCGGAACAGGAGGTGGAGAGAAATGAAGAATCAACTTTTCGTGTCGGTCGGTCGCTTGACTGCCGACGCTATTGGTGCGTCCGATGCTGTTGCTACGCCTGATGTTCGGGTCATGCCTGTCGTTCGCAGCTCCGCCTACCTCCCTACTGCGAGATACGGCATTGCTGTCGGATTCGGTGATTCCGTCCTCGGCGCGATTGTTCCCGAAGCTGGGAATCCGTCTGCCGCAGCATCGGTAGCGGATGCGCTACAGGCAGCCACGCTGTCCCCAGCACAGTGGTCGGCCTTCCCCGCATGCGCCAACCCAGCATCCGCCAACCCCGCAGCACGTCATCGCCTCGCGCACGCGACGTCCGTGATCGAAGATCTTGCGTCGAGAGAAGTCTCGACAGAGTAATTCGATTCGCCTTCCTCGGCCACGGACCCGCATACGCGGACCGTGGCCTTTTTCGTTCGGTGAGTCCCCTCGGATTCGAACGTTCGGCCTACATGGTTCGCAGAATTTCTTCACAACCGTAAACACGCCGTACGAAAAGTAGAGGAGACCGACGTGTCAACCGTCACGGTCCGGACGACATGCCGATACGAAGCCGAATCCGACATCGACGCAGTGACGTTGTGTTCGATCGATGCGCAGATCGGAGCAGCACAGAATGCCGGCATCGAGGTGCCGTGCCGCGCCGCAGACCCCGATCTGTGGTTCGCCGAAACCCCAGGTGAGCTCGAGCGAGCAAAGGCGCTCTGTGCCGATTGCCCGATCCGTCGCACCTGCCTGAGCGCAGCACTCGACCGCGCTGAGCCGTGGGGAGTGTGGGGCGGCGAGATTCTCGATCAGGGCGTTGTCATCGCAAGAAAGCGTCCACGTGGACGTCCGCGCAAGCACCAGCAGGTCGCCTGAGTGTCCACGACGTTCACACCACCCACACCCGGCCTCTCGGGCGAAGTCGTTCAGGCTTCGTCCGAGAACCCGGGCATCCATTCCGTCAGGATCGACATGTACGGCGCGTAAGCGTCGAGTTGCGCGCAGATGCCGACAAGCCCGCCGAGGACTCGGAAGATCATGATGTACTCGGCCGGCATGTTGAGGGCGCGGACCGTACGAAACTGTGCGCTGTCGAATTCGGTCGCAGTGCCTGCAGCCTTCTGTAGCCACGATCTGGTGAAGTGGAACGAATCGGTCCTGATCGGATCGGTGAAGGGCCGCAGATAGTCCGAGATCTCCTTGGCGGTGACCGTACGACCGGGTATGACGAAACCGTGGGTCGTGCACAGTTCGACCAACTCGTCGAACTGCTCGTCGCGTGCCAGACGAACCATCTGTCCGAGAATCGGCGGTAGTCCGTTCGGCATCGGCGCAGTCGCGCCGTAGTCGATGACGCCGAGCCGGCCGTCGGCCAGCATCATGAAGTTGCCGGGGTGCGGATCGGCGTGCAAGAAACCAGCGCGTGCGGGAGCAGCGAATGCGAACAACACCAGAAGCTCACCGGCAGCGTTGCGCTGCTCGGCTGAGCCGTCGGCGATGATGGACGACAGCGGTCTGCCCGTCATCCATTCCGTGACCAACACTTTGGGTGCGCTTGCCACGACGCGGGGAACTGCGAACTGGGGATCGTCGGCGAAAGCCGACGCGAATGCTCGCTGACTGGCGGCTTCGATGCGATAGTCGAGTTCGTCCTCGGTTCGTGCGATCAGTTCGTCGAGCACGGGCTTGACGTCCGCGCCAGTGAAGATGGTGCTGAACGTGTTCGCGAAGCGGGACATGGTCTTCAGGTCTGCACGCAGCGCGTCGTCGGCGCCTGGATACTGCACCTTCACTGCGACCTCGCGTCCGTCGGACCATACGGCCCGGTGAACCTGGCCGATGCTGGCGGAAGCAACGGGGGTGTCCTCGAACGAAGTGAAGCGTGATCTCCATGCGGTGCCGAGTTGGCGGTCGAGAACCCGGTGGACCTTGGCAGCGGAGAGAGGCGGCGCGTCTGCTTGCAGCTTGGTGAGCGCCTCCCGATACGGTTCGGCGAACTCCTCCGGTACGGCAGCCTCCATGACTGACAGTGCCTGTCCGAACTTCATTGCGCCGCCCTTGAGTTCGCCGAGAACCGAGAACAGCTGCTCCGCAGCCTTGGCGGCGAGGTCGGTATCGATCTCCTCTCGATTGCCGCCGGCCAGCTTCTTCCCGAAACCTACTGCAGCACGGCCGGCGATGCCGATCGGGATACGAGCGAGCTTGGCAGTTCGGGCTGAACTTCGGCGTGGAATGTCTGACACGCCTCCATCATGTCGGACCGCGCCGGATCTTGCCCACACCGCAGGCCAGAGCGGTGGTGATACCCATCGTCACACGGCACAGTCGCATCGGGGGTGGCGCGTCCACCGCCGGCGGTTCATGAGGTGGGCTCGTAGATCGATTTCCATCGTGGTATCGGCCAGTGGAGCGTGGCGGCCGTCGACGAACGCCTCGATCTGGGCGAGCGCGACCGCAGCCGTGGCCAGTACGGTCGGCTTGCTCGCGTGACCGACTCGTCCCAGGAGCTGTGCGGACACATGCGGCCACCGCGGATCGAGACTGCCCCTTGTCAGATCTGCACAGCGCAGGCAACTCGTGGTTCCGGGCAGAACCAGTGGTCCGACGATTCCGACGCCGTCGCGCAGGCGTACCTGAAGGTGCGGCGTTCTGCTGCGAACCAGGCCGGTCACGACCCGCGGATCCGGTGCCATGTCGTCGGTGAGGACGGCGATATCGCACCCTGGTTCGTTTTCGGGAACGATCAGCTGGGCCGGGGCTAGTGCCGACCGCCGAAGAGCGACGTTCGTCGACGGGGTGAGACCTGCAACCACCGCGTCGGCAAGCGGCCCTCGTCCGAGCACGTGCACGGTCATGGTCTCGGTGTTCGAACCGTCTCGATCCGGCGGCGCAGCGGCACCCTCGACGAGGAGTCCCACTTCCGATAGTTCGGCGAGAAGGGTCGACATGGAGTTCGCCGAGAAGCCCACGGTGCCCGCGTACCAGATCGTGTGCGCGCGGGAATGAACTCCATCGAGTCTTCTCAACAGGTCCAGTACCACGTGCGGGGCGACTCGAGGCGGGGGCGTGACGAGATAGGACTGCTCCGGATTCCACCCGATCCGGACGGTCCCGTCGCGCTGCGAAAATACTGGTACTCGTAGTTTCGGTCGGCGGAGCATCGATGTGTGCACAACCTGGACACTGGCACAGCCGAAGCCGGCGACTGGGCACGCACGACCGGTTATCCACAGGGTGGCACTGGCCTCCAACAGGTGGTTCGCACGAAAAACGGGGTGCGGCGAAGAAAATCGCACACACCCCGTCAGAATCGAAAGCTCAGGACTCGGTTCCCTCGGTCTTGCCGTCGCCCTCCTTGTTCGACTGCTCTCGCGCCGAACGTTCTTGTGCCTCGGTTGCTTCGAGTTGCGCGATCGGATCGTCGAAGTTGCTCGAACCGCCGCCGACGACGCCGTCGATGAAGCCCGCCGGCTCGTCGAGGTCGGAGGACACGGGCAGGAGGTCGGGATGTGCCCATACTCCGTCGCGTCCGTCGATTCCTGCGGCCGTCGTGAGCAGGCGCCACAGCGCGCCTGCCTCTCGCACCTTGCGCGGACGCAGCTCGAGACCGACCAACGTCGCGAAGGTCTGCTCGGCCGGACCACCCGATGCACGACGACGCCTGATGGTTTCGCCGAGGGCGACTGCACCAGGAAGCCTGTCACCCAGCGCGTCGGCGACCACGGTCTCGACCCATCCTTCGACCAACGCGAGGAGTGTTTCCAGCCGTTCCAGCGCCTGCTTCTGCTCCGGGGTGGTCTGCGGCTCGAAGGCGCCTTGCTGGAGTATTTCTTCGATCTTCGACGGATCGGTCAGCGACGCGGGGTCGAGCCCGGATGCTGCTTCCTCGATTGCCGAGAAATCCATGCGTATTCCTCGGGCGTACTCCTCGACGGTCGCCAAGACGCGCTGACGGAGCCACGGAACGTGGCTGTACAGCCGTTGGTGGGCAGCTTCACGGGCGGCGAGGAAGACCAGCACCTCACGCTCAGGCTGTTCGAGGCCCTCGGTGAATGCGGCGATGGCCTCGGGCAGGAGCGCCGAGACTCCGCTCGGCCCGAGTGGAATGCCGATGTCGGTAGAGGTCAGTACCTCTTTGGACAGCTGGCCCAGTGCTTGGCCGAGCTGGGATCCGAAGGCCATGCCGCCCATCTGCGTCAGCATGCCCATCATCGGCCCAGCCATCTGCTGGGCTTCCGGGGGCAGTCCGGCGGTCCACATTCCGGAGATCTGCTCGGCGACCGGATCACACAGGCGCTTCCAGGTGTCGATCGTGTTGTCGAGCCAGTCGCCTGGATTCCACGCGGCGGTCTTCGACGCGCCGGCCGGTAGCGTCGTTGACCCGTCGAGCCAGAGTTCCGCGAGGTGCGCTGCCTCGGCGACCGCATCGGCCTTGCCTGCGCCGACGGGGGAGATGTTCCCGATCTGCTGCCGTGCCAGCTGCTTGGCGAGGTCATAGTTGACCGGGCCGGCGGAAGCCCCGCCCGCGCCCGGTGCGCCCATGCCGCTGAGCATCTGTCCGAATTGGGTGAGCATCTGTCCCAGAGCCGCGGGGTCGAACCCCTCGCCGCCGAAGCCGAACCCGCCGGGAGTGCCACCTGACCCGTCGCCGCCTTGATCCTTCTTCTTGTCGGGATCCTCGTCGGAGCCTCCGAAACCAAAATTGCTCATACGTCAACGGTACAAGGCCGGGACGCGAACAGCACCGCTGGTGATCACGCTGACGGCGAACACGACCGCATGGCGATTGCACCGTTCCGGAGGGGTCTCACATGGTTGTCACAGTCGGCGGTTCTAATGTTTGTCGGGTGAATCGTAGGATTGCCACTCTTGTCGCCGCCTTGGTGCCCGTTGTCGTGCTCGGCGTCGTGGGAACGGTCATCACTGTTCCGTTCGCGGCCTTGGGACCAGGACCGACCTACAACACGCTCGGCGATGCGGACGGTGCGCCCGTCGTTCAGATCGACGGCGTCGATGTCGACCCGACGACCGGGCACCTGAACATGACCACCGTGGCAGTTCGCGATCAGCTGAACATCTTCGAAGCGTTCGGCTTCTGGGCGAGTGGTCGGCAAGGGCTTGTCCCGCGCGAAGAGGTGTATCCGCCGGACAAGACGAAGGAAGAGGTCCAGGAGGGTAATCAGGCAGATTTCGAGCAGTCCGAGGACAGTGCGGAGCTGGCCGCACTGCATCATCTCGGCTTGCCGGTCGTCCTGGTCGTCGGTGCCGTGGCTCCCGACGGACCGGCTGCAGGCCTGCTGAACGAAGGCGAGCGGTTGGTGTCGGTGGCGGGCGAGCCGGTGGACTCGGTCACGGCCGTGCGCGAGTCGGTGAGCGCCCGATCGCCAGGAGACAGCATCGACATCGTCGTGGAGAAGGACGGCACAACGCGAACCGAGTCGGTGGTTCTCGGCGCACGGCCGGACGATGCCGAGCAGGGCTATCTGGGAGTGACGCCTGCGGAGGAACCCGACGTACCGTTCACGGTCAAGTTCAACCTCGCGGACGTCGGTGGCCCCTCTGCCGGCCTGATGTTCAGTTTGGCGGTTGTCGACAAACTCAGCCCGGGCGAGCTCAGTAACGGCGACTTCGTTGCAGGGACCGGCACCATCGACTCGAATGGACTTGTGGGTCCGATCGGCGGGATTCCGTACAAGCTCATCGCCGCACGAGAGGCAGGCGCGACGACCTTCCTCGTTCCCGCGAGCAACTGCGACGAAGCGGTGCAGAACGCCCCCGACGGGCTGCAGTTGGTCAAGGTCGACTCGCTCGACGGTGCCATCGATTCGCTCGAAGCAATCGGCGTCGGTGGAGAAGCGCCCAAATGCTGACCCGCTTGTCGTCCAACCAGAGACTCGACTTCGGTCAGTCGTCCTCGACCAGATCGAACGTGGCGTGGAGAGCACTGACGATCCCCGGGGCCAGATCCTCGTAGATCAACAGTTCGACGGGCGCGAACGGATCCGCGTCCTCGTCGGGTTGCATCTGCAGCAATGTCAGCGACGGTCCGTCCTTCAGTACGGCGGCGACGAGTCGACCGTCCTTGCGCTCGGGGTGGGTGTGGGCGGCGTGTCGCGCCGCATCGTCGGCGGCGTCTCTGTCGGCGAGAAGCGGGACGAGGGCGTCGTCGAGGGCAGATTCGGCAGTCGGCGGTAGTACGACGATCTCCTGAACGAGCGCACATCCCACGACGCCTTCCGGCCAGGTCGTGGTGGCGAGGAATTCGTCGAGCGCGCGTGAGCCTCCGCTGATGTCCTCGGGGAGCGAGTGTTGCTGGATCGGAGTCAGAAGATCACCGTCGGCGAGCTCGTCGAGGAGTCCAGGTTCGGCGGCAGCCAGCAAAGAGGTCGGTACGAGTGCGAACAGTTGGGGAGGCTGGTTCCAGCCCTCGCTGTCGACGAAGTCGACCACCTCGCGGGCGCATCGGGCCAGGGCGTCGGAGAGGGCCTCGGTGTTCGGGTCGGGATCCACACCGTCACGGAACAGGTCGTCGCTGAAGTCGCTCACCGCGCAATCATCCCATTGCGTCGGTATCTTCCCGATGGTGCATCCGCGTATCGGGTACCGAAGCTGCGCCGCGCTGTCGAGGTGGAGCCGAAGGGGTGTGAGCGAGTAGGTGATGCGTTCCGTACAGTGGTCCTCAAATCGGACATGCGACGCACGTTGTGCGCCGTACGACCCCATCAGCGATACCTAGGTGTATCGCCCGAAGTTGGAGTGTGGCACGTGGGCATGAGGGCCCCCACCGGTCTCCCGTCGCTATCGCGGCGCGCCCGGATATTACTAGTTCTGGCTTTGGTCCTCGCAGCATTGCTGCTTGTCGGTCCTCGCCTCATCGACACCTACACGAACTGGCTGTGGTTCGGGGAGGTCGGATTCCGTCAGGTGTTCACGACCACTCTGCTGACGCGTCTGGTGCTGTTCCTGATCGTCGGTGTGCTCGTCGGCGGTGTCGTCTTCGTGTCGCTGCTGCTTGCCTACCGCAACCGTCCGGTGTTCGTTCCTGTTGCCGGACCGAACGATCCGATCGCGCGATACCGCACGACGGTCATGAGCCGGCTGCGTCTCTTCGGCGTCGGAATACCGTTGGCCTTCGGTGTGATCTCGGGTCTCATTGCGCAGGCCAACTGGGTGACGGTTCAGCTGTTTTTGAACGGTGACGATTTCGGAGTCACGGATCCGCAATTTGGTTTGGACATCGGCTTCTACTCGTTCGACCTGCCCTTCTACCGGTTCGTTCTGAACTGGCTCTTCGTGGCAACGTTGATTGCGTTCTTCGCGAACCTGTTGACGCAGTACGTATTCGGCGGGATCCGACTCGCAGGCCGCGAGGGTGCGTTGACGCGCGCCGCGCGAGTCCAGCTGGCGGTGTTGGCCGGTGCGTTCGTGCTCTTCAAGGCCATCGCCTACTGGCTGGACCGGTATTCCTTGCTCTCCAGCACTCGCAAGGAACCGACCTTCTCCGGTGCAGGCTTCACCGACATCAATGCAGTGTTGCCCGCAAAATTGATTCTGCTGGCAATCGCCTTGATCTGTGCTGCAGCATTTTTCGCCGCGATCTTCCTTCGTGACCTACGCGTGCCTGCGCTGGCGACAGCGTTGCTCGTGCTGTCCTCGATTCTCGTCGGCGCGGTGTTCCCACTACTGATGGAGCAGTTCTCCGTACGTCCTAACGCTGCGGAGAAGGAGCGCGCGTACATCGAGCGAAACATCACTGCGACCAGGGATGCGTACAAGATCGGCGACGACGTCGTCGAATACCAGGACTATTCCGGCGAGGGATCGCAGAATCCGCGCGAGAGCCAGGCGGATATCACGACCATCGCCAACACCCGGTTGCTCGATCCGAATGTGCTGTCGAGGACGTTCACGCAGCAGCAGCAGCTGAAGAACTTCTTCGGCTTCCCCGACACACTCGACATCGACCGGTACGAGATCAACGGGCAGCTGCAGGACTACATCGTCGCTGCGCGTGAACTGTCTCCGGAAAGCCTGACGGGCAACCAGCTGGACTGGATCAACCGCCACACGGTGTACACACACGGAAACGGATTCGTCGCTGCGCCTGCGAACCGCGTGAACGCTGCGGTGCAGGATCCCACGTCCGAAGGTGCCAACAGCAACAGTGGGTACCCGATCTACACCGTCAGTGATATTGCATCGGAAGGTTCCGAACAGGTCATCCCGGTCGATCAGCCCCGCATCTACTACGGCGAGGTCATCGCCCAGGCCGATCCGGACTACGCAATCGTCGGAGCAGCCGAAACCGGCGACCGCGAGTACGACACCGACGACTCGAACTACACCTACACCGGTGCTGGTGGCGTCGCAGTGGGTAACTGGTTCAA
Organism: Rhodococcus sovatensis; assembly: GCF_037327425.1. Lineage (NCBI taxonomy): Bacteria > Bacillati > Actinomycetota > Actinomycetes > Mycobacteriales > Nocardiaceae > Rhodococcus > Rhodococcus sovatensis. The sequence goes on along the minus strand of NZ_CP147846.1, from coordinate 2,679,233 downwards.
CCGACTTGCCTTCGCCGCGAAGTACGGCGAGCGCAACATCCTGTTCTCGAGCGCGATCGGCAGCGATTCCAAGCTTCTGTTCAATCGTGATCCGCGCGATCGAGTGCAGAAGGTCGCACCTTGGCTGACCACCGACACCGACTCGTATCCGGCGGTCGTGGACGGCAAGATCGTGTGGATCGTCGACGGATACACCACATTGGAGAACTACCCCTACGCTCAGCGCGCGTCCCTGGACGGGCTCACCGTCGACAGCGTCGAGCCGACTACCGGTAGACCGCTTCCGCGAGAAGAGGTTTCCTACATCCGGAACTCGGTCAAAGCGACGGTCGACGCGTACGACGGCACAGTGACGCTCTATCAGGTCGACGACAACGATCCGGTTCTGAAGGCCTGGATGGGAGTGTTCCCGGATTCGGTTCAGCCCGAATCAGCCATCTCGGACGAACTCCGTTCGCACTTCCGTTACCCGGAGGACTTGTTCAAGGTCCAGCGCGAGATGTTGGCGAAGTATCACGTGGACAACCCGAACGAGTTCTTCACGAACAACGCGTTCTGGTCCGTTCCGAGCGACCCGACGAGCAACAGCGGCGCGGGTAGTGAATTCAATCAACCTCCGTACTACGTACTCATCGGCGACCCTGACACCGGTAAGCCGTCGTTCCGCCTGACGAGTGCGATGGTCGGGTTCAACCGAGAGTTGTTGGCGTCGTACATCTCGGTGCGATCCGATCCGGAGGACTACGGGAAGTTCACGATTCTGCAGCTGCCGACTCAAACTCAGACTCAGGGTCCGCAGCAGGCACAGAACTCGATGACATCGGATGCGCGTGTGGCGTCGGACAGAACGCTGCTCGAGCAATCGAACGAGCTGCAGTACGGCAATCTACTGACGTTGCCCATTGCCGATGGCGGAATTCTCTATGTCGAGCCGTTGTACACCTCGCGGAAAAATGCGTCGACGTCCACCTTCCCGCAGTTGACGAAGGTGCTCGTGAGCTACCGCGAACCGGGATCCGAAGGTGGAGTTCGCGTCGGTTACGCAGCTCGATTGTCCGAGGCTCTCGATCAGGTCTTCGGATCGGGAACAGGCACTGCTGCCACCGCCCCTGGTGGTGAGGCCGCAGATCCGCAGCCGACTACGGAGACGACACCACCGGAGAGCGGGACTCAGGGCGGTACGGAAGCGCCGCCTGCGGCACCCGCACCAGCACAGCAGGGTCAACCGTCAGCGGCGGAGGTGCAGCGGCTCAATTCGGCTCTCGCCGACGTCAGGTCGGCGCAGCAGAGTGGCGACCTCGGCAGGCTTGGTGACGCGTTCGATGCGCTACAGGAAGCTATCAACGCCTACAACGCCAACTGACGTTCGAACCCGGTACGGCAAAGCGCCCGTCGTCACTTCTCAGAAGTGGCGACGGGCGCTTTCTTGTGTGCGTTAGCCCTCGAGTTATCGGCCGATCGACGCGAGAACTGGTGCGTTCGCGGCGACGAGCTGCTCGAACTGAGCGCTCAGGCCGTACTGGGCGGCGAGCGCAGAGGCGGCGTCGAAGCCCTGCTGCGCCGCTGTGGTTGCCTGCTGAGCCGGCGCCTGGTATTCGGGAGCGACGGGGACGGCCGGTGCGACCGGTGCCTGCTGGACCGGAGCTGCGGGAGCTTCCTCCGGCTCGGGAGCCGAGGTACCGGTGGTCAGGTTCTTGCCACAAGTGGGCCATGCGCCGGGGCCCTGGCTCTGCAGGGTGTTCTCTGCGACGCGGATCTGCTCGGCCTTGGAGGCGGTGTGCGGCGATCCGCTGCCACCGTTCGCAGTCCAGGTGCTCTGCGAGAACTGCAGGCCGCCGTAGTAGCCGTTGCCGGTGTTGATGTTCCAGTTGCCGCCGCTCTCGCACTGTGCAACGCCGTCCCAGTTGTGCTCGGCCGCGCTGGCAGTGCCCACGGACAGGCCGAGGGGGATCGCTACGACCGCGCCAGTGACGACGGCCCATCCGAGTGCACGCTTGGCGAAATGTGTTTCTGTGGTCATACGGGGTGAATCCTCTCCGCGCTTGCCGTCGCAACCAGCCGTAGGACACTCCGGTGTGAGCGTGCGTCCTGTGCACCTTCTCGAGAGGCCGTCCCGAGGAGGTGCGGCGTCGTACGTGTTGCGGCTCTGCCCCCGTGCGTTTCGGGGATCCACTCCCGCGGGGCAGAGCAATGCAGCGGCGGGGGTGGTACTGACCCTGTGTTTTAGGGCCGACCGTGAAGGTAGTCGAGGAATTTGGTGACGTCACACTAAGATTTGGGATCGGAACAATCCACATCGTGGGACTGCCAGTGCCATTTCTGCAGCTCGGCGGGCCTCGCGACGTATTCGTATCCCGTTCGTTACAGGTCCGTTATGTGGTATGAATCACGCAAAATTTGTGATACGGGGCACGGAATTCGAAGGTGGACGACCGGTATTTCATCCACGACAACGTGCGCTGGGGGGTCATGTTCGGTTGCTGTACACGCGATTTGCCATCGGTGGATGCCGTCGGGTAACTTCGTTTCTTGCAGCGCGGGGTGGAGCAGCTCGGTAGCTCGCTGGGCTCATAACCCAGAGGTCGCAGGTTCAAATCCTGTCCCCGCTACCAACAGTTCGAGGTCGGCACTCAATTCGAGTGCCGACCTCGAACTATTTTTTACGACGACATGTTCACGTGTGCGCACTTAAACCTATAACATGGTGGTGTGTCTGTTGCCGAACCGCTCCGCGATCCACGATTCCGACGGCTGTACGCAGCCCAGGTGGTCGCGTTGGTGGGCACCGGCCTCCTGACTGTCGCACTCGGCCTGGTCGCTGTCGATATTGCGCGCGAGCAAGCCGGCGTCGTACTTGGCACAGCGCTGGCGATCAAGATGATCGCGTACGTCGCGGTGGCACCGATGGCTACGGCGCTCACGGTTCGTTTCGACCGCAAAGCGGTGTTGATCACCGCTGACGTCGTGCGCGCTGCGGTAGCTCTTGCCCTGCCATTCGTCGGTGAAGCCTGGCAGATCTATGCACTCGTGTTCGTACTGCAATCGGCGTCAGCGACATTCACTCCTGCTTTTCAATCCGTTGTTCCCGTCATACTCCGAGACGAGTCCTCGTATGCCCGCGGGTTGTCGCTGTCTCGTCTCGCCTACGACCTGGAATCGATTGCCAGCCCGATGATCGCGGCCGCCGCTCTGACAGTCGTGTCGTTCCACTCGCTGTTCATCGGTACGTCCATCGGCTTCCTCGCGTCCATGTGCCTCGTTGCACGGACCGCGATTCCGCGAATCCCGGTCCGAAGGGACTCGTCGTTGCTGGAGCGAACGACGGCAGGGATACGCGAATTCGGAAGACGCGCCGACCTTCGCGGCCTCGCCGCGATGAACCTCGTCGCCGCGACGGCGACCAGCCTGGTCGTGGTCAACTCCGTCGTCTTCGCCACGGTGCTTCTCCGCGGCCCCGCGTGGTCGTTCGCGTTCCTGCTCGGATGCTTCGGGGTTGGTTCCATCGCCGTCGCGCTGTGTGTTCCGCCGCTGTTGGAGCGAACTTCTGCGCGAGCAACGATGACGGTCGGATGCGTCGGTGTGTTGTCCGTGCTGGTGTGCATCGCACTGGTCACGGCTGCAGCTCCGACAGGTTTGCTGGGATGGGGCGTCGTCTCGGTCCTCTGGGTAGCTGCGGGCGCTGCCGTGTCGGCAATCAGCACGCCGTCGCCATCGGTAGTACGTCGTGCGTGCGAAGGGCGCGACTCGGGTCCGTTGTTCACGGCGCAGTTCTCGCTCTCGCACGCCTGCTTCTTGTTTACCTACCCGATTGCAGGCTGGGTGGGGGCGTCGGCGGGACAGGTTGCGTCGACTCTAGTGCTGGCTCTGGTAGCTACACTGGGCACGGTCGCGGCAGTCGGAGTGTGGAAATCATCAGGAGGCGGAAGTGACGGACAAGCTTCCGATTCACGAACCGAGCTTCCAACACTCGGCAGAGCCTGACCGTGCACGCCTGGAATCTGCAGGTGAGATTTTCAGAATGCTGTCCGATCCGACGCGTCTACTGCTGCTGCGAATTCTGAGCGAGGCTCCCGCAGATGTCACCGCCCTGACCGACTCCAGTGGTGCGTCGAGAACCGCCGTCAGTCAGCATCTCGCCAAACTGCGTTTCACAGGGATGGTCGAGACGACGAAGGAGGGGAGACGCGTGGTGTACCGAATCGCCGACGGCCACCTGGCTCGACTCGTCCGCGAGGGGTTCAACTATGCCGATCATCGAGTCACCGGTGAGCCCTCGCACGAATGACTCGATGATCGATTCACGGAGCGAGGACTAGAGCGTGTCTCCCAAATTTGAGAGGTGCTGTCAGCGATGATATTTCGATGACGCGCGTGGGAGTGATCAGTGACGAGTTCTGGGAGATCGTCGAGCCAGTGATACCCACCGACGTGGGAAAACGTGGGCGGCGGTTCGCCGAGCACCGGCGAATTCTGGAGGGCATCGCATACCGATTCCGTACCGGGTGTCCGTGGCGAGATCTGCCGGAGGACTTCGGTCCGTGGCAGACGGTGTGGAAACGCCACCACCGATGGTCCTTCGATGGCACCTACGACGAGATGCTTGCCGCGGTGGCCGAGGTGTTCGGTCTCGACCCGGAAGAACTCGACGGCGATATCGGGGCGGTGCTCTCGATCGACTCGACCAGCGTCCGGGCGCATCAGCATGCGGCCGGTGCGCGAGCCGACACTCTCACAGGGGGCCTTGTCGAATTACAAGAAATCCGTCGACGAACCCGCTGACCACGCGTTGGGTCGATCTCGCGGAGGATTCACCACGAAGATCCATGCACTGACCGACCTGACGTGCTCGCCGGTGACGATGCTGCTGACCGGTGGGCAAGCCGGGGACAATCCACAGTTGGTGCCGTTGCTCGATGCCCACCGAGCTGCCGGTGGGGACCAGGACTACCGATTGCTCGCCGACAAGGCGTACACCCATCCCAGTACCCGCACCGAACTGCGTCGCCGCAAGATCAAACACACCATTCCCGAGCGCAGCGACCAGAAGCAGCGACGGGCCGACAAGGGGTCCGCCGGTGGTCGTCCACCGGGTTTCGATCCGACGATGTACAAGCACCGCAACACCGTCGAGCGTGGCTTCGGGCGGCTCAAACAGTGGCGTGGTGTGGCCACTCGATATGACAAGTACGCCATGACATTCCTCGGGGGCGTTGTCCTGTGCGCGGCAGTTCTGCACTCCCGCAACCACAACCACCGCCCGGCGATGAAAACGAAAACGGACCCAATTTAAGAGACACGCTCTAGGTGCCGCTCACGGTTGTGTCGGGGGTGTCGTCGTCCTCGGGCGCGTCGGCTGTCAGGTCGACGGTATCGCCGCCTTCGAGGACTGTCAGCTCCTGCTCGGCCTCGGCGATCAAACCTCTGGCTTCGTCTTTGATTTTCTTCGCCCAATCGGACATTTTGCTGCTCTCCTCCGCATGAACCGTGTACCTCATTCTCTACCAGGTCGTCCCGGTGAGCGAACGGCTGGTCTACTCGAGCTCGCCGAGGACGCGCCGCAGGACCTTTCCCGTCGCGTTGCGAGGAAGTTCGTCGATGAAGACGATGTCCCTGGGCACCTTGTATCTCGCGAGGTGGTCCTTGACGTACGACCGGATGGCATCCGCATCGCGGGGCGAACTCGGAGTCGGTACGACGAACGCCTTCAACCTCTGTCCGAATTCCGGATCGGAGTCTCCGAGCACGGCTGCCTCGATGATGTCGGGATGCTCGGCAAGCAAGTTCTCGACTTCGAGGGGATAGACATTCTCTCCCCCGGAGACGATCATGTCGTCGTCTCGGCCGTCGACGAACAACAACCCATCGGCATCGAAATGACCTACGTCGCCCGTCGACAGCATCCCGTCGATGCGTTCCTTGTCGCGGCCGTCGGTGTAGCCGGAGAAGCTCAAGCCGCTCGCGACGAAGATGCGACCTACGGCACCTGCTCCGCGGACGGGATTGCCGTCGCTGTCGAACAATTCGACCCGGCAGGTGACAGGCGGCCGGCCTGCAGTGCCTGGCGCTCGTTCGAGGTCCTCGGGTGTGGCGACAGTTGCAACCGCTACCTCGGTCGAGCCGTAGAGATTGTGGAGGACGGGCCCGAATGCTGCGGCTGTTCGACGGCAAAGCTCGGGCGAGATCGCCGAACCGGATGCGAACACGATCCGAAGCGAGGATGTGTCGTAGGACGACAGCGTGTCGGCCGGCAAGTCGACTATTCTCTGCAGCATCGTCGGCACCAACACGAGCGAATCGGCCCGGTACTGCGCGACGAGCTGCATCGTGTTCTCCGGATCGAACTTTCGGTGCATGACGACCGTATTGCGCAGGGCGAGCGCCAACGCGAATTGAGACAGCCCGGTGCCGTGAAAGATCGGCGCCGCCATGATCATCGTCTGGTCCCGTCGTAGCGGGACGCGGTCGAGGAACTGAGCCGAGGCGAGCGGTGAAGTATGTTCGCGTGGTGCGCCTTTCGGCGTTCCGGTGGTTCCGCTGGTCAGTAGGACGAAGCCTCCCTGCGATGCGGGAGCCGGGACGGAGTCCATGGAGTTGCCTGTCCGAACATCCTCCAGCGGGGTAGCGTCCGGGTTGGGCGACTGCGACAAGGCCAGATACCGCGTGACCTCGGGTGCGAGGGCAGCTGCCACCTCCGAAAACTCCTCGTCGTACACGAACGACCCGATCTGCTCCCGAACGGACACATCAGCGAGTTGTGGGGGAGCGAAGCCGGTGTTCATCATCACGAGCCTGACACCGGCTTTGGCTGCAGCGAGCATCGTCAGCACCAGGCCGCGATGATTGCGAGCCATGACTCCCATGACCGACCCAGCGCCTATGCCGTCCTTTGCCCAGCCTCGCACTACCGCGTTCGAGTACCGCTCGAGCTCGACATAGGACAGTGTTCCCAATTCGTCGACGATCGCCGGTGACGTGACCCCAGCTCTGGCGTTCGCATGAACCGGGCCCGCGAACGGCCCATATTTTGCTACCGCGCGCAGCGAGGCGATTCCATGATCCAGCCGCGGGAACGGAACCAACCCCGCTCGGTTCATCACACGAACGGCGGCGACCCCACCGATGATGTGCGACAACGTGTGGTGGCGCGCCACGTTCTGTTTGACCGACACGATCGTCCCCCTACAGATCACTTCGGTACAGCTGCGTACGCTGCGTCCTGCGTACGCAATCCTAGTTGCCCGTCGACGCGGTCGGGCGGCTTCACGAATGAACAACTCGTAGATCGGCTATCCGCCGCTGCGTTCGGCCTCCATCAGCCTCCGTCGAAGGTATCTGCGCTCGGGCTCGGACCCGGCCAGCGCGAGTGCTCGTCGGAAGTCGTCGGCGGCCTCGTCGAATCGGTTGCACCGACACAGCAGGTCCGCCCGCGCCGCATGAAACGGGTGATAGCTCTGCAACTGTGGATCGCGCCTCAGCAACTCGAGTAGTTCGAGACCGACCTGTGGGCCGTCCCGCATGGCCACTGCGGCCGCGCGATTCAGCGACACGATCGGCGACGGTGCGATGGTGGCGAGTACACCGAACAATTCGACGATCTGCGGCCAATCCGTTTCTGCTGCCGTAGGTGCTTCGGCGTGCAGGGAAGCGATCGCGGCTTGCACTCCGTAGGGGCCTGGGCTTCCACCGGTGAGGGCGTGGACGACCAAGGTCGACCCCTCGGCGATCATGTCCCGATCCCACAGTTCGCGATCCTGTTCTTCGAGCATCAGCACCATCCCGTCGCGTGTACGCGCGGCATGCCGCGCGTGGGTCGACAGCATGAGTGCGAGCAGTCCCGACGCCTCTCGCTCGTTCGGCAGCAGTGCACGAAGGATTCGGCCGAGGCGAAGCGCTTCTTCGGCGAGATCGAGGCGAATCAGATTCTCGCCCGACGACGCGGAGTACGCCTCGGTGAAGATGGAGTAGACCACCTGCAGTACGCCGGGCAATCGCTGGGGGAGTTCGTCGGTGTCGGGAACCCGAAACGGAATCCGGGCATCGCGAATCTTCTTCTTGGCACGAGAAATTCGTTGACCGGCGGTCGATTGCGGAATCACGAACGCCCGAGCGACCTCGGCCGTGGTGAGGCCCGCGAGGCAGCGAAGGGTGATCGCCAACCGGTCGTCGGCTTGCAGGGCAGGGTGCGCGCACGTGAAGAACAGTTGGAGTCGCTCATCCGGGAAGTCCTCTGACGGTTCATCTGCTGCGGAGACCGGCGCTGCCCTGTCTTGTTCGACGTGCAGGATCGCCAGCCTGGCTGCGTAGGATTGATCACGCCGAAGTCGGTCGACTGCCCGACGCCTGGCTGTGGTGAGCAGCCAGGCACCGGGCTTGATCGGAACGCCGTCGATCGGCCAGTGCTGAAGTGCGGCTTCGAGGGCCTCCGACGTGACTTCCTCGGCAAGATCGAGATCGCCGTACCGACGAACAAGAGTCGCGAGCAGGCGTCCGTGTTCCTCCCGGAACACCGATTCCAACGACGCGCGCGTGTAGTCGCTCATCGGCTTGGGCAGTCTCTAGAACTCGGCGATGGGCCGGACCACTACGGAACCTCCGCCACGCGAGCCTGGGCAGCGAGCCGCCCAGTCGAGGGCGGCGTCGAGATCGGGCACGTCGATGACCTCGAAGCCGCCCAGCACCTCTCGGGTCTCGGCGAAAGGACCGTCGGTGACGCTTCGCTCGCCTGCGGAATCGACCTGGACAGTCGTGGCGGTCGTGAGGTCTGCCAGCGCGTGCCCGGTGACCCACACTCCAGCGTCTTGCATTTCCTTGCCGAACTGGACCCAGTCCTCCACCGAGCAGCCGTTGTCGAACTCGGCACTCGGTGCGTTGATCAGCAGCATGTACTTCATGATGGTCTCCCGTATCTCGTGTCCTTACGTGGCTTACATGATGACGACGAATGGGGATGCACGTTTTCGACAGGGCAGAGAATTTTTCTTACGCCGCATGCACGAGACCCCGCAACCGGACGGTTGCGGGGTCTCGTGTGTAGGGCGTAAGAACTACTTCAGCTCGGCGGACGTCTTTCCGAGCACTCGACGAGCGACGATCAGCTGCTGGATCTGCTGGGTGCCCTCGAAGATGTCGAGAATCTTCGAATCGCGACTCCACTTCTCGAGTAGCAGACGCTCCGAGTAGCCGTAGCTTCCCGCGAGTTCGACGGCTTTGAGGGTGATGTCGGTGGCGGAGCGGCCGGCCTTCGCCTTGGCCATCGAGGCCTGCAGCGAGTTCGGCTCCTTGTTGTCTGCCATCCATGCTGCGCGCAGCGCGAGTAGGTGCGCCGCTTCCCAGTCCGCTTCGAGTCGAAGGAATTCGGCTGCCGCCGCGTGCTGGTTGTATGCGGGCGTGGTGTAGGAAATCTCGACGTCAGCTTCGACGAGGATCGAACGCAACTCCTCGAGTGCCGCACGTGCCACGCCGATGGCCATGCCGGCGACGAGGGGACGCGTGTTGTCGAACGTCTGCATGACGCCGGCGAATCCCTTTTCGGTGTTCACCTCGGCCGAGCCGAGGAGATTGTCCTTCGGGATCCGGCAGTCTTCGAGCAGCAAGGCAGCGGTGTCCGAGGCCTTGATGCCGAGCTTGTGCTCGAGACGCGCGACACTGAGGCCCGGCGCGTCACGCGGGACGACGAAGGACTTGATCGCGGCCCGGCCCTTGGACTTGTCGACGCTCGCCCACACGACGATGTGAGTCGATCGCTCGCCGGCGGTGACGTAGATCTTTTCACCGTTGAGGACCCACTCGTCGCCGTCGAGAACGGCTGTCGTGGTGACCGCGGCCGAGTCCGAACCGAAACTGGGCTCGGTAATGGCCATCGAAGCCCATACCTTGCCGAAACGCTCGAGCTGTTCGTCGGTGGAGACGGCAGCGATTGCCGAGTTTCCGAGGCCCTGGTAGGGGATCGACAGCGTCAGACCGACGTCGCCCCAGCAGGTTTCGATGACATTGACGAGAGCGGACATGTTGCCGCCGTTCGCGTTTGCCGTCTTGCTGGGCTTCTTGGCGTTCTCGCTGCCCTTCTCACGACCGCCCGCTGCGCCACCGACTACGGTGCCGGCGTCGGACATGCCTTCGACCATCGAGGCCATCGTGTCGAGCTCGACCGGGTATTCGTGCTCAGCCAGGTCGTACTTGCGGGAGATGGGACGAAAGATCTCGGCCGCGACCTGGTGTGCCTGATTCGCTTGCGCCCGAAGCTTCTTGGGTAGTTCGAGATTGATCATGGTTTATCGATTCCTTGGCGGGGTTCTCGAGAAGATGGGGGGGCGAATCAGATGAGGACGATGCCCTCGGTGACACCGACGGCGCGGAGGTCGCGGTACCAGCGTTCCACGGGGTGTTCCTTGGTGAAGCCGTGTCCTCCGAGCAACTGCACGCCGTCGGAACCGATCTGCATGCCCTTCTCGGCTGCGAGGCGTCGCGCAAGCGCGGCTTCGCGGGCGAACGACTTGCCCTGCTCGGCGCGCGATGCGCCGCGCAGAGTTACCAGGCGCATACCGTCCAGTTCGATCGCGATGTTCGCGACCATGAATGCGACGGCCTGACGGTTGCTGATGGGTTCTCCGAACGCCTCACGCTCGTTGACGTACGGGATTACGTAGTCGAGTACGGCTTGTCCGGTACCGACTGCAAGAGCCGACCATCCGAGACGCGCGAGGCTGATGGCGTCGGCGTAGTCGAGTGCGCGCTGGTCTGCGTCGCCGTCGCCTAGAAGCGCGGACTCGGGAACCGCGACGTCGGTGAGCACGAGACGGCCGAGACCTGCCGCGCGAAGCCCCATGCTGGGATCGGCTTCGACGACGAGGCCCTTGGTGTCCGACTCGACGATGAAGAACGCCGGGCGACCCTCCAGCTCAGCGGCAACTATGAACAGTTCGGAACTGCCGGCAGCGGGCACGACGCTCTTGACTCCGTTGAGCTTGAACCCGCTGGGTGACCGCACGGCCTTCGTCTTCAGCGCGAACGGATCGAAAAGCGCGCGAGGCTCGTTGACGACGACTGCTGCGTTCGGGACCTTTTCCCCGACGAACGCCGGCAGGTACGTCTTCTGCTGAGCGTCGGTGCCCCACTGGGTGAGGGCCACGGCGACCCCGCTCGGCGCGAGGATCGGGAGCGCGAGTCCCATGTCGCCATGGGCGAGCGCTTCGGCGACGAGCGCATTGGTGACGGCGCCGCGTTCGCTGGCAGCACCGTCGAGCTCTTCAGGAACGTTGATGAATGTGATGCCGAGCTCGGCCGACCGACGCACCAGATCCTCGGGCGAGGATGCAGACGCATCTGCGTCGAACGCTGCGGGCCGCAGAATTTCTTCGGCGAACTCCTTGACCGTCTCTACGATCATACGCTGTTCGTCGTCGGGCGTCAGATCGAAAAAGTCCAGGTTCTTGACGGCCGCATCTTCCAGACGCTTCGGCTTGCCGCTTCCGGTTGCCTTGGCGAATGTGCGGTTCGCAGCACCCAAGGTCTTGAAGCCGGTTTTGGTGCTCTCGTACGTCACTCGGTCGATCGTCTGACGGAGGTTGTACTTCTCCGCGAGTTCGGATCCGGTGATGGCCGTGAGCACGCGCATAGCGGTGCCGATGGCATCACGCTTGAACGGATTGAGGCCTACTGCGGATGTGTCGCGAGGCGCTGTGCGCTTCGTATCGACCACACTGTCTTGCTTGCTCATGATCACCAGCTGTTTCTCGGTGTCGGGCTCGGACTTGAACTATCTTACTCCCGGGTAAGTTAGCTGTCTACTCCCGAGTAAGAAGTGTGTCGTGACGTGCGCTCCGCGCAGTCGCTACGGAAATCCAGGCAGGTGTGGCAGCATCTCACTTCGTGCCTGTACTAGCCCAGATTTTCGCCGCCCTCGCGGCTATCCTTCACGTCGTCATCTTCGTGTTCGAAAGCGTGGTGTGGAGCAAGCCCACGGTGTGGAAGAGGTTCGGCGTCGCTAGCCAGGCCGACGCCGACGTTGTCCGGCCGATGGCGTTCAACCAGGGTTTCTACAACCTGTTTCTGGCCGTCGGAATCTTTGTCGGACTGATCCTCGGCGGCGAAGCCGGCGATGCGATCGTCGTCTTCGCGTGTTTGAGCATCGTCGGGGCCGCATTCGTTCTCGCGACCGGAGGAAAGAAGTACTTCCGCCCTGCCGTCGTTCAAGGCATCACTCCGGCACTGGCGTTGGTGTTCGCGGCGTTCGCCTGAGCAGCGAGCACCCTAGCTAGCGATCACACCGGTCGTAGGCGGTCCAAGACCTCGTCCTGCAACAAGCCGTTCGTGGCCACCGCACTCCCGCCGTGGGGGCCCGGATCTCCGTCGAGCGAGGTGAAGCGCCCGCCCGCCTCTCGGACGAGAATGTCGAGCGGAGCAAGGTCCCACAGTGAGACCTCGGGTTCGGTCGCAATGTCGAGGGTGCCCTCGGCGAGCAAGCAGTACGAGAAGAAGTCGCCGTAGCCCCGAACTCGCCAGACGGCATCGGTCAGTTCGATGAACCGATCACGGATGTTGCGATCCTGCCAACCGGACAGGCTCGCGAAACTCAGGCTCGCAGACGAGAGCTCGCTGACGGAGGACACCGCGATCGAACGGGACTCGCCACCGTCGTACGACGTCCAGGCGCCGTCGCCCTGCGCTGCCCACCATCGACGGTTCAGGGCCGGTGCGCTGATCACGCCGACGACGGGGACGCCGTCCACGAGAAGCGCGATCAAGGACGCCCAGACCGGAACTCCGCGGACGAAGTTCTTGGTTCCGTCGATCGGATCGACCACCCATTGACGGCCTTCGAATATCGCGTCTCCGCCGAATTCCTCACCGAGTATCGCGTCCTCGGGTCGCTCTGCGGCCAACATCGCCCTGACTTTCTCTTCGACCGCGAGATCGGCGTCGCTGACCGGGCTGAGGTCGGGCTTGTCTGCGACCTTCAAGTCCAGTGCAAGGAAGCGATCGCGGGTGATGTCGTCGGCCTGGTCGGCGATGGACAGGGCGAGCTGCAGGTCGTCGGCGGGGAAAGTCACTGCTCAAGAGTAGGACAGGGCGAAGACGGCGCTCTCACCCCGGCGCGAGGTGAGACGCTCTGGTCTGCCGTCCGTGCAACTGCCGGTAACCTTGACTCTCGTGCATCCTGACGTCTCCGCAGACCTGAACGAACTCGACATCACCCTCACTACGATCGAGTCAGTTCTCGATGTCGAAGAACTCCGTCGCCGCATCGACGAGCTCGAACATCAGGCGGCGTCGCCCGATCTGTGGAACGACCAGGAACATGCCCAGCAAGTGACCAGTCAGCTCTCGCATGCGCAGGCCGAGCTCCGCCGAGTGGAAGAACTACGTTCTCGTCTCGACGACCTTCCGGTCCTGTACGAACTCGCTGAAGGCGAAGAAGGCGAAGCCGAGGCATCGGCCACCGCCGACGCCGATGCAGAACGTGCGTCGCTGCGCGAGGACATTGCCGCGGCCGAGGTGCGCACGCTCCTGTCCGGTGAGTACGACCAGCGTGATGCGCTCGTCAACATTCGTTCCGGCGCCGGCGGCATCGACGCGGCGGACTGGGCCGAGATGCTGATGCGCATGTATATCCGTTGGGCGGAGAAGCACGGTTACAGCGTCGAGGTGTACGACACGTCCTACGCCGAGGAAGCGGGCATCAAGAGCGCGACGTTCGCGGTCAAGGCGCCGTACACCTACGGAACCCTGTCCGTCGAGCAGGGCACCCACCGCCTCGTGCGTATCAGTCCGTTCGACAACCAGGGCCGTCGCCAGACGTCGTTCGCCGAGGTCGAGGTTCTTCCTGTCGTCGAAACGACCGACCACATCGAGATTCCCGAGGGTGACATCCGCGTCGACGTCTACCGATCCAGTGGCCCCGGTGGTCAGTCGGTCAACACGACGGACTCCGCAGTTCGCCTGACGCATATCCCGACGGGCATCGTCGTCACGTGTCAGAACGAGAAGTCGCAGTTGCAGAACAAGGTCTCGGCCATGCGCGTTCTGCAGGCCAAACTTCTCGAGGTCAAGCGCAAGGAAGAACGCGCCGAGATGGACGCCCTCAAAGGCGACGGTGGCAGTTCCTGGGGAAACCAGATGCGCTCGTACGTGCTGCACCCGTACCAGATGGTCAAGGATCTGCGCACCGAATACGAGGTCAACAATCCCTCGTCCGTGCTCGACGGTGACATCGACGGTTTCCTTGAAGCGGGAATTCGTTGGCGCATGCGCGGGGACGAGTAGAACACCATGGTCACAGCACTCTCGCTCGGCCTGCCAGCGGACCTGGAGGGTTGGCTATACGGCAGTGGGCTCGAAATCGTGCTGTACATCCTCGGTGGAATGCTCACGGCGCGTTTCATCAGCTACGTCGGATCGCGTATCACCGCGCGGATCGACTCGAACTATCAGCACAGTGACGCACTGGTGCGAACCGAAGCCGCCAAACATCGTCACGCTCTTGCTCAGGTGATCACCTGGGTCGCTGTCACGTTGGTCTACGTACTCGTGACGATCGAAGTGCTACGCCGATTCGGATTCGCAGCCAGCGGACTGGTGGCTCCGGCCGCGGTACTCGGCGCAGCGCTGGGTTTCGGTGCACAACGCGTCGTGCAGGACATCCTCGCCGGCTTCTTCATCATCACCGAACGTCAGTACGGCTTCGGTGACGTCGTCCAGATCGCGGTGACCGGGTCGGCCGAGGACGCCGAAGGCACCGTCGAGGACGTGACGCTGCGGGTCACCCGCGTCCGCAGCGTCGACGGTGAAGTGATCACCGTTCCCAACGGTCAGATCGTCAAAGTCATCAACCTGTCCAAGGATTGGGCTCGTGCTGTGGTCGATGTTCCGATCCCATCGAGTGCCGACCTGAACCGGGTCAACGAAATCCTCAGGAGTGTCGGTCGCGAAGCCTTCGAGGATCCACAGATTCGCCCACTGCTGCTGGACGAGCCGACCGTGATGGGCGTCGAGAGTATCGAGGTCGATGTGGTGAACGTGCGGCTCGTGGCACGGACCCTGCCGGGCAAGCAATTTCACGTCGGCCGCGATCTGCGTGTTCGGGTCGCCGCGGCTCTGCGGCCCGAAGGAATCAGCGTCAGTCCCGATCTGTCCACAGCAGGTGTCGCGCCGGAAAGCGCGTCGTCCGACCGGGGGGACGAGCGATGACCGAACACGACGGCGGTACGGACGGCACAGATCGGCGGTCGCGCAGCTGGAAGATCCCATCCAGGATCTATGGGCGGGTCCGGACGTCGACGGTGGCTCTCGGTATCTGCTTCGTCCTCACCGCTCTTCTGTACAACCAGGTGCGACCCGAACCAGCCGAGGTGCAGGGTCCCCAGCCGGTCGACACGAGCCAGTACACGGGAGTTCAGCCGAACTATCAGTCCGAGTACACCGAACCTTCGACGACGACTCCGCCGAGCTCTACCGTCGATCCCTCGAACACCGAGGACCCGTCGAACACCGGGGCGACCCCTGGGGAGCCGGGATCCTCAGGCAGCTCCACCTCGAGCGAATCCGGTACACAGGAACCGACGTTCCTACCCGGGGTGCCCGTACCACCGCAGTTGCGATCGTTGTTCCCGTCAGAGCCGAGCGCCACTCCCAGCCCCTAGATTTCCACAGGCAACACACATGTTGCCCCGGTCGGTTACCGGCAAGTAAGGGCTACACTGGCGACCCGTGATCAGCACCTCGAATCTCTCCAAGTCCTACAAGACGTCGACCAGACCAGCTTTGGACGACGTGACGGTCTCGGTGGAAAAAGGGGACTTCGTCTTCCTCATCGGTCCCTCTGGTTCAGGGAAGTCGACGTTCATGCGACTGCTCCTCAAGGAAGAGACGCCTACCTCGGGCGACATCCATGTCGCGGACTTTCACGTCAATCGTCTGTCGTCTCGGCGCGTACCCAAATTGCGACAGTCCATGGGGTGTGTGTTTCAGGATTTCCGATTGCTTCAGCAGAAGACCGTCGTCGAAAACGTCGCGTTTGCTCTCGAAGTGATCGGAAAGCCGCGCTCTATGATCAAGAGAACAGTGCCCGAGGTGCTGGATCTGGTCGGGCTCGGCGGAAAGTCGGATCGGCTCCCGACCGAGCTTTCCGGTGGTGAGCAGCAGCGGGTCGCGATTGCCCGGGCGTTCGTCAACAGGCCTCTGGTCTTGCTCGCGGACGAGCCGACCGGAAACCTCGACCCGGATACGAGCCAGGACATCATGATGCTGCTCGAACGCATCAACCGGACCGGAACGACGGTTCTGATGGCAACGCACGACAACCACATCGTCGACTCGATGCGTCGCCGGGTCATCGAACTCGACAACGGGCGCGTGGTGCGCGACGAAGCCCGTGGGGTCTACGGCGTCGGCAGGTAAGTGCCCCTGCACTCTGTGCCGAGTGCCGAACGATCAGACATTCCAAGACCGTAGACACCGAAGGGCCCGGATCAACCGATGCGCGCAAGTTTCATCTTCAGCGAAGTTCTGACCGGACTACGCCGCAACATCACCATGACCATTGCCATGATCCTGACGACCGCGATATCGCTCGGTCTGTTCGGCGGCGGGCTGCTCGTCGTCCAGATGGCGGGCAAGACGCAGCAGATCTTCCTCGACCGGGTCGAAGTGCAGATCTTCCTTACCGACGACGTTTCGGCGACCGACCCCGACTGCGCGGCGGAGACGTGCGCGACCCTTCGTAGCGAACTCGACCAGACGCCTGCGGTCGTGTCGGTGGAGTATTTGAACCGTGACGACGCGGTGAAGGACGCAACCGAACGAGTTTTCAAGGATCAACCCGAACTTGCCGAACTCGTCAGCCCGGATAGCTTCCCGGCATCGTTCAAGGTGAAACTGAGCGACCCGGAGCGGTTCGGTGTCATCAACGACAACTTCGCCGGTCAACCGGGCGTGCAAAGCGTGCTGAACCAGCGAGATCTCGTCGAGCGACTGTTCAGCGTGCTCAACGGTGTTCGCAACGCAGCCTTCGCAATTGCCATCGTGCAGGCGATCGCGGCTGTGCTGCTGATCGCCAACATGGTGCAGATCGCTGCGTTCACCAGGCGTACCGAGGTCGGGATCATGCGACTGGTCGGTGCAACCCGGTGGTACACGCAGTTGCCGTTCTTGCTCGAAGCCGTGGTCGCTGCACTCATCGGCTCTGCTCTCGCCATCGCCGGATTGTTCACAGCGAAGAACTTGTTCATCGACGACGTGCTCTCGGAGGTGTACGACGCAAACATCCTCGCGCGCATCTCCAACAGCGACGTGTTGCTCGTCTCGCCGTTCCTCGCGCTCGTCGGGATCGGTATGGCTGCGGTCACCGCGTACATCACGCTGCGGCTCTACGTCCGCGAATAGATCCGGAACTGCGGTTTCGTCGCCGGGAAGAAATTCGATTGCGCGGCAGTTCTATGCTGGAGCGGTTGCGCGATGGACGCGTACGCGAAGTAACGGCGCTCGAGAAAGGGCCCTGAAGTGAGAGAAAAGGGCCGCAAGGCCATCGCGACCAACCGCAAAGCGCGGCATCACTACTCGATTCTGGATGTCTACGAGGCAGGTATTGCACTCGTCGGAACCGAAGTGAAGAGTCTCCGCGATGGGCAAGCCTCGCTCGCCGACTCGTTCGCGACGGTCGACGACGGCGAGATCTGGCTTCGTGGTTTGCACATCCCCGAGTACACCCAGGGGAGCTGGACCAACCACGCGCCGCGCCGTACTCGAAAGCTGTTGCTGCACAAGCGTGAGATCGAGCGGCTGGTCGGCAAGACGAAAGAAGGATCGCTCACGCTCGTGCCGTTGTCGATGTACTTCTCCGACGGCAAGGTCAAGGTCGAGCTTGCGCTCGCCAAGGGCAAGCAGGACTACGACAAGCGTCAGGACCTCGCACGTCGCACAGCCGAGCGTGAGGTGACACGCGAGCTCGGGCGTCGTATCAAGGGCATGCGCTGACAGCAATAGTGCTGGCGCTCGTCGCCGCGTTCGGCTACGGCGTCAGTGATTTCGTCGGAGGTGTGGCCTCTCGCCGAGTGGCCGCTCTGAGGGTCGTCATCGTCTCGTATCCTTTCTCACTCCTGCTGGTGCTGCTCATCGCGCCGTTCGTCGGTGGGTCGATATCGCTTGCGCCCATTCTGTGGGGACTCGCGTCCGGTGTCGCCGGTGGTGTCGCGGTGTGGTGGTTCTACGTGGCGCTGGCCTCGGGTCCGATGTCTGTAGTGTCCCCGTTGACGGCAGTGCTCGTGGCAGGGATACCTGTCGTCGCGGGGTTCGGTCTGGGCGAGCGTCCCGGAGTTCTTGCCTTCGCAGGAATTGCGTTGGCGTTGATTGCCGTCGTGCTGGTCAGCAAGGAGTCTCCCGACGAGGCTGCGGGCGAGGTCGCAGGCGGACGCGAGTTGAAGTTCACCAGGACCGTGGCGTGGTTGACCGTCGGATCCGGTGTGACATTCGCGGTCGCCTTCATCTGCCTGCACCAGATCGGCGACGAATCGGGTTTGTGGCCACTCGCAGCCTCACGGGCGTCCGCGACGGCGGTGGTCTGGTGCGTCGCGCTCGCGTCAGGACATTTCTCGGCGCCCCATGGCAGCGTGTTGAAGCTGTGCGCTTTCGTCGGAACTCTCGACGTGATCGCAAATGCAGCCTTGCTGTACGCCTATCAAGGCGGACTACTGTCTTTGGTCAGCGTGATCGCGTCGTTGTATCCCGCTGCGACCGTGATGTTGGCGATGGTCATGCTGGGCGAACGCGTGTCTCGTATCCAGCAGGCAGGAATGGTCCTGGCCCTCGGGGCGGTGGGCCTGATCGCGCTCGGGTGAGGCCTAGCGCTGGATTGAATTGCCCACGGCGGGGTATCGGTACACGATGACCGCCAACAGCAATGCTGACGTCCCTCGCCGCGTGCTCGTCACCGGAGCTACTGGCTATCTCGGTGGCCGACTCGCTCCGAGATTGCTCGACGCCGGCTACACCGTGCGGGTGCTCGCACGTAATCCCGACAAGCTGGACGGCGTTCCCTGGGCTACCGACGTCGAGGTCGCACGCGGCGATCTCGGAGATCGTGATTCGTTGAAGAAGGCGTTCGCCGATGTCGACGTCGTCTACTACCTCGTGCATTCGATGGGCTCGGGCGGGCACGACGATTTCGCGAAGACGGAGCGGGAGAGCGCCCAGAACGTCGCAGCGGTTGCTGCCGAGGCGGGAGTGTCACGCATCGTCTATCTCGGCGGCCTGCACCCCGAATCCGGCGATCTGTCCGAGCACCTCGAGTCGAGGGCCGAGGTGGGGCGCATTCTCATCGAGTCGGATGTCCCGACATTGGTGTTGCAGGCCGGTGTTGTCATCGGCGCAGGCTCGGCGTCGTTCGAGATGATCCGCCATCTGACCAACCGGCTTCCGGTCATGACAACTCCGCGCTGGGTCCACAACAAGATTCAGCCGATCGCTGTGCGCGACATCCTTCACTACCTGATCGGTGCCGCCGAGGCCGATCTGCCGGAAAGTCGGACCTACGACGTCGGCGGTCCGGACGTCATGGAGTACGGCGAGATGATGAACACCTATGCCGAAGTCGCGGGGCTGCGTAAGCGTCGAATGCTCGTTCTACCGGTTCTCACCCCGCGCTTGGCGGGCCATTGGATCGGATTGGTGACGCCCATTCCGCGGGGACTCGCGATGCCACTCATCGAGTCGCTCCAGTACGACGCGGTCGCGCACGAGACCGACATCGACTCGATCGTGGATCGTCCCGACGGAGGATCGACGCCGTATCGTGAGTCGGTTCGCCTGGCCTTGCGGTCCATCGACTTCGGCGAACCCGAATCGAACTGGTCCCAGACGGTGTCCGCTCCGTCCGATCCGCTGCCCTCGGATCCGGACTGGGCCGGCGAGGTCGTTTACACCGACGTACGCAGTGTGTACCTCGGTAGTGGACCCGAAGAGATTTCACGACGGCTGCGCAAGGCCGTCGAGACCAGCGGCTCGAAGAACTGGCGAATCGACAGCGCCGATGCGTCGGACAACGGTGATGCCGAGCCCGACGGTTCGGGCGTGCTGCGGTTGCGCTCCACCGCCGCATTGCCCGGCAACGCGTGGATGCAGTACACGGTCGGCTCGGCGGGCGGAGGGACGCGTCTCGAACAACGAATCGACTTCTTCCCGCGGGGTTTGGCCGGTCGCGCATTCTGGTACGGATCGCTGCCGGCGCGAAAGGTGGTGGCCGGCCGACTACTGCAGGGCGTCGTAGCCGAAGTCGACCGTGCGTAGAACACGCGCCGAATAACGGGATGATTCTGCTCGGTGGACGCGTTACACTTACAAGCCCCGGCAAAGTGCTGGGGAACATACGGGGCTGAACGGTTTCGACTCTGTATGTTGAGTCAGGGGAAGCGTGTCGGTGCAGGCGAGAGACCACCGTAAGCGTCATCGCAAACATATAAGCGCCGATTCCAATCAGCGCGACTACGCACTCGCTGCCTAAGTAGCGACTGCGTGTCTGTCAGTCCGGGCTCGCCCTCGGTCCGGGTACTGGCATCAGCTAGAGGGCTTACCGATTCACTCGGCCACGGAGTGATGAGGAACATCAAACAGTGGCTGGGATCGTCATCCTGGCTTGTCTGCGAGATCAGGAGATCCAAGTAGAGGCATAGCAGACTGCACACGGAGAAGCCCTGGTGATACAGCGGAGGACCCGGGTTCGATTCCCGGCAGCTCCACCGAAAGCCGGGTCGGCACAGCGAATGTGTCGGCTCGGCTTTTTTCATGTCCCAGCGTCTCCCGCGTTCCACAATGCCGGTTGGAGCCCGGGTGCGCACACAGTCCGGCGCCGAGACAACTACGCTTGAACGCGGTGGTATCGGGCAAGGAGAAGGAGTCGCATCGTGGCGCACGATAGAGCTGGAACGGTTGCTTTGCCGGAGGATCTCGTCGATGTGGCGCAGTTGGTCACGGCCTATTACTCGCGCACACCGGACGTGTCCGATCCGAGCCAGCAAGTCGTCTTCGGTACCTCGGGGCACCGCGGTTCCAGCGAAGACTCAGCCTTCAACGAGGGGCACATTCTCGCGACCACGCAGGCGATCGTCGAGTACCGCGCCGAGCAGGGGATCACCGGTCCGCTGTTCATCGGCCGGGACACACACGCGCTGTCCGAGCCCGCGTGGACCACAGCCCTGGAAGTACTGGCTGCCAACGGAGTGACCGCCCTCGTCGATTCCGGTGGCCGGTATACCCCGACGCCCGCAGTGAGCCACGCCATTCTGCGCTACAACGCGTCCGGCAACGCGGCGCGCGCGGACGGAATCGTGGTCACTCCGTCGCACAATCCGCCTCGTGACGGTGGGTTCAAATACAACCCGCCGCACGGCGGGCCTGCGGACAGCGACGCCACGTCCGTCATCGCCGCGCGCGCGAACGAGCTACTCCGCAACGGTCTGTCCGAGGTAAAGCGTGTGTCGCTGGCGCGAGCGCTCGCGAGCACCGTGGACAAGTACGACTACCTCGGTACGTATGTGGACGATCTGCCGAACGTCGTCGATCTCGATGCGATCCGCGCTGCGGGCGTGCGCATCGGAGCTGACCCATTGGGCGGCGCAAGCGTCGACTATTGGGATGCGATCGCCGAACGGCACAACCTGGATCTGACCGTCGTCAACCCGCTCGTCGACGCCACCTTCCGATTCATGACACTCGACACCGACGGCAAGATTCGGATGGATTGCTCCTCGCCGAACGCGATGGCTTCACTCATCGAGGCGCGCACTGCGTACGACATCGCAACCGGGAACGATGCCGACTCGGATCGCCACGGCATCGTCACGCCCGATGGCGGACTGATGAATCCGAACCACTTCTTGGCCGTCGCGATCGACTACCTGTTCACCCACCGATCAGGATGGTCGCCTACTACCAAGGTCGGCAAGACACTGGTGTCCTCCTCGATGATCGACAGGGTCGTCGCCGGCCTCGGCCGTCAACTCCTCGAAGTTCCGGTCGGTTTCAAGTGGTTCGTACCCGGCTTGCTCGACGGCGACCTCGGCTTCGGGGGTGAGGAAAGCGCGGGAGCGTCGTACCTGCGCAACGACGGTCGTGTCTGGACGACGGACAAGGACGGGATCATCATGGCGCTGTTGGCCTCCGAGATCACCGCAGTGACCGGCAAGACGCCGTCGCAGCGCTATGGGGAGTTCGCCGCCGAGTTCGGCAGCCCTGCGTATGCGCGTGTAGATGCACCGGCCTCGCGCGAGCAGAAGGCGATTCTCGCGAAGCTGTCCCCCGAACAGGTCGACGCCACCGACCTTGCCGGTGAAAAGATCACCGCGACACTGACTTCCGCGCCGGGCAACGGTGCAGCGATCGGCGGTCTCAAGGTCACCACGGAGAGTGCCTGGTTCGCGGCTCGCCCATCCGGTACGGAAGACGTGTACAAGATCTACGCCGAGTCCTTCCGCGGGGAGGAGCACCTGGCGAAGGTGCAGGCCGCTGCCAAAGAGCTGGTGTCCCAGGCACTGAAGGAATCGTGACGAAAGCTCCCTCATCCGCCAAGAACACCCCCGCACTGCCGTCGGAGATCTGGGTTCTGATCTCGGCCAGTTTCGTCATTGCTCTCGGCTTCGGCATCGTCTCGCCTGTCTTGCCGCAATTCGCGACCGAGTTCGGAGTAGGGGTCTTTGCGGCATCAGCGGTGATCAGTACGTTCGCAATGATGCGGCTGTTGTTCGCCCCCGCCAGTGGATCCCTTGTGCAGAAACTGGGCGAGCGACCGGTCTACCTATCTGGGTTGCTGATCGTCGCGTTGTCGACGGGAGCCTGTGCATTCGCCCAGACATACTGGCAACTGCTCGTATTCAGAGGTCTCGGCGGTATCGGCTCGACCATGTTCTCGGTATCGGCGTTCGGCCTTCTGATTCGAATGAGTCCGAATCACAGTCGCGGCCGCGTATCGGGCCTGTATGCGACGAGCTTTCTCATGGGGTCGATCGGCGGACCTCTCCTCGGGGGAGCAGTGGTCGGACTGGGGCTTCGTGCGCCATTCATCATCTATGCGGTGGCGCTCGTCATCGCCGCCGCCGTCGTGTTCTTCAGCCTCGGGGACATGAAGGAGCTCGAGACGAGCAAGGATTCGACCGTTCCGTTGTTGACCCTGAGGTCGGCTCTGCGTGTGCCCGCGTACAGGGCGGCACTGGCGTCGAACCTCGCGACGGGATGGGTGGTATTCGGCGTTCGTGTTGCCTTGATCCCTCTGTTCGTGATTGCGATGCTGGAGCGGTCGGCCGCCGTGGCCGCGGTGTCGTTGGCGGTGTTCGCCGTCGGCAACGCACTTGTATTGACGACTTCGGGACGTTTGTCCGACACCCGGGGCAGAAAACCGTTCGTCGTTGCCGGACTCGTCGTCTCCGGTATCTTCACCGCGGCCATCGGCTTGACCGAGGACGTCGCGTTGTTCATGGTGTTCTCGTTCCTGGCAGGGGTCGGATCCGGGCTGATGACTCCCGCGCAGCAAGCGTCGATCGCCGACGTCATCGGGTCGAAAGCGCGGGGCGGCCCCGTGCTCTCCACGTTCCAGATGTCCGCCGACGTCGGCGCGATTCTCGGCCCGGTCATAGCGGGTGCAATCGTCGAGGCCTATTCCTACGGCACTGCATTCGTGACGTCGGGATTGATTCTGTTGCTAGCGGCAGTGTGGTGGATCGTCGTCCCCGACACGATGGACAGGAAACACGAGCACGATCCGCAATCGTGACGTAAGCGGAAGAATATTCCTTTCGTATCATGAGCAGTGTGAGCCAAAACAGAACCTCCGGCGCGAAGTACACACCCCGACCGACGTCCAACACGTTCACCTATGTACTGGCAGGAATCGCCCTCGTTGTTGTCGTCGCCGTCGTCGTCGTAGCCATACTGTGGCAGCGAGGTGGAGACGAACCTCGAAACGACGGCTACGGCTCCGTCAAAAATGCTGCCGTAGGTTTGACTGTGCTGGACGATGGCGTTGTGCAGCTCGGTGTTCCGGGCGCGGCCCATACGGTCGACATATTCGAAGACCCCATGTGCCCGTTCTGCGGCGAGCTCGAGGTGAAACACGGCCAGGAACTCGCCCAGAAGATCGACGAAGGATCGGTCACCGTCCGCTACCACATGGTTGTGTTACCTCAGCTGAACCAGGTTTCCGCCAGTGGGAACTACTCGAGCAGGGCGGTGGCAGCATCGCATTGCGTCGCGGAGTCCGCGGATGCCATCGTCTATTCGGCATTCCACGCGACCTTGTTCTCGGCCGAATTTCAGCCAGAGGAAAACGGCGACGCCGACCATACGGACTCGGAACTTGCGGATATGGCGAAACAAAGTGGTGCCGATGACTCCGTAGCCGAGTGCATCACCTCCGGCGAGCAAGCCGACACCGCTGCCGCCGATGCCGAGACTGCGCGCGCAGCGCTGGCGAGCGCCGGTGCGGCAGGTACTCCGGGCGTCCTCGTCGATGGACAGATCGTCGACGCTCTCAGCGACTCTTCATGGGTCGAATCGATCGGCTGATCAGCGGCCAGTACAGGACCGAGCTCGACCAGCGGATTTGTAGCTGCAAGTGGCGATGGTGTAACTTCGTTCGAGCAACCGCAAGGTAATGCGGAAGTGAAGTACGGGGCTATGGCGCAGCTGGTAGCGCACCACACTGGCAGTGTGGGGGTCAGGGGTTCGAGTCCCCTTAGCTCCACAGAAGGTAAGAAAAAGGGAGTCACCGGATGGTGGCTCCCTTTTTCGTCGATCGATCGTGCATCGAGTCGGTTTCAGTGCGCGGCGTCGAATGCCTGCTCCACGTCTGCTGGAATGCGGCCTCGCGCGGAAATGTTGTATCCGTTCGATTTGGCCCATTCGCGAATGGCTTTCGTCTGGTTCGCGTCCCGCTTTGATCCGGCGGCCGACGGGCCTGCCGACTTCTTGGTTCGCTTGCCGCCGATACGTGCCGAATGTTCGATGTAGTAGTCCAGCTTGCGGTGAAATTCCTTGGCGTTCTTGTCGCTGAGGTCGATTTCATAGCTGGTGCCATTGACTGAAAAGGTTATGTGCTCGCCGCCCGAATCGATCGGCTTGTCGTCGATATCATCGACGAGCTGGACGTAGACTTTCTTGGCCATTCTGCAATTCTCCAATGATCATTTCGGGTGCGTCCGAATCGAACTCTCCGCGACTATACGACTGCTTCTTCGAATTATCCACGTGAGTCGGTTCGAGCGTGCCGATTTCGCCCTTCCCGCCGGTGCATTACCCGCATCCGAAAGAAATGACGGTTTTGCGGTACCGATCAATTGCAGATCAGTCGTGCTCGCTTCGGCGTCGAAGTGCCACTGCGCGCATAGCGTCCTGGTCGACGAACTTTATCCGCGGACGAGACGACCTCGTGCCGGCAGCGATCTCGGCTGCGTCGATCTCCAGCCAGTCCGTGAAATCGAGCGCGTCGGGCACCTTCTCCGACAGCATGGCTTCCAGTTCCTGTCGTCCCCTCGGAGCAGCGTCAATGTTGCCGGCGGCGATGTCTTCCAGCAGATGGTGCACCGTTTCTCGAGCGCATTTCCTGTTGGTGCCGATTACTCCGGTCGGTCCGCGTTTGATCCAACCGGCTACATACACGCCTGGCACTACGCGGCCGGACTCGTCGGTCACGCGGCCATCGGCGTTGGGTATCACGCCAAGTGTCGTATCGAACGGAACACCCGCAATCGCACGTCCGCGATAGCCGACGGAACGAAGCACGAGAGACGTATCCACAATTTCCGTGTCCCCGGTCGCTTCGGCACAGAGCGAACCGTCCTCGCTTTCACGGAGGACATTGCGTACAAGCCGTAGACCGGTGACAGAAGTCGTTCCTTCTATCGAGACCGGAGAAGTGCAGAACCGCAGAACTATCTTCTTCGATTCCAGGTCCGGTTCCGTCGATCCGCTGTAGCGATCCGTGAGCTGCTGCAGCAGTGCAAGCTTGACCGAGAGATCCGCGTACGACGAGCTGGACACGGCTGTGGCGGCGGTCTCGGCGTCGAGCGGGTGAGCCACGAGCTCGACAGCGGTGGAATTCGACAACGCGATCAATTCGGGATTGGTGAACTTCGCTTGCGCCGGCCCGCGCCTGCCGAGCACCAAAACCTCACGAATATTGCTGTGCCGCAGCGCATCGAGCGCGTGATCGGCTATGTCGGTGTGCGCCAACTCTTCCGGATCAGAGGTAAGGACCCGGGCGAGATCGAGTGCGACATTGCCGTTGCCGATCACCACTGCACGCCGCGACGAGAAGTCGAACGTCCTGTCTGCGAAGTCTGGGTGGCCGTTGTACCAGGCAACGAATTCGGTGGCAGCGTGACTGCCGGGTAGCTTCTCGCCCGGAATGTCCAGCGCCCGCTCACCAGAGGCGCCCGTTGCGTAGACGACAGCGTCGTGGTGAGCCATCAAGTCCTCGTGCGTGACGTCGGTTCCTATCTCGACACCGAGGTGTACGTGCACGGACTTCGTCCGGGCAACCGTTCGGAACAGCTCGGTCACGGCTTTCGTTTCAGGATGGTCCGGCGCGACACCCGCCCGCACGAGGCCGTACGGCGTCAGCAGTCGGTCGTAGATGTCGATTTCGATTCCGCGCACGGTTGCGAGTTCGATCGCGGCGTAGAACGCCGCAGGGCCGGAGCCCACGACCGCGATCCGACGCCCTGCGAAGTCGGTGTTCTTCCATGTCGGTGTCGGGCTCGTGTATTCGGTGCTGCGGATGGGGTGTGTGCGGAAGTAGTCGGCGTTGATTTCGAGGTACACGCCCTGTCCTGCGTCGATTTCGTGATCAGCACGAATGGCATCGACCGGGCACTCGTCCACACATGCCCCGCAGTCGATGCACGTGTCCGGATCGATGTGAAGCATTTCTGCGCGCATGAATTCCGGTTCGTCCGGAGTCGGGTGGATGCAGTCGACAGGACAGACTTCGGCGCACGACGCGTCGTTGCAGCAAGGCTGGAGAATCACGAACGTCATAACCTGTTCTACCGCGCGCCGACTTGTTCTGGGCGGGGAACGACCTATAGAAATCAATCGCCGAAGTGAACACCGGCTGACGAACTGCAACGGTCGAGTCACGGCGCGCTCACGATTTGCTTGCAACTGCCGAACTGCTCGACCGAGAGAAAGTTCTCTCTGTTTCACTTGCTACGCAAGTGTCTGCTGTTGCCTGTGTGAGCCATGTGCTCGTTGGGTTGCACAGTGCTCCGTGCCGATGTGGAAGGGGAGTGGCCGCTCGGCCGATTGTGTCGGGTGGGCCCGAATCCGTAGATGAACAAGACCGTATTTCTCGGCGCCGTGTCAGCGGGCATCCTGGCTTTGACCGTCACGACTGCCTCCGTGGCGTCCGCCGCGGAGGAATCGTCGGGAAGTGAGTTGTCGGGAAAGACCGTGTTTCTCGATCCTGGACACCAAGGAACGGGTCACTCTCAGGACCTCGGCAGGCAGGTCGACGACGGCCGGGGCGGCACCAAGGACTGTCAGACGACAGGGATGACCACGGTCGGAGGAGTTCCGGAGCACACGATCACCTGGAACGTGTCGCAGTTGGTGAAGTCCAGTCTCGAAAGCCTCGGTGCCACCGTCGTCACCTCTCGCGCCGACGACTCCGGATGGGGCGGATGCGTCGACGAGCGGGCACGGGCCGCCAGCGAGTCCGGCGCCGACGTCGCTGTCAGCATCCACGCGGACTCGACTGCGTCCGGCGCCGACGACGCCAAGCATGGATTTCATCTCATTGTTCCGACACTTCCCATTCCCGATGCAGCCGCGAACGCGGCACAGTCGGAGGGCGGCAGGGCGGCGTCGAACCTCATGCGCGACTCCTACGAACGCGGTGGATTCACACCAGCGAACTATGCAGGTGTGGTCGACGGGCTGCAGGAGCGCTCCGACGTAGCTGGACCTGCGCTCACCAGCGTGCCACTCGTGTTCCTCGAAATGGGCAACGGCTCCAACCCGGACGACGCCGCTGTGCTGGAAAGCTCGGAGGGGCAACTCGAGCACGCAATTGCCATCGCTACCGGAGTCATCGACTATCTCCTTGGGCCGGACACCAGCGTCGACGGAACAGACGTGGTGAAGGCGACCGAGGACATCGAGACGGCTGCTGACGCGGTTCCGGCGACACCGGCAACGGGAGCGTCGGAGACCACGCGGACCGGCGGGAGTTCGCTGTCGCAGTTGCTGTCCGGCATTTCGCCGTACATCGAGTCCACCGGAGTCGAGGGCCTGTCGAATCTGGTGACCGAGGACAACATGGACGCGGTGTCGAACTTCGCCCAGGGTCTGCTGAAGCTCCTGGCTCCCTAGTTTCAGCTCCCTAGTACCCTCGCTGCGTGGCGCGAGGGCAAGAAGAATCGAAGATCCCGGTCGTACTGGTCTCTGGGTTTCTCGGATCGGGCAAGACCACGTTGCTCAATCATCTGCTCAGAAACAACCGCGGAATCCGAATCGGAGTTGTGGTCAACGACTTCGGATCCATCAACATCGACTCGATGATGGTGGCCGGTCAGGTCGATTCGATGGTGTCACTCGGCAACGGATGTCTGTGCTGCGCAGTCGATGTCAGCGATATGGACTCGATGTTCGACGTGCTCGCAAGCAGTTCTTCCCAGCTCGATGTCATCGTCGTGGAGGCCAGTGGACTCGCCGAACCTCGAAATCTGATTCGCCTGGTCCTGGGAAGCGGCAATCCCAGGATCACCTACGGCGGCTTGGTCGGTCTCGTCGATTCCGTCGAGTTCGATTCGATTCGGTCTAAGCATCCGGAGATCGACAGTCACCTCCGCCTCGCCGACCTGGTGGTTCTCAACAAATCGGATCTGCTCGAACCGGAGGAACTCGGCGCCGTCGAGTCGAGGGTGCGCCGAGTTGTCGACGAGGTTCCGATCCTGATCACCTCACACGGCCAGGTCGATGCGGAGCTTCTCTTCGAGGTGCCCGAACGTGCCGACGATCCGACCGAGGCCAGGCAATTGACGCTGGATGAGCTTCTCTACGAGGACGACGACCACGCGCGACACCTGCACTCCCGCTACACGACGTTCAGCTTCGAGTCCGCGGAGCCGATGGATCCACGCAGACTCGTCGACATGCTCGAGAATCCGGCGGGGGATGTCTATCGGATCAAAGGACTCGTGTACTTCGGGATCGACGGGTACGAGGGAAAATTCGTGTTGAATACCGTCGGAAGACACATTCGGCTCCAGCCGGACATCTGGAAAGACGGTGAGCAACGGGTGACGCGGATCGTGTCGATCGGTACCGAGCTCGACGAGGAGCTGATCGAAATTCGGCTACTCGATTGCGTCAGGCGTCCGGGGGATCCCACCGACGAGTCGGCGATGCTGCCCGTGCATCGCTACTCGACGTAGTCGAACACCGCAGGCGCTACAGGCCTACCCACTCGGACATCCCTGTCGCGAAATTCTGGCGCTTCCAGATCGGAACCTCCGACTTGATGCGTTCGACGAGAGTTGCGCACGTAGCGAACGCCTCGGCGCGGTGCGGCGACGCGACCGCGGCTACGAGGGCGATATCACCGACGGTCAAGTCGCCGACTCGATGAATCGCCGCGACCGGGAGTCCCGATTCCGCTGCGACTTCGGCGCAACACTTGCGCAAGAAGCGTTCGGCGTCGGGGTGTGCTTGATACTCCAGTGTCGAAACCGATTGTCCGCCATCATGATTGCGAACGACCCCGCTGAACAGCACGACGGCTCCATGTTCGGGCCCTGCAACAGCGTTCTCCACCACCGAGGTGTCGAGCGCCTCGCTGGAAATATGGGCGAGCAGGTCCGTCATCGTTCTCTCATTTCTCGTCAGCGGTTTCGTGTAGTCCATTGCCCGCGACCTGGGCAATGAGATGGTCGAGTATTGGATCGAGAACCGACAGGCCGTCCTTCACCCCGCCGGGTGAACCGGGGAGATTGACGACGACGGTACGCCCGGAGACTCCTGTCAATCCTCGGCTCAGGGTTGCGTGCGGTGTGACCTTGGTTCCTTCGAGCCGAATCGCGTCGGCGATTCCAGGTAGTTCACGATCCAGGACTGCTCTGGTGGCTTCGGGTGTCGCATCGGTGGGGGACACCCCGGTTCCTCCGGTACTGATGACGAGGGCGGGCGCACCGATGAGTGCGTCGTCGAGGCCCGCCGAGATCTCGGCGTCGGCATATACGAGGGGACCGCGCACCGAGAAACCTCTGTTTTCCAACCATGTTGCGATCGCCGGACCGGTCGTGTCTTCACGAGTTCCACGTGCACCACCGGTCGAGGCTACGAGAACGACAGCCGATCGGTCGTCGGTTCGGGCATCGACCTGTTCCACTGCGGCGTCGCGAGACCACCGTCCGCGCTTGCCGCCCTCTTTGTGGAGGAGTCGAACACCGTTCATCGTCGCGGCGGGGTCGACGGCCTTGACCATGTCGTGCAGCGTCAGACCCGCGATGGCGACGGCGGTGAGCGCCTCCATTTCGACGCCCGTGGGTCCGGTCGTCTTCGCGGTTGCTTCGACGGTGATCGTGGTGTCGGTGAATCCGAAGACGACATCGACCTTCGACAATGCCAACTGGTGGCAGAGCGGAATGAGTTCGGAGGTCTTCTTCGCGCCCGTGATTCCTGCGATTCTTGCTGTCGCCAGTACGTCGGCTTTGGGCATTCCGTCGGCGCGGACCAGTGCGACCACCTCCGCTGTCGTCGCGAGTTCTCCTGCTGCAACCGCGATTCGTTCGGTGTCGGACTTGTGCGATACATCGACCATGCGGGCGCGTCCCTCGGCGTCGACGTGCGAGAAGCCAGGCTGTGCGCGGTACATCTCGTTCACAGCGGGATCACCTGGATCTCGGTGCCGGCATCGAGTTCGGTTGTGTCCTCGGGAATGTCGATGAGTACATCCGCCCACGCCATAGCAGCGACCAGATGGGAGCCTGGACCTGCGATCGCGGCCACGCCGTCGTCACCGAGTTTTCCGCGCAGGAGTTGTCTTTTGCCTGCAATCGACGTGATCGAATGCGCCAGCGGCACCGAGCGTGATTCGATTGCGTCGAGGCCTGCCGCCTCGCGAACAGCGTTGCGCGCGAACACGATGAACGACACTACCGTGCTGACCGGGTTGCCGGGAAAATCGAGGATGGGAACACCGTCGATCGTCGCCGTACCCTGGGGGCCACCGGGCTGCATGCGAACGGAACCGAAGTGTCCACCCATCGGTGCCAGTACATCTTTGACGACCTCGAAGTCACCCATCGACACCCCGCCCGAGGTGATGACGAGTTCGGCCGCCGCGACCGCGTCGGACAGAATGCGTCGGAATTCGTCCGCGTCGTCGGAGCTGCGGTGAACTGCGACCACATCGGCGCCGTTCGCGCGGAGGTGCGCGGCCAGGGCCACGCCGTTCGAGTCGTAGATCTGGCCGGGGCGCAGCGGCGAACCGGCGGCGACCAGTTCTGCACCGGTCGTGATGACCGCGACTTTCGGTCGGCTCAGAACCTGCACGTGCGAAAGTCCCACTGCCGCAAGAACCGCGATGTGGCGGGGTTCGATGATCTCGCCCGCCTGCACCATGACCGTTCCGGTGGTGATGTCGCTGCCTTGTTCTCTAACGTATTCGCCCGCTCTGCGCGCGACGGTCACGGTGACGACTCCGCCGTCATAGGTGGTGTTCTCGATCGGCGCCACGGCATCGGCGTTCTCGGGCATCGGTGCACCGGTCATGATCTTCACCGCGGTACCGGCCTCGAGATGAATGCGGTCCGAGGGCCCAGCGGCGACGGTCCCG
Source organism: Rhodococcus sovatensis (assembly GCF_037327425.1). Classification (NCBI taxonomy): domain Bacteria; kingdom Bacillati; phylum Actinomycetota; class Actinomycetes; order Mycobacteriales; family Nocardiaceae; genus Rhodococcus; species Rhodococcus sovatensis. Next base: position 2,647,417 of record NZ_CP147846.1, on the reverse strand, counting down.
ATCACACGCAGACTCGCGGGCACGCGCGCGAGGTCCGATGCCAGCACTGCGTATCCGTCCATCTGGGAGTTTCGGAACAGCGGCAGGTCGACCGGCGCGCAGACATCGGACGCGGCAACTCGACCGAGAGCGTCACCGACGGCGACGGAGTCTGCCGGACGAATCCGCAGCGGTGCCAACAGGCTCGCGACGAGCTCGGTGTGTTCTTCGACCGACACTGCACGACGGTGTTCTCGACCGGAGTCCGCTACTCGATTCGGCCCCGCCGATGGTGTGGTCATGTCACGATCTTATGCGCGCCGCAACGACGAAATGTTCGGCGGATCGCACGAAGTTCCCCAGGACGGCATACTGGATCGTAGTTCGTTGTTGTGGGAAAGACCGATGATTCGAAGGAGAGTTCGTGACAACCAGCAGTGTCGTAGGACTCGGCATCCCTTCGATCAGCCGAACGCCCGGGGTGTCCGTGGACGACCGTCCCGACGTTCCGGTATTGATCGACCGCTTTGGCCGAGTGGCCCGTGACCTGCGGGTTTCCATCACCGAGAAATGCTCGCTCCGGTGTACCTACTGCATGCCGGAAGAAGGTCTACCAGCGATTCCCACTCAGGATCTGCTGACGGCGAGCGAAATTGCGCGCGTCGTCGGAGTTGCTGTCCACCGACTCGGCGTCGAGGAGGTGCGCTTCACCGGCGGTGAGCCATTGATGCGCGCTGATCTGACGGAGATCGTGCGACTGACCTCGCAGGTGGCACCGGGTGTGCCGCTGTCCATGACCACCAACGCAGTTGGGCTGGAGCATCGAGCAGATACGCTGGCGGCCGCAGGCCTGAATCGGGTCAATGTCTCGCTCGACACGATCGATCGCGCGCACTTCGCGGAACTGACCAGGCGCGATCGCCTGCCCTCGGTGCTGGCCGGTGTGCGCGCCGCCATGCGGGCAGGACTGACTCCGGTCAAGATCAACGCGGTGCTGATGCCGGAAACACTGCATGGTGCAGCCGACCTCCTCCAATGGTGCTTGGACGAAGGTGTCGCGCTGCGGTTCATCGAGCAGATGCCTCTCGACGCCGATCAGGAATGGGCTCGGGCGAACATGCTCGACGCCGAACACCTGCTCGATGTGCTGTCGACTCGGTTCGATCTGCGTGAGATCGGTCGGTCCGATCCGTCTGCTCCCGCCGAGGAGTGGGCTGTCGGCGGGACATCGAGCACCGTGGGCATCATCGCGTCGGTCACGCGTTCGTTCTGCTCTGACTGCGACCGCACGCGATTGACGGCCGAGGGCACCGTTCGGTCCTGCTTGTTCAGCGACGAGGAAACCGATCTGCGCGCTGCGTTGCGCGGAGGAGCCACCGACGACGAGTTGGGCAAGCTCTGGCAAGGTGCAATGTGGAACAAGTGGGCAGGACACGGAATCGATGCGGTGGGCTTCGTCCCGCCGGCGAGAAGTATGGGAGCTATCGGTGGTTGAGGTTCGATACTTCGCCGGGGCCAAGGACGCGTCCGGGTGCGCAAGCGAGACTTTCCAACTGCCCGAGGGGAGCGACCTGTCCGCACTCAAGGCCGCCGTCCTCGACAGACACGGCAATGCGCTGGCAGATGTGTTGCGCGTGTCGGCTTTCCTCGTCGGGGACGAGCTCACCCGAGACCTGTCGACGACGTTCGGCGACAGGGTCGACGTCCTGCCGCCGTTCGCCGGGGGATAGTCGTCAGTTCTCGGTGGTCCACCAGTCGTCGAAAGGCGTCACCGGGACCGCGCGCTTGTGCCGTGTGCTCAGATACATCCGTTCCAGCTTCTCGGCGACTTCGTCGGCCACATCCTTGTTTTCGAGATAGTCGTCGATCTCGGTGTACATCACTCCCAAGGCTTCCTCGTCGGGCAGCGCGGGGCGGTCGTCTTCCAGATCGGCCGTAGGAACTTTCTTCCACGTGCTCTCGGGTGCACCCAATTCGCGCAGCAACGCGGCACCCTGCCGCTTGGTAAGGCCGGTGAGTGGGGTGATGTCGACACCACCGTCGCCGAACTTGGTGAAGAAGCCGGTGATTGCCTCGGCGGCATGATCGGTTCCGACGACTACGTATCCGAGCTCTCCCGCCAATGCGTATTGCGCGACCATGCGTTGCCGGGCTTTGATGTTGCCGCGCACGAAGTCTCGAACTTCCGAGGAGCCCAGGGCATCGGCGGCCGCCGATGCGGCCGCGTCGGCGGCTGCCTTGATGTTGACGGTCACCGTCCGGTCGGGTGCGATGAACTCGAGCGACACTGTGGCATCCGCCTCGTCTGCTTGAACGCCGTAGGGGAGTCTGACGGCCAGGAATTGCGCCTCTGCGCCGTCGGCTCTCAGTTCGGCGGCGGCGCGTTGGCACAGGGCACCGGTCAGTGTGCTGTCCTGCCCCCCACTGATACCGAGAACGAACCCTTTGGCGGGCGTGGAACGAAGATAGGCCTTCAGGAACTCGACGCGGCGGGTAATTTCCGTGACTGGGTCGATGGACGACTGCACGGCCAATTCGCGCAGGATGCGCGTCCGCAGTTCCGAACGTTGGAGTGACATTCCGCCATCTTATTGGCTCGCGCGTACTGTGAGTTCCGATGTCTGCAGACACGTTCACCAAGACCGATCCGAGTGCACACCCGGACTTCTTCACGGCCGAAGCAACCGGGTTGGCGTGGCTCCGAGACGGCGGGGGCAACGTCGTCGACGTTCGCGGATTCGGTCCCACCCACATCGATCTCGCCCGGCTCGTACCGTCGTCGCCCACTCAGGACGCCGCGCTCCGTTTCGGCGCTGAACTCGCGGCGATGCACGCTGCGGGCGCACGGCAGTTCGGTTGTCCACCAGATGGTTTCGACGGTCAGATGTTCATCGGATCCAGACCGATGTCGAGCACCGAGCACGCTTCGTGGGGTTCGTTCTACGCCTACGAACGTGTGTTGCCATACCTATCGGTGGCCGTCGCGAACGGCAACATCTCCGAATCCGGTGCGGCGGAGGTCGAACGTGTGTGTGCCGCGATCGCCGACGGGGTGTTCGACGACGACGAACCGCCGAGCCGGATTCACGGTGATCTGTGGACCGGAAACCTTGTGTGGACCGCGTCGGGCGCCGTGATGATCGACCCCGCTGCGCACGGTGGACATCGTGAAACCGATTTGGCGATGCTGGCTCTGTTCGGTTGCCCATTGCTCTCCGACATTCTCGTGGGCTATCGGGATGCGCACGAACTGTCCGAAGATTGGGAACTCCGCATCCCGCTCCATGAGCTGCATCCCCTCGCCGTGCACGCCGCGGGACACGGCCCGTCCTACGGCGTCGAGCTTGTTCGTGCTGCTCGCAGCGTGTCCGGTCTGCTGTCTATCGAGTAGCCCGCCACTATCGAGTTGCCCTACGTACCAAGTCTTCCCAGCCGTCGGCGAGACGTCCCATCGTCATGCCGAGATCGCGGAACTGGTGCAATACCAAGGTGGCTTCCAGGGGAGTCAGCAGGCCGTAGGCGAGAAGTTCGAGATCACCCTCGACCCCGGCGGTCCTGAGGAGGGTGAGGACGTGCGTGTAGTTGACCATATGAGCCGGAGCGGAGTATCGGAGTTCAGGTGAGTTCTCGGCCGCACGCATGACTTCTCCCTGCACTTCGACGAGGTCGAGGCGGGCGCGTCCGAAAGCGACGAGCCTGTCGATGGGGTCCGCGCCTGGACCGAGAGGCGGCGGACCGAAGAGAAACGCTTGCTGCAGTTCTTTTTCAGTGTGATCCAACAGGGCCTGCATCAGTCCGGAGCGGCTGCCGAACCGCCGGAAGACTGTGCCTTTGCCCACACCGGCCCTGGCTGCGAGGCCGTCCATCGTGACAGCGTCGGCGCCTATGGTGGCGACCAGTTCCTTTGCGGCATCGAGCAGGAGACGACGGTTGCGTGCGGCGTCGCAACGCTCGGTCTCCTCGCCTGCGATAGGGAGCACGAAGTCGGTCACATGGAGAGTCTACCTGTTCGGGAATACAAGTGGACCGCGGTCCACTTAGATGGTAGGAATTGATCGAACACAGGCTCTCACTCGAACTCGAAGGATTATCGTCATGACGCACGCACAGGTACTGGTTCTCGTCGGAAGCCTCCGCGCCGACTCGGTCAACAAGCAGATCGCCGAGACCGCGGTGTCGCTCGCTCCAGAAGGCTCGACGGCCGAGGTCTACAACGGTCTCGCCGAGGTCCCGTTCTACAACGAGGACATCGACATTCCCGGTAAGGTCCCCGCTGCTGCGCTCGAACTGCGTGCCGCAGCCGAGCAGGCGACCGCATTTCTCCTCGTCACCCCCGAGTACAACGGAACGATCCCGGCTGTTCTGAAGAATGCCATCGACTGGCTCTCTCGCCCCTACGGCGCGGGCGCTGTGAGCAGCAAGCCTGTCGCAGTGATCAGCGCATCGCCCAGCGGCAACGGAGCGAAATGGGCTCACGACGACGCGCGCAAGGCGGTCGGCGTCGCGGGCGGCTCTGTGCTCGAGGACGTCACGCTCACGATCGGTGGCACCGTCGACAAGTTCGGTTCGGCGCACCCGCGCGAAAATGCCGAGGTTTCCGCGGCAATTGCTGCGGTCGTCGCTGAGCTCGTCAAGGCATCCGCCGAGCTGGCCACCGTCTGACCTTCGTTGCTGCTCGATCCATCATTATCGAAATGGGAATCGTTTTCATGTAGCCTGGGTGCATGAAAGTACGAAACTCACTCAAGTCGTTGAAGGGCAAGCCGGGCGCGCAGGTCGTGCGCCGCCACGGCAAGGTGTTCGTGATCAACAAGAAGGAGCCGCGATTCAAAGCGCGTCAGCGCTGACGGTGTCGTGGACTGGGCCCCCGGATCGATGTGATCCGGGGGCCTATCTGTGTTTCCGTACCGTTGCCGGGCCTTTGGTGCATGTCATCGGTCGGGCGGTGTCGAGCTGTGACGCACGACATAAGGGGGTCTGGCGTCGTGACACGCCGACGCGAGGTGCGTATTCGCTCGGTCGGCGGCACTGTGACCAGCGAATACCAAGGATGTTGTTCGCAACATCTCGTGTTGTAGGCATATGTCGGACACAAGGTGTAGTGTCTGAGCAGTCGAGAGGTCACAACGCGACAAGCTCTGAAAACGGGCTCGAAGACGCGAAATCGCCTCGAAACTGCCCCTGATCCGGGTTCGATCTCGGCTCTGGTGCACCAGCAGATATCACGCAGCGCACATCGGGATCTCGGTGGACACCGTGATCGTCCGACAGGGAGAAGGGAACCCTCATGAGCATCACCGTTTACACCAAGCCCGCCTGCGTTCAGTGCAATGCAACCTACCGCGCTCTCGACAAAGAGGGCATCGAGTACGACATCATCGATATATCGCAGGATGCTGAAGCCCGGGATTACGTCATGGCACTCGGCTACCTGCAGGCACCCGTCGTTGTCGCCGGCGAGGATCACTGGTCGGGCTTCCGCCCGGATCGCATCAAGGCACTCACGGCCAACGTTGCTTGAACAGATGGCGCGGCTGGAACAGTAGACGGAGATGAGCAGGTGTGACTTCCGCTCTCGTTCCGCAGCAGACGCACTCGCTGGTCTACTTCTCGAGTGCGTCCGAGAACACACATCGGTTCGTCGTCAAGCTCGGCCTGAAGGCAAGCCGCATTCCACTCCGCAACCCAGAGAACTTTCTGGTCGATCGGCCATACGTGCTGATCGTTCCGACCTATGGCGGGGGAACCACCTTTGCTGGACGTGACACCAATTACGTCCCCAAGCAGGTGATCAAATTCCTCAACCAGAAGCACAACAGGTCCCTGATCAGAGCAGTCATCGCAGCAGGCAATACCAACTTCGGTGATTCGTTCTGCTTTGCGGGCGATGTCATTTCACAGAAGTGCGCGGTTCCGTATCTCTACAGATTCGAACTCATGGGAACCCCCGAAGACGTCGACCGAGTCCGCGAAGGACTCGAGGACTTCTGGGAACGGGAATCCCGGCGAGCAGCGCACACACACTAGATTTTCAAGCGCGAAACAAGGAACTGGAGCGATCGCCGTGGCACCCACCATCACCGAGGTAGCACCTGTCAATGCCGTTCGAGCGGATGGTGACCTGGACTACCACGCGTTGAACGCGATGCTGAATCTGTACGGCCCCAACGGCGAGATTCAGTTCGAGAAGGACCGCGAGGCGGCCAACCAGTACTTCCTTCAGCATGTCAACCAGAACACGGTGTTCTTCCACGATCTGGACGAGAAACTCGATTACCTCGTAGAGGAGAACTACTACGAGCCAGAGGTTCTGGACCAGTACTCGCGTGAATTCGTGAAGTTCTTGATCAATCACGCCTATTCAAAGAAGTTCCGCTTCCCGACGTTTCTCGGTGCGTTCAAGTACTACACCTCGTACACGCTCAAGACGTTCGACGGCAAGCGATACCTCGAGCGGTTCGAGGATCGTGTCTGCATGGTCGCGCTGACGCTCGCAGCCGGGGACGAGGCGCTCGCGACTGATCTGGTCGACGAGATCATCGCCGGTCGATTCCAGCCGGCCACTCCGACGTTCCTCAACTCCGGCAAGAAGCAGCGCGGCGAGCCCGTATCCTGCTTCCTGTTGCGTATCGAGGACAACATGGAGTCCATCGGTCGTTCCATCAACTCTGCCCTGCAGCTGTCCAAGCGCGGTGGCGGTGTTGCGCTGTTGCTCAGCAACATTCGCGAAGCGGGAGCTCCGATCAAACGGATCGAGAACCAGTCCTCGGGTGTCATTCCGATCATGAAGCTGCTCGAGGATTCGTTCTCGTACGCCAACCAGCTCGGTGCTCGTCAGGGAGCAGGCGCGGTCTACCTCCATGCTCACCACCCCGACGTCTACAAGTTCCTCGACACCAAGCGCGAGAACGCCGATGAGAAGATCCGTATCAAGACGCTCTCTCTCGGAATCGTCATCCCGGACATCACGTTCGAACTGGCCAAGAAGAACGAAGAGATGTATCTCTTCTCGCCCTACGACGTCGAACGGATCTACGGCGTGCCATTCGCCGACATCAATGTCTCGGAGAAGTACTACGAGATGGTCGACGACAAGCGGATTCGCAAGACGAAGATCAAGGCACGTGAGTTCTTCCAGACTCTGGCCGAGTTGCAGTTCGAGTCCGGCTACCCGTACATCATGTTCGAAGACACGGTGAACCGGGCAAACCCGGTGAAGGGCAAGATCACTCACTCGAATCTGTGCTCGGAGATTCTTCAGGTCTCGACGCCGTCGGAGTTCAACGACGACCTCTCCTACAGTCATGTCGGCAAGGACATCTCCTGCAACCTGGGTTCACTCAACATCGCCAAGACGATGGATTCGCCCGACTTCGGCAAGACCATCGCCGTCGCGATCCGTGGGTTGACTGCAGTCTCGGATCAGACACACATCTACTCGGTGCCGTCGATCGAGCAGGGCAACAACGACTCTCATGCCATCGGCCTCGGTCAGATGAACCTGCATGGCTACCTTGCTCGCGAGCGCATCCATTACGGCAGCGTCGAGGGAATCGACTTCACCAACATCTACTTCTACACCGTCCTGTTCCATGCGCTGCAGGCATCCAACCTGCTCGCAAAGGACCGGGCAAGCTACTTCAAGGGGTTCCCGGAGTCCAAGTACGCGTCGGGTGAGTTCTTCGACAAGTACACGGACCAGGTGTGGGAACCGTCCACTGCGCGCGTTGCTTCGTTGTTCCAGGATGCCGATGTGCACATCCCCACGCAGGCCGACTGGGTCGCGCTGAAGGAATCGGTGCAGAAGTACGGCATCTACAACCAGAATCTGCAGGCCGTTCCGCCGACCGGTTCGATCTCGTACATCAACAACTCGACGTCGTCGATCCACCCTGTCGCGTCGAAGATCGAGATCCGCAAGGAAGGCAAGATCGGTCGCGTCTACTACCCGGCGCCGTACCTCGACAACGACAACCTGGACTACTACCAGGATGCCTACGAGATCGGGTACGAAAAGATCATCGATACCTACGCCGCTGCGACGCAACACGTCGACCAGGGCCTTTCTTTGACGCTGTTCTTCAAGGACACGGCCTCGACGCGCGATATCAACAAGGCGCAGATCTACGCGTGGCGCAAGGGCATCAAGACGCTTTACTACATCCGGTTGCGGCAGATGGCACTCGAAGGCACCGAGGTGGAGGGTTGCGTTTCGTGCATGCTGTAAGCAAGATTTTCCTGGCGAACAGTCGTCCGGGAACGCGAAGAGCCGATCCGCTGTAACGGATCGGCTCTTCATACCCCGCAAAGCGAGGTCCCAGTTGATGTCGGGATACCAAGCTTATACGAGTGCTCTTTGCCATGTGCGTGAGGCTCCGAGGGGTTTCGAGAACCCGAAGGAGGTGAAGTCATGACAAAGAAGATCACAAAGGTCGTTCGAAGTTCGATCACGGGTCGGTTCTTGCCGCCGTCGGCTGCAAGGAAGTCGCCGCGGACTACTCAGACCGAGACGATTCGGCGCGGTAAGGGAAGGTGATCTGCGTTTACTCACGGATCACAGCGCACGCTCTGTTTGGGGCTCCATGAGTCACTGTGGGGGTGCGTGGGAAGTGGCGGTGGACATTGTCCGCCGCCACTTTTTTTGTGCGACAACGGTTTTGGGAGTCAGGTTTGGCGTGTCATGTACTCACGAGAATCGCACTCGTGTAACTTGGGCTGAGCGGAATATCGGCCGCTCCGCTAGTTTTTGCGAAATCGGGCCCTAGCTGATGCTCGCTCGGCACACTTGTGATCGACTGGTGGTAACACGAGCACTGAAACTCAAATGGGGATAGATATGACAGTCACAAACAACACCCCGCACTCGCCCGCGGACGGGGCAAAGATCAAGCTGATCGATCGCGTCTCGGCCATCAACTGGAACCGCGTTCAGGACGACAAGGACTCCGAGGTCTGGGAGCGGCTCACCAGTAACTTCTGGCTGCCCGAGAAGGTGCCGGTCTCCAACGACATCCCGTCTTGGGCAACCCTGACTGCCGTCGAGAAGCAGCTGACCATGCGGGTGTTCACCGGTCTGACCTTGCTCGACACCATCCAAGGAACCGTCGGCGCTGTCAGCCTCATTCCCGACGCGATCACCCCGCACGAGGAAGCTGTCTACACGAACATCGCGTTCATGGAGTCGGTGCACGCCAAGAGTTACAGCTCGATTTTCTCTACTTTGAGCTCTACGCGTGACATCGACGACGCGTTCCGCTGGTCGGAGGAGAACGCCAACCTGCAGCGCAAGGCAGAGATCGTCCTCGACTACTACAAGGGCGACGACCCACTCAAGCGCAAGGTGGCGTCGACTCTGCTCGAGTCGTTCCTGTTCTACTCCGGCTTCTATTTGCCGATGTACTGGTCCTCGCGGGCCAAGCTGACCAACACCGCCGACCTCATTCGGCTGATCATCCGCGACGAGGCCGTCCACGGGTACTACATCGGCTACAAGTACCAGAAGGGCCTAGAGAAGGTCAGCGAGGCCGAGCGTGAGGAGCTCAAGAACTACACGTTCGAGTTGCTGTTCGAGTTGTACGACAACGAGGTCGAGTACACGCAGGATCTATACGACGAGATCGGTTTGACCGAGGACGTCAAGAAGTTCCTTCGCTACAACGCCAACAAGGCGCTCAACAATCTCGGCTACGAGGGTCTGTTCCCGAAGGACGAGACCGATGTGAACCCGGCAATCCTGTCGGCGCTCTCACCCAATGCCGACGAGAACCACGACTTCTTCTCGGGCTCGGGATCGTCGTACGTCATCGGCAAGGCAGTCAACACCGAGGACGACGACTGGGACTTTTAGAAGCGCCTCGATATTCACGGGCAGGGACGCCTGCCGAGCACTCAGGAGCTCGGCGGACGTCCCTGTTTGCGCATGTTGTCCGCGTTCTTCGGCATTCGTCCGTGCTCGGCCAACGCGCGGCGAAGCAGGAATTCGATCTGCGCATTGGTGCTGCGGAGATCGTCGGCGGCCCAGCGGGCAAGGGCGTCGTGCACCGCTGGGTCCAGCCGAAGCAGAAGTTTCTTACGATCGGCAGCCATGGGTCACTGGTACAGCGATCCGGCATTCACCACGGGCTGTGTGTCGCGGTCGCTACACAGCACGACGAGTAGGTTCGAGACCATCGTGGCCTTGCGTTCTTCGTCGAGTTCGACGACGTGCTTCTCTTCCAGCTTCGCCAGGGCCATATCCACCATGCCGACGGCGCCCTCGACGATCTGTCGACGAGCGGCAATGACCGCGCCCGCCTGCTGACGACGCAGCATGGCCTGGGCGATCTCGGGTGCGTACGCGAGACGGTTGATTCTGGTCTCGATCACCTCGACACCTGCGGCGCGAACCCTGGCGTGCACCTCCTCGGACATTGCCCCGGTGATCTCGTCGGCGTTCTCGCGCAACGACATTCGATCCTCTGCATCGTAGGGGTAGCTGCCGGTGGACTGGGCGGTCTCGTGATTGCGGATCCGGGTCGAGATCGCCTTGCGGTACGTCAGCGGATTCGTCCACCGCAATCCGGGTGTGCGGAGGGTGCCACTGTACGAACTCCCTAGAAGTTGAAGCACGCGAGCCTGATTCGGCTGCACGAGCGTCAGGCCGGCCAGGACTGGAAGCGACGCGACGAACAGCACGACGCCGACGACCATCGCGACGACAATGGTGAAAATCAGGCCGACCACGAATGCGGCGATACCTCCGAGGAACAGCACGAGGCCTGCGCCGAGCATCGACCATCCGGGCAGATCCCACCCGGGCCGTTCGGCGATTGTGATGGTTGGGGTACCCGTTGGCTTCTCGGCGACGGTTGCGGGTGCGGACATGTGAACCTCCCTCTCGATGGTGATACTAAAGTGATATCACATTTTCGGCTCGCCTGGGTGACCGAATGAGTCGTTCGCTGGCCCACAGGTGACCGAAACAGACATTCGCGCACTCAGAGTGACTGAAGTAGACATTCGGTCCCGCCAGGTGACCGAAACAGACATTCGCGCACTCAGAGTGACTGAAGTAGACATTCGGTCCCGCCAGGTGACCGAAGTAGACAGTCGGTCACCGAAATGGGGGAGTGCAACCGCCTCGGGCTCCCGATCAGCGGCGGAACCACGCCCCGGGTACGCCACTGAGCGCGTGCTCGATACGCAGACGTGAGGTGTCGGCGAGGTTGTCGGGCAGAGCGTCGACGGCGAACCATTCGACCGCCAGATTCTCGTCGTCCGATACGACGGCGGTGCCCGATAGGTGCCGCGCCAGGAACGTGATGTCCAGATATTGAGCGACGTCGCCGTTCGGGTAGGTGATCTTGTCGGTGACGTCGACGCTGGTCAGTCGCACCAGTTCGGCTTCGATGCCGGTCTCTTCGCTGATCTCGCGCAACGCCGCGGGCCCGGGTTCCTCACCGGGTTCGAGGATCCCGGACACTACGGCCCACTTGCCGTTGTCGCGGCGACGGGTCAGGAGTATCCGGCCGTCGTCACCGACGATCACTGCGCTGACCCCGGAGAGCCACAGAGGTGACGTGCCGACCTTGCTGCGAAGTGCCAGAACGAATTCGGGGATCGGCATGTCAGGAAACGTAGGCGTTGAGCGAGTTGGTCACGTCCGCGAGGATTGCTCTCGCTGCCATGACTCCGCTGCCGGACCACACGGTGTCGTTCACGACGAAGATGCGACCGTCCTTCGCCGAGCCCAGGTCCTCCCACGCGTCGCTCGTCATGACACTTCGGCCGTAGCTTTCGCCGTCGTCTCCGTCGAATCGTACGTAGACGATGTCGCCTTCGGCGCCTGCGAGGTCGTCGGCGGGAACCACAGTTGCAGCGTCGCGTTGTGACGGGGGGCGCTGCACGCCGATCTCGTCGAGTACTTCGCCTGCAAAGGACGAGCGGCTGTCGGACACGATCGAGTCCGGAAGGAATCGAACGACGGATGCCTGAGTCTGGTTCGCGTTGACATCCCGGCCGACCTGCTGGGCGTCGGCGCTGAAGCGAGCCAACTCCTCGAAGGCAGTGCCTCCGCGGCCGAGGGCGGCGGCTGATTGCAGGAACGCACCTTTCCAGCCGTCGTCGGCGGAGGTGAACACGGTCGGGGCGATATCGGTCAGGGAGTCGTACAGCTCGGACCCCAGGGAATCCGAGCCGATGATGAGGTCGGGCTCGAGGCCGACGATCGCATCGATGTCGGGCGCACCGACCGTCCCGACGGTGGGGATCTCCGCGATTCCGGTGCCGAGGTACAGCTCCTGGTCGCCGTCGCCTCGGAAGAAGGGGTTCAGCGTGGAGGCGCCCACGACCCGCTCCCACACACCAAGGGCGCATGTCGCATCGAGTGCCGCCGGATCCAGTACGACCACCCGCATCGGATCGGCCGGAACCTCGGTGATGCCTTCACTGTGGCCGACCGGACGGATCGAGCCCTCGACGCCGGTCGGATCCATCGGTGCCATGTCTGGGCACAGTCCGACGGTCTCGCGGTCGTTGCCCACCACGCCGGCACCGGCGATGTTGGTCGTGCTGCGGACGATCGTCGACGCGTTGTCGCTGGCTGTCGAGCCTCCCGAGCACCCGGCAACCAAGACGAGCGCTCCGACGGCCAGCGTGACGGCTGCGGTGCGCACAGAAGACTGTTCGGTCAACAGTGAAGTTCCTAACGGGAGTGGGATGCCGTCACACCTTATCCACTACGGGTTGCGTGCGTGGAATTGCCTGGAGCGGACTGTGAAACAAGTTAGCCCTACCTCATCGGTCGGCGCTCGGCACGTGCCTCATGCTGGTGCGACACCCCAATACGACACACGGTAGGACCGGTTCGGCGCTCAGCATCCGCACGGTCTACGATTCGAGGAGCGCAAGACACCAGGACGTCCCACCTCTTGCAAGAGGGGTGGTACGCATCTTCAGGAGGATCAGTGACTGCCCTAGCGCCTAGGCCAACTCCCGCTGTTTCGGCGGTGAGGCCTTTTCCGCCGCGGATGGGACCGAAGGGTTCTTTTCTTCACAAGGCGGTGACGACGACTGATCCCAAGGTGTTGGGGATCATGTACATCGCGACGTCTATTGCGTTTTTCCTCGTCGGTGGCTTGATGGCGTTGTTGATGCGTGCCGAGTTGGCTGTGCCGGGGATGCAGTTCCTGTCCAATGAGCAGTACAACCAGCTGTTCACGATGCACGGCACGATCATGTTGCTGTTGTATGCGACGCCGATCGTGTTCGGGTTCGCGAACTACATTTTGCCGTTGCAGATCGGTGCTCCGGATGTGGCGTTTCCGCGGTTGAATGCGTTTTCGTATTGGTTGTATCTGTTCGGTGCGTTGATCACCACGGCTGGGTTCATCACTCCTGGTGGTGCTGCTGATTTCGGGTGGACGGCGTACACCCCGCTCACGTCGGCTCTGCATTCGCCTGGTGTGGGTGCTGATCTGTGGATCATGGGCCTCGCTGTGGCTGGTTTGGGCACCATTTTGGGTGGTGTCAACATGATCACGACGGTGATTTGTTTGCGGGCGCCGGGTATGACGATGTTCCGGATGCCGATTTTCACGTGGAACATTTTGGTGACGTCGATTTTGATTTTGTTGGCGTTTCCGTTGTTGACGGCGGCGTTGTTGGGGTTGGCGGCCGATCGTCATCTGGGTGCGCATTTGTTCGATCCGGCCACTGGTGGGGTGTTGTTGTGGCAGCACTTGTTCTGGTTCTTCGGTCATCCCGAGGTGTACATCATCGCGTTGCCGTTCTTCGGGATCGTGTCGGAGATTTTCCCGGTGTTCTCGCGTAAGCCGATGTTCGGGTACACCACGTTGATCTATGCGACGATCGCGATCGCGGCGCTGTCGATTGCGGTGTGGGCGCATCATATGTATGCCACTGGTGCGGTGTTGTTGCCGTTCTTCTCGTTCATGACGTTCTTGATCGCGGTGCCGACGGGGGTGAAGATCTTCAACTGGATCGGCACGATGTGGCGTGGTCAGGTGACGCTCGAGACGCCGATGTTGTTCTCGATCGGGTTTTTGATCACGTTCCTCTTCGGTGGGTTGTCGGGTGTGTTGCTCGCTAGCCCGCCGATCGATTTTCATGTCACCGATACGTACTTCGTGATCGCGCATTTCCATTATGTGGTGTTCGGGACGGTGGTGTTCGCGACGTATGCCGGTATCTACTTCTGGTTCCCGAAGATGACGGGCCGGATGATGGACGAGACGCTCGGTAAGTGGCATTTCTGGTTGACGTTCTTCGGGTTCCACGGCACGTTCTTGGTGCAGCATTGGCTCGGGAACGAAGGTATGCCGCGTCGGTATGCGGATTATCTGGCTTCGGATGGGTTCACGACGCTCAACATCATTTCCACGATCGGTGCGTTCGTGCTCGGTGCCTCGACGTTGCCGTTCGTGTGGAATGTGTTCAAGTCCTACCGGTACGGGGAAGTGGTCACTGTCGATGATCCGTGGGGTTACGGCAACTCGTTGGAGTGGGCGACCTCGTGCCCGCCGCCGCGGCACAATTTCACGGAGTTGCCACGGATCCGGTCCGAACGGCCGGCGTTCGAACTGCACTATCCGCACATGGTCGAACGGCTCCGCGCCGAAGCCCACGTCGGACCGGGCAGTCACGGAGGACAGACCACCGAAGTCCTCGAACAGGCACGCCGCGCACCACTGTCCACCAGCGACCACGAACACTCCGGCGACCCGGATCCGAAGTAAGCTATCGACAAACACGAAGAGCCCCTCCCGGTACCCGGGCGGGGCTCTTCGCTTGCGACAATGTCCGTGAAGCGAACCAGTCACAACTTCGACGGCCCGAATCGGGAACCGTCGTGCAGGAAGGGAGAATCGGTGCCGTCATCGGACACCGCTGTACTCGTCACGGTGACAGGCCCGGACAAGCCGGGTGTCACCTCAGTCCTGTTCGCGGCACTTTCGCGCCACCAGGTGAGCCTTCTCGACGTCGAGCAAGTCGTCATACGTGGTCGGTTGACCCTCGGTGTGTTGCTGACGTGTCCCAACGACCCCGAGGAACTCCAGGAAGAACTGGAGGAAGCGATGGCGACCGTCGGCGTCCACGTCGACGTCGAGATCGGGGCCGACCCGGTCGGCAATCGTGTGTTGGCAACGCACGTGGTGGTCGTGCTCGGACGTCCGGTCACCGCGCGTGCGTTCAGCACAATCTCCCGCGAGCTCGCGAGGCAGGGCGCGAACATCGATTCGATCCGCGGTGTCGCCGACTACCCGGTCACCGGTCTCGAATTGTTGGTCACCGCAACCAACACCTCGCCGGATGCCGATCGCCAACTCCGGACCGGTCTCTCCGAGATTGCAGCCGGCGTCGGCGTCGACGTGGCGGTCGAGCGCGAGGGAATCTCTCGTCGGTCCAAGCGTCTCATCGTGTTCGACGTGGACTCCACTCTTGTCCAGGGGGAGGTCATCGAGATGCTTGCCGCGAAGGCAGGTCGCGAGGAGGAAGTGCGCAAGGTGACCGAGTCGGCGATGCGCGGGGAGATCGACTTCACCGAATCGCTGCACCAGCGGGTACAGGCGTTGGCGGGACTCGACGCGTCGGTCATCGACGAGGTGAGCGAGGAGCTCGAGCTGACGGCTGGCGCGAGGACCACGATTCGTACTTTGCGGAGACTCGGCTATCACTGTGGCGTCGTCTCCGGAGGCTTCCGTCAAGTCATCGACAATCTTGCCCACGAACTCGAATTGGACTTCGTCAAGGCGAACACGCTTGAGATCGTCGACGGCAAGCTCACCGGACGGGTAGTCGGCGAGGTCATCGATCGCGCCGCCAAAGCGACGGCGCTGCGCGAGTTCGCAGCCCAGTCCGGCGTACCGATGGAACAGACGGTCGCAGTGGGCGATGGTGCAAACGACATCGACATGTTGACAGCCGCAGGTCTCGGCGTGGCATTCAATGCGAAGCCTGCGCTCCGGGAAATCGCGGACACGGCGATTTCGCATCCCTATCTCGATGCCGTTCTGTTCATGCTCGGAGTCACCCGCGGTGAGATCGAGGCGGCCGATGCCGTCGACGGTGGTGTCCGCCGCGTCCCGATCCTGTGACGGACGTCCCGGTGGACGAAGGGCCCCTAAGTACCTTGGCGCAGCGCCACTCGGTTCTTGCGCGTGGCTATGGCGGACGTGCGGATCCACCGGATCCCGCGGACGTGCTCGCCATGCCAGTGGTCCTGCACATCCCCAAAGCAGACCCGCCGTCGCGCAGCCGTCTTCTCGAAGCCGCAGCGTCGGCCGCGGTGGCTCTGTGTCTCGACGAACGAGTCGGACCGGGCGGCGAGTGGGAGGAGTGCTTCCTGGCGTGGACGGGTGCTCGCATTCGAAAAGTTGCCCGCCGGGCCCGCGGTGCCCAGTGGGTGGCCGCTCAAGACGTTCCGGGTGTGACCGTCGAGGTCGGCGAAGCCCAGGCGCGCGCGTTCGTACCAGGCAGAGTCGGTGATCTCGATCCACGAATCAAGCGCCTCCAGATCGGCGGCACTGATCTGGAGCACGACGAACCAGGCCCTCCACCTCCGGACAGACCTGTGTTGTGGATCGACCCGACTCTGAAGATGACTGTCGGCAAGGCGGCCGCGCAGGTGGGACATGCGTCGATGTTGCTCGCCGGTTCGATGACCGTCGGGCAGTGTGCGCACTGGTCGAACTCCGACTTTGCTTGTTCGGTTCGCGATGCCGACGAGAATCAGTGGCGACGCGCCCAAGCTCTTGTCGACGAAGGACGAGCAGTTGCTGTGCGGGACGCGGGCTTCACCGAGGTAGCCCCGGGGTCCATGACCGTCATCGCAATGTGGCGCCCTGAACTCTGATCAGGGTCCACTGTCGTCGAACTGGCTGTTTCTGAAGATGCCAGTAAGCGATGACACTGGACGGCATGCGATCGAACCGCCGCGCCCGAGAACTCACTGTCCGTCTGTTTGCGCTCTATGTCGGGCTCTGGCTCTACGGTCTCTCGATGGCGTTGATGGTGACCGCGAGCCTCGGCCTCGACCCGTGGGACGTGTTCCATCAGGGTGTAAGCAGGCACCTGCCACTGAGCTTCGGGATGATCACCGCATTGACCGGACTCGTGGTTCTGCTCGCGTGGATCCCGCTGCGGCAGAAGCCAGGCTTGGGCACCGTGAGCAACGTGGTGGTCATCGCTGTGTCGGTCGACGTCTCACTGAGTTTGCTCCCTGCGGTCGACGGCGTGGCAGCGCGGGTAGCGCTGCTGACGACCGGGATCGTCATGAACGCGTTCGCGACTGCGTTGTACATCGGCGCAGAGATGGGCCCGGGGCCGCGCGACGGCCTGATGACGGGACTCGTCGCGCGTACCGGTCTGTCCATCCGCTTGGTTCGCACGTGCATCGAATTGGTTGTGGTCGCGACAGGTTGGCTGCTCGGTGGCAATGTCGGAGTAGGAACTCTGTTGTACGCGTTAGGAATCGGGCCGCTGGTTCAGCTGTTCATGACCTACTTACCGTCGCTGCGCAGAACGAGCACCGTCGCACCGGACAGTGCGATCGACGAACCTGCTTCGATGGGGGAGGAGTCCGCGGGCACTCCGTCCGCCGACGAGGAATCGAAGACTGGAACGAATCGTGTTGCCGCCCAGCTCGGGCAGGCCAACGAGACTTCCGTCGGACCACCGGAGTGCACGATCAACAACGAACTGGCGTCGTCCACGGGCACGCCGTCAGGAAAGTAGGAGCGGACGTCGCCACCGTCCACCCATGCCTGCATCGTTCGCACGGAGTCGTCGTTCCAGGATTCCGTACTCATCTCGTGCCCGAACGCATCGAACCACACGAGATCCGGCCTGCCGGTCAGGGTGTCGCGACCGATGAAGAATTCCTGTTGGCGGAGTGAAGGCGCGCTGCGTCGGATGCGCAGCAACCGTGTGACGAACGCGACCAGGTCGGTGTCGATGTCCGACCACTCGATCGCCCACGAGTCGGCGGCAGCGGCGTCGGTGGGAACGCAGTAGGCATTGTTGTTGCCGAATTGAGTGTGTCCCAATTCGTCTCCGCCGAGAAGCATCGGCGTGCCGGTCGACAGGGTGAGCGTCGCAAGCAGTGCACGTGCGTGGCGAGCACGCGCAGAGAGGATCGATGGATCGGTGGTCGGGCCCTCGACCCCATGATTGCTGGACAGATTGTTGTCGGTGCCGTCTCGGTTCTCCTCGCCGTTCGCCTCGTTGTGCTTGTGCGAGTACGACACCAGATCGTGGACGGTGAAACCGTCGTGTGCGGTGACGAAATTGACCGATGCCCATGGCTTTCGGACGCCACCGCCGTAGATGTCCTCCGAGCCGGCAAGCCTCGACGCGAGTTCCCTGACGCCGGATTGCCCGGACCAGAACCGACGTACGGTGTCACGGTATCGGTCGTTCCATTCCGACCACATGCTGCCGAATCCACCCACCTCGTAGCCGGCTCCGGTGGCATCCCACGGCTCGGCGATCAACTTTCGACTCGACAGGACCGGATCGGTGGTGATGGCAGTGAGAAGCGGAGCGCGAGAATCGAATCGCCATCCACCTGGTCGGCCAAGGGTGCTGGCGAGGTCGAATCGGAATCCGTCGACGCCCATCTCCTCGGCCCAGTATCGGAGGCTGTCGCACACCATGCGTACGACGGCAGGTGACGCCGAGTCCAGCGTGTTTCCGCAGCCGGTGAGGTCGACGTCGTACCCGCGGCCGTCGAGCAAGTAGTACCCGGGTGCGTCGAGCCCGCGCCAACTGATCGACGGCCCGGCAACGGACGACTCGCACGTGTGGTTGTAGACAACGTCGAGGACGATTTCGATTCCGACCGAATGCAGTGCGTCGACCATCACCTTGAATTCGGAGATCTCGTTGCCCGGAACCGAGGCGAACCGAGGATCCGGCGCGAAGTAGGCACCGGTCGAATAGCCCCAGTGATTGCGCATCCCGCGAGCACGTACGTCCGATTCGGTCAGCATCGCCTGTACCGGCAGGAGTTCCACGGTCGTCACGCCCAGCCGAGTGAGATGTTCCAGCACCGCTGGTGCCGTCAGGCCGAGATAGGTGCCACGATGGCTGATCGGCACACCGGGGTGCCGGGCCGTGTACGCGCCCACGTGCAGCTCGTACAGAACGGTTCGATCCCACGGCACTGCCGGTCGGTGGAGCAGTCGACCGGTAGGCGCCGAGGTGACCACGGACAGCGGCATGTGGCCGAGCGAGTCGACCTTGCTTGCCTGGCCGAATGGCTCGTCGTCGTAGGGCAGGAGCGCGGTGGCGGTCCCGAGACGCCCGGTGATCTGCCGAGCGGCCGGATCCAGCAGAATCTTGTGCGCGTTGAAACGACGTCCGTTCGATGGATCCCACGGGCCGTGCGCTCGGATCCCGTACCGCTCTCCAGGCTCGACGCCGGGGACGAATCCGTGCCAGATTCCGAAGGTTCGACTGCGCAGTTCGACGCGCCGCTCGCTGCCGTCGTCGTCGACGAGGCAGATCTCGACACCTTCGGCGTCGGGGGAGTGGACTGCGAATTGCGTACCACCTTTGGTGGCGGTCGCCCCGAGGGGGAACGCTGATCCCGGGGCAGGGAAGTCCGCGCGGGCAGGGTGGCTGACTGTCTGACGCGCAGTGTGATGAGAATTGGACGACACGCATGGAGATCCTGCCGTGTAAGCGCGCCGGATGTGCGACAAGATGGACAACGTGTCTGAACCGGATCCCGATCTGCTCATCGATTTCAACGACGTTCTCATCAGGCGGGGTGGAGTAACACTCGTCGGCCCGGTGACCTGGCAGGTGGAACTCGACGAACGATGGGTCGTTCTCGGGCCGAACGGCGCGGGCAAGACGTCGTTGATGCGCATCGCCGCGGCCGAAGTTCATCCCACCTCCGGCACAGCGCATGTGCTCGGCGAGGTCATGGGCAAGGCCGACATCGCCGACCTGAAACCTCGGATCGGTCTGTCGTCCTCCGCCCTGGCTCATCGCATTCCTGCCGACGAGATAGTCAGCGATCTGGTCGTCTCGGCGGGGTACAGCGTCCTCGGTCGCTGGCGTGAGCGCTACGACGACATGGACACCGAGCGTGCCGTCGAGATGTTGGAGAGCCTCGGCGCCGAGCACCTGGCCCAGCGGACGTACGGGACTCTGTCCGAAGGTGAGCGAAAGCGCGTACTGATCGCGCGTGCACTCATGACCGATCCCGAGCTGCTCCTCCTCGATGAACCCGCCGCCGGTCTCGACCTCGGTGGACGTGAGGAACTCGTCGCACGTCTGGCCGATCTCGCCGCCGATCCGGATGCGCCGGCAACGGTGCTGATCACGCACCATGTGGAAGAAATCCCACCCGGCTTCAGCCATGCGCTGCTACTGAAGGAAGGCGGCGTGGTCGCCAAGGGTTTCGTCGACGACGTCATCACGGCGGAGAACCTCACCGAGGCGTTCAGTCAGTCCATCACCCTGGACCGTGTCGACGGGCGATTCTTCGCGCGACGCACCAGGGCCTCCGGTCAGCACCGCCGCTGAGGAGTCCGACTTCACGGCGTTGTAGTTTCGAGCAGGTGTCTTCCACCGAGCTCCCGCCCACCGAGGCAGCACCAGTCCGCGATGCCTCGACCGTCATCCTCCTGCAGAACCGCGACGACGGCATCGAGGTCTTTCTGCTGGAGCGGGTCGGTGGCATGGCATTCGCCGGCGGCATGACCGTGTTCCCCGGGGGTGGCGTCGACATCTCCGATGCGGATTCCGATCTTGCCTGGGCCGGCCCCCCGCCGTCCTGGTGGGCGAGCAAATTCGCAGTCGACGAGCGGAAGGCAGCAGCTCTCGTGTGCGCCGCCGCCCGGGAGACGTTCGAGGAGTGCGGAATTCTGCTGGCCGGGCGCACCGCCGATACCGTGGTGACCGATACGGAGGTCTACGATGACGATCGGGGTGCACTCGAGCGGCGTGAGCAGACGTTCGGCGAGTTCCTCACCCGCAATGGACTCGTGCTTCGAGCGGATCTACTGCGTCCGTGGTCGAACTGGATTACACCCGTCGGCGAGAAACGTCGCTACGACACCAGGTTCTTCGTCGCAGTCCAACCGGAGGGCCAGTTCGCCGACGGCGCAACCACGGAGGCTGCATCGGTGGGGTGGCGGTCTCCCGAGTCTGCGCTCACCGACTGGCGTGCGGGCAGCACGGTTCTGCTGCCACCGACGTGGAGTCAGTTGTCCGGGTTGACGGAGTTCTCCTCGGTGGCCGACGTGCTTGCTACATCCCCCGACATCGCCCCGATACAGCCGAATCTCTACCACGTCGACGGCGAAATACGGGTCGAATTTCCCGGCCAGGACAACTACTACGCGGGCAGTGCGCACCCGTGGGCCGGAGACAAGGACCGGCACCGGTAGCGTGTGCGAACATGGCTGAGTTCGTGACTCTCGAGGTATCAGACGGCATCGGCACGATCCGGTTGGACCGTCCTCCGATGAATGCGTTGAACCGTCAGGTCCAGGAGGAGATTCGTGCCGCTGCGCGCGCGGCGACCGTCGATTCCGCCGTCCGAGCGGTCATCGTCTACGGCGGGGAGAAAGTCTTCGCAGCGGGAGCGGACATCAAGGAAATGGTCGAGCTGACGCCGGCTCAGATGACCGACATCATCGGTGATCTCCAGTCCGCGCTCGGTTCGTTGGCAGGCATACCGAAGCCGGTCGTCGCCGCGATCACCGGATACGCACTCGGCGGCGGGCTCGAAGTGGCGTTGGGTGCAGATCGGCGCATCGCCGGGGACAACGCGAAGCTCGGGGTGCCCGAGGTGCTGTTGGGCGTCATTCCGGGCGGAGGTGGTACCCAGCGCCTCGCGCGATTGGTGGGTCCGAGCAAGGCCAAGGACATGGTGTTCACCGGCCGATTCGTCGGTGCCGAGGAGGCCCTGCGCATCGGACTGGTCGACGAGGTGGTCGCTCCCGACGAGGTGTACAACGCGGCACGGAAGTGGGCGTCGCAGTTCACTACGGGCGCCTCGCGGGCGCTCGCCGCCGCGAAGGCGTCGATCGATCAGGGGCTCGACGCCGACCTGGGCACTGGCCTCAAGATCGAAGCTCAGCAGTTCGCCGCGTTGTTCGCCACGAAAGATCGCACCATCGGTATGGAATCGTTCATCGCCAACGGACCGGGCAAGGCCGAGTTCGTCGGGGAATGATCTCGGCTGACAAACTAGAACTTGTTCATTCTCTACTGGATAGTAGGCTGCCCTCATGACTGCAAGCCCGCACGACGGTAACTCCGACGCCACCCTGCACGTGGTTCCGGACGCTCCGAGCGACCCCGCGCCCAATCCGCACGCCACCGCCGAGCAGGTCGAGGCCGCGCGCAGTGACACCAAGCTTGCTCAGGTGCTCTATCACGACTGGGAAGCGGAGACGTACGACGACAAGTGGTCGATCTCGTACGACGAGCGTTGCATCGACTACGCGCGTGGTCGCTTCGACCAGGCAGTCAGCGGACAACCGAGCGCACAGGACGCACTTCCGCATGGGCGCGCACTGGAGTTGGGTTGCGGAACCGGCTTCTTCCTTCTCAATCTCATGCAGGCCGGGGTTGCCGACAAGGGGTCGGTGACGGATTTGTCACCCGGCATGGTCAAGGTCGCGCTTCGCAACGCCGAGCACCTGAATTTGGATGTAGATGGACGGGTCGCGGACGCCGAAACCATCCCGTACGAGGACAACACATTCGACCTGGTTGTCGGGCATGCGGTGCTGCACCACATTCCCGACGTGGAGCAGTCACTGCGTGAAGTGCTCCGAGTGCTCAAGCCCGGCGGACGATTCGTGTTCGCCGGTGAGCCCACCACGGTAGGCAACTTCTATGCGCGGTGGCTCGGGCGACTCACGTGGGAGGCAACGACCAGGGCCACCAAGTTGCCGTTCCTCGCGAGTTGGCGCAAGCCGCAGGAGGAACTCGACGAGTCCTCACGCGCTGCAGCGCTCGAAGCCGTCGTCGACCTGCACACGTTCGATCCGACGGATCTAGAGAACATCGCCCGCAGCGCCGGGGCCGTCCAGGTTCAGGCGCAGACCGAGGAATTTGCAGCTGCGTTGCTCGGCTGGCCGGTACGCACATTCGAGGCGGCGGTTCCGGCCGAGAAGCTCGGCTGGAATTGGGCGCGGTTCGCGTTCGGCGGGTGGAAGACCTTGAGCTGGGTGGACGAGAACGTCCTCGAGCACGTGGTTCCACGCAGCTTCTTCTACAACGTGATGATCACCGGAGTGAAGTCCGACTGATTTCCCCGCTCACAAGATGCC
This sequence comes from Rhodococcus sovatensis, assembly GCF_037327425.1. Classification (NCBI taxonomy): domain Bacteria; kingdom Bacillati; phylum Actinomycetota; class Actinomycetes; order Mycobacteriales; family Nocardiaceae; genus Rhodococcus; species Rhodococcus sovatensis. The sequence goes on along the minus strand of NZ_CP147846.1, from coordinate 2,624,141 downwards.
CTACGAGTTCGACGGCACCGACATCGACTACTTGTCCAGCGATGTCGGTGCCGCTGCACTACGCCGGATCGAAGAACTGCCCCTGACGAAGGCCTCGATGCTCGCCGACATTGCGAAGGCGCGAGGGTCGTTCGGAGACCGCGCAGCCTCGTTGGTGGAGACCACAAGCCTCCGGCGAAAGGCACGGAGCAAGCTGTCGGATGTGGGCAGTTGGCTGCTGACCGACGATGCTGTCCAGCAGGCGACGCCGTCGGTCATCGCTGAGCGTCGGGCAGAGCGTCTGGCGGGACGCGACGTGCACGACGTCACGTGCTCCATCGGTACCGAACTCGCGGCTCTGACGAGAACGCCGGGTCTGGTGATCGGCAGCGATCTGGACGCTGTGCGACTGCGGATGGCGGCACTCAACGTTCCCGGCGCAGCCGTGCTGCGCGCCGACGCACTCACACCGACCTCTCACGGGACAGTCGTGCTCGCCGACCCAGGACGACGTTCGGGAGGCAAACGAACCTACGACCCGGCGGCGCTCGAGCCACCGCTGCCCGCGCTGCTCGAGAGTTACGCGCGCAGGGATCTCGTCGTGAAATGTGCTCCAGGCCTCGACTTCGACGCGCTGGAGTGGGACGGCGAGATCGAATTGGTGTCCTTGGACGGCGGCGTCAAGGAAGCGTGCCTGTGGTCGTCGGGTCTCACCGATTCCACAGTCGGTCGGCGTGCATCGGTGTTGACGTCGGACGGATGGAACTACGAGATCACCGACGCAGAGCCCGACGACATCGAAGCCGCGAATCCGGGTTCGTGGATCGTCGATCCCGACGGTGCCGTGGTGCGCGCCGGGCTGGTGCGCCACTACGCGGCCAAGCACGGGTTGTGGCAGTTGGATCCTCGAATCGCCTACCTGACGGGAGACTCCGTGCCCATGGGAGTCAACGGATTCAGGATTCTCGAGAGAATCAAATTTTCGGAGAAGACGCTGCGCCAAGCGTTGACGAGCCACGGGTGTGGATCCGTGGAGATCCTGGTGCGGGGGATCGATGTCGATCCGGCTGTACTCCGACCGCGCCTGAAGTTGAAGGGCGATGTTGCACTGTCGGTGATCATCACCCGCATCGAGAGATCAGGCGTGGCCTTCATCTGTGCGGCACGAGAACCGGGCCGAACGCATCACGGTGCGTAGGTGAAGATTTCACCGAGGTAGGACGCGGTGACCACCTGGCCGTCCGGACCGATCGATGTGCCGATGGTGAATCCTGCCGCGCCTGGAAGCGCTCGGTCCGAGATCGTCTCCCCGGTGCCGGAATCGAGCGAGGTCAGGTACAGCTCATCGCCACGGCCGGTAACGGTCACGAGCGTGTTGTCCGTAGTCTGCACGGGAGTTCCCAACTGCTGCAGGTCATCTCGCGTCCATGCCACGCTAGCGCTGTCTCCGTCGTCACGGACAGCACGCATACCCGTATCGCCGCCGACCGGAACGATGTACCCGTCGGACGACACCGACGGCGTGCCCCCGTTTCCGAATCCAGCTCCGAACGTCCACTTCACCGAACCGTTCGAGGTATCGAACGCGCTCAGCCGACCGTCGACGTCAGCGAGATAGACAGTATCTCCGTCACTGGACAGCACCGGACTCGACGTCACAGCGGCAGGAAGCAAATCCGACGACCACGTCTCGGTGATCGCGGGTGTAGCCGAAGCGTCGTAGTGCAGCGACACCAGTTGCGGTGCAATGGCACCGGGGCGCCACAGAACGAGGAGAATTTCGGACGCATCGAGATCGACGGCGGGTGTTGCGGGCACCGCACACTCCGGCGATCCGGTCGCGCAGTCCTCCAGCCCGGTATCCGGGGGCAAGAAGTCGGTATCCGGCGAGGCGAGGAAGTCCGGAAGCGCGACGAGATCATGGATAGGCACAACAGTCTGACCAGTCTGAGTGTCCAGGACGTTCATCTGCCCGAACTGAGTGACCGCGAGAACGCTTCCATCGCCCAGGAACTGAGCCGACCTGGGAACACCGTAGGTAGGTGTGCGCCACCGCAGCTGGCCGTGATCGTTGTACGAGGAGAACCCACCGTCGTCCGCTACGTAGATATTGGCGACCGAATCCACGAGCGGCGTTGCGGTCGCGACCGACGGACCGATGCGGTTACACCAGCGCTTACGGCCGGAATCGATCTCGAACGAGAAGAGGTTGCAACCGGATTCGGTGTAGGCGCCGACGAACATCTGGCCGGTCGACGCGATCGAGAGCGGTGCGATGACAGCGCCCCCCAACGGACGCGTCCAGTCGAGGGATGCATCGGCCAAGCCGGAGAGGTCGGTGGTGCTGCTGTTGCGAGCGTCACCGTGGGCAACCGGCCAGCCACCGGCGGCGAACGCGTCGATGGTGTCCTCATCGCTCCCACACGCAACGACGCTCAATGCTGCGACAGTCGCCAGCGTGACCACACGCGTGAAACCAGCTCTGCGGCCAAGCACCTTGTGTAACTCCCTCGTCCTCGATCCCCACGTGTCAAGCACAAAGACTATCCCGGCGACCGCGCCTATCAGGAAAGCGGCTCCCCGGCTGCGTGGGTCGTTCCGCAGGCTCCACTCCCGGCTGCGTGGGTCGTTCCGCAGGCTCCACTCCTGTCCCATTAGGGTGTGTCGGTATGACGAGCATGTGGAACGCACCGCTGCGTTCACGGTGGCGCGGATCCAGGCGACGCGACGAAGATCAGGCGCGCTTCCTCACACTCGACTCACTGCGCTGGGTCCTGCACAACAAGGCGTACACCCCGTGGTATTTGGTCCGGTACTACCGTCTCGCCCGGTTCAAGGCAGCGAACCCTCACGTCATTCTTCGCGGAATGGTGTTCCTGGGGAAGAACGTCGAGATTCATTCGACGCCGGAGCTGTCGAGGTTGGAGATCGGCCGTTGGGTTCATATCGGTGACGGGAACGCGATCCGCTGCCACGAAGGCTCGCTGCGCATCGGCGACAAGGTGGTGTTCGGGAAGGACAACGTCGTCAACACCTACCTCGACATCGAGATTGGCGCATCCACGCTCGTCGCGGACTGGTGCTACATCTGCGACTTCGACCATCGGATGGACGACGTGACGACGCCCATCAAGGACCAGGGAATCGTCAAGGGGCCGGTACGGATCGGTCCGGATACCTGGATCGCGGCAAAGGTCACCGTCCTTCGCGAGACAAGCGTCGGGCGCGGTTGTGTTCTGGGTGCCCACGCCGTGGTCAAAGGCACGATTCCGGACTACAGCATCGCAGTCGGTGCTCCGGCGAAAGTCGTTCGCAATCGCAAGGCCGACTGGGAAGCCGGGGCCGCGAAGCGAGCGGAATACATCGCGGCGCTGGAAGACATCGAGCGAAAGAAAGCACTCAAGGCTGCCGAGACAGCCAGGGGAGACTCAGCTTCTTTCGGGTAGAGCACGTTCGACGATGACGGGCCGGGCCAGCGGATATCGAACTTTCCGCTTGGCCGCGAGGTACACCTGCGCCGTTGCGTCGGCGACATGCTTCCAATCGAAATCGACGGTGAGGCGCTTCCTGGCGGCCTCCGCCCGATCCTGAGCTGCATCCACGTTGTCGAGCACCCGTCGGACTGCGGTCGCGAGTCCACCGACGTCGGCCGGTTCGAACGACAACCCGGTGACGCCGTCGACGATCGCCTCGCCGAGGCCACCTGCGGTCGACGCCACGAGCGGGGTTCCGGCCGCCGCAGCTTCCAGAGCAATGATCCCGAACGGCTCGTACCGACTGGGCAGGACGATCGCGTCGGCGCCGTGCAGCCAGCCGAGTAGCTCGGTGTGATCCAGCGAGCCGAGGAACGAGACAGCCCGTGCGACGCGATGTGTCCGGGCCAATTGAGCCAGCCATCCGAACTGGGTGCCTTCACCGGCGATGTGCAGGGTGGTGCCAGGGTGGCTGCGGCGAATGCGGGGCATCGCGGCTATTGCGTCCTGAATGCCCTTCTCGTATTCGAGTCGCCCCACGTACAGCAGCTTCGCCGGCTCCTGTCGCGGCTCGCGACGTCGGAAAGTCCAGGTGCGGATATCGATTCCGTTCCTGATCACTGCGACGGACGAATCCCGGATGCCGAACAGTCGCGTCACTTCGTCCTTCATGGATGCCGAGCACGTGATGACAGCGTCGGAATCGTTGGCGAGCCACCACTCGATCGAGTGCACCTGCCGGTTGACGGGGCCGGAAATCCAGCCGCTGTGCCTGCCTGCCTCGGTCGCGTGGATCGTGGACACAAGCGGCACGTCGAAGTGCTCCGCCAGCGCGATGGAGGGGTGGGCGACGAGCCAGTCGTGTGCGTGAACGACGTCGGGCGTCCATCCCTCACCGAGTCCGGGCTTGCCGAGCGCGATGCCTGCACGCACCATGGCGTGCCCCATCGCCAGCGTCCATGCCAGCATGTCCTCGCCGAAGACGAAGTGAGCGGGGTCCTCGGCAACCGCGACGACCAGCACACCGTCCTCGATGCGGTGATGGGTCGGGTGCGTCGATGCATCGGTCCCGGTTGGACGACGCGCGAGCACGACGACCTCGTGGCCCGACCGGACCAATTCGGTCGCAAGATGATGGACATGCCGGCCGAGGCCGCCGACCACGACCGGTGGGTATTCCCACGACACCATCAAGACCTTCAACTTCAGCGCTCCCCTCCGAACGGTCGATCCGTGCGCAATCGCCGTGCATCGAGCGCTGGGAAGAGGCCATCCGCCCGATTCCACTGCTCAGCGAGTTCGGCCGCGCGGCCGGCGTGGCCGCGTTCGGTCGCATCGGCGATCTCTCGCAGAGCATGCGCGTGAACATGCGCTCGCTGACGTGCATATTCGGCGGCAGAATCCTTGCTGACCATGAACGCCCAGTCGCTTGCGATTGTGTTCAGTGTCTCACGCACCATCTGGTCGTTCACTCGGTTGCGCAATTCGGGCTTGCCGAAGGAATGGTCCCGGCTTTTGTCGATGGCGTCGAGTGCCGTCGCGGTGACCTCTGCATTGAGACCGACGAGGTCCTGGACGGCCTCACCGTTCCAGACTCGCCAGTCCTTGCCGGAGCCCCACGATGACAGGGGCAGATCGACGCGAGCCCCGACGAAGCCCCTGTCGCGTGCGTCCGCGAGTGTTCCGACATCGATACCCGCTTCGGGGAGCGCGCGCAGCACCCGTTCGAGCCACACGGGCCCCTCGAACCACCAGTGGCCGAACAGTTCGGTGTCGAACGCAGCGACGACGAGTGCGGGTCGGCCGATTCGATTCGATTCGCTGCGAAGGCGACGACGGACGGTATCGACGAAATCGGTGACGTGTTTGTCGACGGCAGCCGACGCAGCCTCGGGGTCGTAGGGGGCTTTGTCTGCCGACTCGACTCCCCGGCCGGTCACTCGCGCGTGCTTGAGTCCTGTTGCGTGGTCGTAGGTGTGGAAATCCCGGTAGGCGGAGTGGCCCGGGTAGCCGGACTTCGGTGACCACACGCGGTAACTGACCTCGAGGTCGCGACCGAAGGCGACAACGTCGGAATCGCGCACCCGTCTTCCCAGGCTCGTGTCTCCGCGTAGCGCGGGGCCGTCGACCATGAAATGGGTGACCCCGGCGTCTGCATAACCTCGTTCCATGCCGGGCGCGTAGGCACACTCCGGCGCCCAGATCCCGTCGGGTCGCGTGCCCAGACGCATGCGCGCGTCGGCCAAGCCCTCGGACAGGGAGAATTCCCGGAGGCGCTCGTCCATGAGCGGCTGGAACGGATGTGCCAGAGGCCCACCGAGCATTTCGACGGTTCCTGCATCGACGAGAGGGCGCAGAACCGGCGATCCGCCGTGCCGCCACCGAGTTTCGAAGGTGGCGAGAGCCTGTGCGGCGGAACGGTGCTCGCGACTCGACAGATCACGATCGGTCGCCTCGTGCGCGCGAAGCTGCCAGTTGGCGAGCCAGTGATGCATTCCTGACAAGCAGTGCGGATCGTCAAGCTGAGCGGCCAGCACGGGTGTGATGCCCAAGGTCAGTAGGTGCGTGCGGCCCTCGTCGGCGAGCGCCGTGAGCATGTCTGTCAACGGCAGATAGGAACCTGCCCACGACTGGTACAGCCACTCTTCGCCGACCGGCCACCGGCCGTGGTTGGCGAGCCAGGGGAGATGAGAGTGCAGAACGAGGGCGAACATCCCCGGTTCGGTCACCGTCGGTGAAGGCGTGCTCAACCGCTCAGCGCAGACTGTTGGCCCGGTTTCACCGCGATGGCCACGAGATCGAGGCTGCCGTACATGTCGGACGGGTCGATATCGAAGTCGGCCGTCGAAATCGCGGCGACGTCGGCAGTGAGGTCCGCAGGCCAGTCCTCACCGGCGAGCGCGCGTTCGATCTGAGCATCGATGAACGACCCGCCGTGTTTGGCGTCGAGTTCGCGTAGCACCCTCCCGTGGTGCACACCCGTCATCGTCTGTACGACGAAGTTGCTCTCGACAAGCAGTTCGGTGAGCTCGTCGGCGTTCAGTTCGCGAGTGTGGAAAGGGTTGAGCGGTGTGTCGCGACCCGGCGAGAACGTGATCCGGTTAGGCGTGCTGATCAGCAGCGCTCCTCCTGGCGTCAGGACTCGGAAGCACTCGTCGAGGAACTGGCCCTGATCCCAGAGGTGCTCGATGACCTGGAAGTTGACGACGACATCAACGGAGTTGTCGGCGAACGGAAGCTGTGCCAAGTTTCCTCGCAGCATGCCGACCCTCGGGTAGCGACCACGTACGTGGTCGGCTGCCGAAGCGTCGTAGTCGAGGCAGGTCACCGATGCGGCAACGTCGGCAATCATGTTGGCGCCGTAGCCTTCTCCGGATCCAGCTTCCAGAACTACGCGCCCGGTGCAGTGCGTCAACAACTTCTCGTACACGACCTCGTGCCGGCGGAACCAGTAGTTCTCCTGGGCGATGCCGGGCACAGTGCGCTCCCCGGTGAGGGGAAGTGTCTCGGGCCGCGGTTCCACGGAGGCGTCGGCTGATGATGAATCGCTCACCGACGAGAGGGTAGCGCCTCGCCCGGTCCACAACTATCGGCGGTGGCGTCCGGACAGGAGGGTGCGATGTATGGTCAGATCGGAATTGCGGTAAGTTACCCACCAGTAACTAAACTTGGGGTAATCTACGGCAGGGCCTAGAACAGCAAGAACCCATTAAGTGCTAGACGATTCACCCCGACGAATCAGCGGAACATGACCAGGAGGTCGACGCAGACCCATGACGAACATCGTTGTTTTGATCAAGCAGGTTCCCGACACGTGGTCCGAGCGCAAGCTCACCGACGGCGACTTCACGCTCGACCGTGAGGCGGCAGACGCAGTGCTCGACGAGATCAACGAGCGCGCTGTCGAGGAAGCTCTGCTCATCAAGGAGTCTCAGGGCGGCGAGGTGAAGGTTCTGTCAGCAGGCCCCGACCGCGCAACCGACGCGATCCGCAAGGCGCTCTCGATGGGCGCCGACAGCGCGGTCCACCTGAACGACCCTTCGCTCCACGGTTCGGACGCCATCCAGACTGCATACGCACTCGCCGCTGCTCTCGGCAATGTCGCATTCGAGAACGACGAGCCTGCCGACCTGATCATCGCAGGCAACGAGGCCACCGACGGCCGCACCGGCGCCGTGCCCGCGATCATCGCCGAGTACTTGCAGATCCCCGCCCTCACCCAGCTGCGCAAGCTGACTGTGGATGCGGGCAAGGTCTCGGGCGAACGCGAGACGGACGAAGGCATCTTCGGTCTCGAAGCAGCGCTGCCCGCGATCGTCAGCGTCACCGAGAAGATCAACGAGCCGCGCTTCCCGTCCTTCAAGGGCATCATGGCCGCGAAGAAGAAGACGGTACAGACGATCACGCTCGCCGATATCGGCGTCGAGGACGGCATCGTCGGAGTCGAGAACGCAGGAACGACCGTCACGTCCTCCACCCCCAAGCCTCCCAAGACCGCAGGCGAGCGGGTTACCGACGAGGGCGACGGCGGCGACAAGATCGCTACCTACCTCGTAGGCCAGAAGATCATCTGATCTCGCCCCACCTGCGGGAGCGCACACCGCAGGAGTGACCCGAAACGCCGCGTAGACCACGCAAGGAGAGCAAGTCATGGCAGAAGTACTCGTGCTCGTGGAGCACGTCGAAGGAACACTGAAGAAGGTCAGTACCGAACTGATCACCGCGGCTCGGGCTCTCGGTGAGCCGTCGGCAGTCGTCACCGGTCCGGCAGGAACGACCGACAAGCTGGCCGACGCACTGACCGAAGCAGGCGCTGAGAAGATCTACGCCGCCGAGTCCGACGACATCGACGGATTCGTCATCACCCCGAAGGTCGACGTGCTGTCTGCCCTCGCCGAGTCAGTGAGTCCGGCGGCGATCTTCACAGCCGCCAGCATCGAAGGCAAAGAGGTCGCTGGTCGTCTCGCAGCACGCCTGGGATCCGGTCTGCACAACGACGTCATCGCAGTCAGCGGCGACGGAAGTGCTACCTACTCCATTTTCGGTGGAGCATTCACCGTCGAGGCCAAGGCCAACGGCGACGTCCCCGTCATCTCCCTCCGTCCGGGTGCAGTCGAGGCCGAGCCGAAAGCCGGAGCCGGAACCCGCGAGACCGTCGAGGTCCCGGCCCAGGAAGAGGGCGTCACCAAGGTCACCTCGCGCGACCCGATCGTCGGTGGCGACCGTCCGGAACTCACCGAGGCCACCGTCGTTGTGTCGGGTGGACGAGGCGTCGGTAGCGCTGACAAGTTCAGCGTCGTCGAAGCTCTCGCCGACTCGCTCGGTGCAGCCGTCGGCGCTTCGCGCGCAGCGGTCGACTCCGGTTACTACCCGGGCCAGTTCCAGGTCGGGCAGACAGGCAAGACCGTCTCGCCGCAGCTCTACATCGCACTCGGCATTTCCGGTGCCATCCAGCACCGCGCCGGCATGCAGACCTCCAAGACGATCGTCGCTGTCAACAAGGACGAGGAAGCTCCCATCTTCGAGATCGCCGACTACGGCATCGTGGGCGATCTGTTCAACGTCGCGCCGCAGTTGACCGAAGCGGTCAAGAAGCACAAGGGCTGATCTTTCGCACTTCCCGTAGCCCCCGCATCCACTGGATGCGGGGGCTACGTGCTTTTCGTTCACACAACAGCTTCGGACGCGTTACCCTCCCGACGCGCTGGCGCCGCTCCGAACCGTTAGACACAGCACCATGACCACTTCAGTCATGACCGCTGATACCGCAAGCACCGCAGGCTCCGCTCCCGCCCTCCCGGGTCACTCCGCAGGCTCCGCTCCCGCCCTCCCGGGTCACTCCGCAGGCTCCGCTCCCGCCCTCCAGGGTCACTCCGCAGGCTCCGCTCCCGCCCTCCCGGGTCACTCCGCAGGCTCCGCTCCCGCCCTCCCGGGTCACTCCGCAGGCTCCGCTCCCGCCACCGACAGGTACTCACTCGTCCTGTCCACCGACATCGCCCACCGCGAGGCCGCGCAGCGACTTCGATTCGACGTGTTCTCCTCCGAGCCCGGATTCGCACTGCCCAGCGCCGCCGACGGTCGCGACTCCGATCGCTTCGACTACTTCTGCGACCACCTCCTCGTCCGCGACAACGAAACCGACGACTTCGTCGGGTGCTATCGGATGCTTCCGCCCGACGCCGCCATCGCCGCCGGGGGCTACTACACAGCAACGGAATTCGACCTCTCCGCCCTCGACCCCGCGTCCTCTCGCGTCGTCGAGATGGGACGAGCGGTCGTGCATCCCGACCATCGATCGGGATCTGTCCTCGGTCTTATGTGGGCAGGGATCCTGCACTACCTCGAAGTCACCGGCCTTGAATGGGTCATGGGCTGCGTCTCGGTCCCGATGCAGGCAACCCCTGCAGAATTGCCGGGCGCGAACGTCCGTGGCGTCCGAGACTTCCTCCTCGCGAAGCACGGATCGGCCGAGGACAAGCGCGCAGTTCCGCACAATCCGGTCGTAGTCGACGGGCGATCGCTCGACGACCTTGCGCCGCCGGCCCGTCCGACGATGCCGCCGCTGCTGCGAGGCTACCTACGCCTCAACGCGGTCATCTGCGGAGAACCGGCACACGACCCGGACTTCGGCGTCGCCGACTTCGTTGCACTGCTCGGTCTGCACGAAGCCAACACCCGATACCTCGACCGGCTCCGAAGTGCTGCCCTGACGTACGAGACGAAAGTTGGCGCATGAACGGGTCCACGTCGGCAAAGATCGTCGAACCCGACATCGATCACGCATGGATGCCATCGAGCCCATGTGGGACAGGATGTATTGCACGTGAATCGGAGGCTGTAGCCGGCATGTTCGTCGTACTCCGTGCGCTGGTCGCGATGCTTGCATTCGCTTTGCTCCCGATCTTGATCGTGGTGGGGGTGGTGTCCTCGCGATGCCGCAGGCAGGTCACCAGATTCGGCGCACGTCTCTTGCTGTTCGCAGTGGGAATCGGTCTGGTCGTGAACGATCTTCGGTCGGCGCGAGAACGCTCACGAACCGAGGAGAGCGCGCTGCTGGTAGCCGGTCACGTTTCGTGGACGGACGTACTCGTGCTCACGGCGCTTCGGCCTGCGACATTCGTCGCACGAGGTGATCTGGTCGACTGGCCGGTACTCGGTGTGCTCGCTCGGGCGATGAAAGTCCTGCCGATCCATCGCAGGAACCTTCGGTCTCTTCCCGGCACCGTCGATCAGGTGGCTGATCGACTCCGCGCCGGCGGCACCGTAGTGGTGTTCCCCGAGGCGACCACGTGGTGTGGCAAGGCGTACGGATCGTTCCGGCCGGCCATGTTCCAGGCAGCTGTCGATACCGAGACATGGGTGCAGCCGGTTCGGCTGCGGTACGTCGACGCGGACAACGCACAGACCACGGCGACCTGCTTCGTCGGCGACGAGACGATCGGGCAGTCCATCGGCCGAATCTTCCGGTTGAAGGGTGTCGTCGCCCATGTCGAGCTGGTTGCGCCGGAAGCCCCGGGGAGTGATCGTCGCGATCTGGCCCGTCGATGCGAGAGTGCGGCACGATCCGGCGAGCAGCACAACCCAGACGTGCACGCTGGCATCGAGCTGGGGGTCCTCGGAGAGTCTCGGCTACCGCCAGTTCGCTGACCGCGCGTCTTTCGGTGCGCGGTGCGCCCTCCGTGACCGGCTATCCTGGGAGGCGTTATGCCCTCTGCCCGCAGTTCGGCTGCTTCCCACCCCCCGGGTGCACCGGTGTACCTCGACCACGCTGCGACGACGCCGATCTCGCCCGCCGCTATCGAGGCGATGACCGCCGTCTTCGCCTCGGTCGGGAATGCGTCCTCCCTGCACAGTTCGGGGCGCGCGGCGCGACGACGCGTCGAAGAATCGCGTGAGTCGATCGCGGACGACCTCGGTGCACGCCCGTCCGAGGTGATCTTCACCTCAGGTGGCACAGAAAGTGACAATCTCGCGGTCAAGGGGATATTCGCGGCCCGGCGCGATTCGGATCCGATCCGCAGAAGGATCATCGCAAGTTCGGTCGAGCACCATGCCGTGCTCGACGCGGTCGAGTGGCTCGTCGAGCACGAGGGCGCGGAGGTCACCTGGCTGCCCGTGGACTCGACCGGGCGTGTCCATCCCGACACACTCCGATCCGAACTCGCTGCCCACGGGCACGAGACCGCCCTGATCACCATCATGTGGGCCAACAACGAGGTCGGCACGGTCATGCCGATCGTCGAACTGGCCGCTGTTGCCCGTGCCTACGACATTCCGATACACAGCGACGCGATCCAGGCTGTACCCCACCTGAAAGTGGACTTCGCTGCTAGCGGGCTGTCCGCCATGAGTATCGCGGCGCACAAGTTCGGCGGACCGCAAGGAGTCGGCGCGCTCCTCCTCGGGCGAACGGTGCCGTGCGTGCCGTTGCTGCACGGCGGCGGACACGAGCGCGATATCCGTTCCGGAACCCACGACACGGCGTCAGTCGTGGCCATGGCTGCGGCATTGAAAGAGACCGTCGGTGAGCTGGAATCCCGCCGCAGCGAGTTGGTTCGTCTGCGCGAAAAGATGATCGACGGTATCCGAACGCTCGACCCGGAGGTCGTCGTCAACGGCGCCTCGGGCGATGGCAGACTGCCCGGCATCGCGCACTTCACCTTTCCTGGCTGCGAGGGCGATTCCCTGTTGATGCTGCTCGATGCGGCAGGGATAGAATGCTCGACAGGTTCGGCGTGTACCGCCGGCGTCGCCAGCGCAAGCCATGTCTTGATCGCAATGGGTGCAGATCCCTCGACCGCCCGCGGTTCGCTGCGTTTCTCGATGGGACCGCAGTCCACGGATGCAGATGTGGACGCACTGCTGGCCGCGTTGCCGCAAGTAATCGAACGTGCCCGCGCCGCGGGATTGGCGAGCGTAGGAGCTCGGGGAGGACAACGCTGATGCGTGTACTGGCTGCGATGAGCGGCGGAGTGGATTCGGCCGTTGCGGCGGCTCGGGCTGTCGACGAAGGGCACGACGTCGTCGGTGTTCACCTCGCGTTGTCCGCTGAGCCGGGAACCCTGAGAACCGGATCCCGCGGATGCTGCTCCAAGGAAGATGCGGGTGACGCGCGCCGCGCCGCCGACGTGCTCGGCATCCCGTTTTACGTGTGGGACTTCGCCGACCGATTCAAGGAAGACGTCATCGACGATTTCGTCGAGTCCTACGCAGCCGGGGAGACTCCGAATCCGTGTCTCCGCTGCAACGAGAAGATCAAGTTCTCTGCTCTCGCTGATCGAGCGTTGGCGCTCGGGTTCGACGCTGTGGCAACCGGTCACTACGCGCAGCTGCACGATGGTGTTCTGCGTCGGGCGGTGGATGCAGACAAGGATCAGTCGTACGTACTCGCGGTCCTGACACAGAGTCAGCTTTCACGCGCACTGTTCCCCATCGGCGACACCCCGAAGTCGGAGATCCGCGAGGAAGCGGCCGAGCGTGGACTTGCCGTCGCCGACAAGCCGGACAGTCACGACATCTGCTTCATTCCCTCCGGCGACACCCGAGCTTTTCTCGGTGCCAAGATCGGCATCCGCCCGGGCAAGGTCGTCGACGCCGACACCGGCGCCGAACTCGCAGACCACGAGGGTGTGCACGGCTTCACCATCGGGCAGCGCAAGGGTCTCGGTGTCGGTGGCCCGGCCGTGGACGGCAAGCCGCGCTACGTGACAGCCATCGAAGCCGAGAGCGGCACGGTCATCGTCGGATCGGCGACGCGGCTCGATGTCTGGGGCATCAGCGGGGATCGGGCGGTGTGGACCGAAGGATCCGTGCCGGTCGGGCCGATCGAATGCGTCGTCCAGGTACGTGCGCACGGCGGGATGACGGAAGCCGTCGCCGAGGCAACTGCGGACGGCGGCATGGAGATCACGCTCCGTAGCCCGCTCACCGGCGTCGCCAAGGGTCAGGCTGCAGTTCTGTACCGCCGAGATATGCATGGCGACATCGTCATCGGTAGCTCCACGATCGCCGGCACACGTTCCGAGAACGAGTGAGCGGTAACGTCTTCAGCTCGCTCACAACGGGTCTCGGCTCGTGGCCGGGTACCGATGTCCGGGAGGCTGCGTCGATCGTCCTGGGTGAGTTGCCTGCACTCCCTCATGTGGTCGAACTGCCCGCACGCGGACTCGGCGCCGATACGATCGGCCGCACCGGCGCCCTGATGGTGGATGTCGAACTCGATGTCCGCACATCGGGGTACCGTGTGGCACAACGTAAGTCGCTCGCCGGGCGGCGAGCCGAGGATCTGTTGCACTTCGACCTCGATGTGCTCGAGGAGCTGTGGGAGACCGGCGGGTTCGCGGCGACCCATCGGGTACTCAAGGTGCAAGCCGCCGGGCCGTTCACGATGGCAGCTCAGGTGGAACTTCGCAGTGCACACCGTGTCCTCACCGATCGCGGTGCTGTTCGAGATTTCGCCGGTTCACTCACCGAAGGGCTACGGCAGCACTGTGCCGAGCTGCGTTCGAGGCTGGGTGTCGATATCGTCGTGCAACTCGACGAGCCGAGTTTGCCTGCGGTGCTGGCGGGTTCGCTGTCCGGAGTGACCAGGCTCGATCCGGTACGGGCAATTCCCGAGCCCGAAGCTCTCGAACTGTTGGATTCGGTCCTCGTTGGAGTGGGAGTTCCTACTGTCGTCCACTGCTGCGGCGCAGACGTACCGCTGGAGCTGATCCGCCGGAGCAACGCGGACGCCGCCGCGATCGACGTCGCGCTTCTCACCGCCGGCGATCTCGACGCCGTCGGGGAATTCCTGCAGGCGGGCAAGACCCTGCTGCTCGGCCTCGTGCCCTCGGTCGCTCCCGAGCGGATCCCGACATGGCGTGAGGTCGCAGCGCCTGCGGTAACTCTCATCGATCGTCTCGGATTTCCGAGGTCCGTGCTGGCGACGCAGGTATCGGTCACGCCTGCGTGCGGATTGGCAGGTGCTACGCCGGAGTGGTCCAGGCATGCCCTCGAGCTTGCGGGCAACGTCGCAGACGCTTTTCAGGACGCGCCTGATTCGTTGTAGAGCCGAGGAGAAGTGTCGGTGGTTTCCGTTAATCTTCGAGGTGTGGAAGAACCGACTGTGCCTGTGACGAGCCAGCCCGCTAAGACCGACGATTCCGGTTCCGCTGCGCACGGAACTCCCGCATCGAGCGAGGATCGGGATCGTTGGCAGAAGCTGGCCGAGGATGTCCGTGGGCATCAGTTTCGCTACTACGTCCGCGATTCGCCGATCGTCTCCGACGGGGAGTTCGACGGGTTGCTGCGTGAACTCAACGATCTGGAAGACAGTCACCCCGAACTCCGCACGGCCGACTCACCGACGCAGCTGGTCGGGGGAGGGTTCGCCACCGAATTCACGGCGGTCGATCACCTCGAGCGGATGCTCAGTCTCGACAACGTCTTCGACCACGACGAGCTGCGGGCATGGGCCAAACGAGTGGAAGCCGAAACCGGCCCCGATCTGCACTACCTATGCGAGGTCAAGATCGACGGCGTCGCGCTCAATTTGGTGTACGAGAACGGGAAGCTCGTTCGCGGTGCCACCCGAGGCGACGGCCGGACCGGTGAGGACGTCACACTCAATGCTCGTACCATCTCCGATATTCCGGACACGCTCGCCGACAGCGACGACTACCCGACCCCCGCTCTGCTCGAAGTGCGAGGCGAGGTGTTCTTCCGGCTGGAGGATTTTCAAGCCCTCAATGCTTCACTTGTAGAAGAAGGCAAAGCTCCTTTCGCCAACCCCCGCAACTCTGCCGCGGGCTCGTTGCGGCAGAAGAATCCAGCAGTGACGTCGAAGCGCCGTTTGGGGATGATCTGCCACGGGTTCGGGCGTATGGAGGGATTCGCACCGGATTCTCAGCTGCACGCCTACGAGGCGCTGAAGGCGTGGGGTCTTCCGGTGTCCTCGCACACCGTCAGGGTCCAGGGAATAGAGGCTGTGGTCGAGAACGTCGCGTACTGGGACGACCACCGCCACGACGTGGAACACGAAATCGACGGTCTCGTGGTCAAGATCGACGAGATGTCGTTGCACCGCAGGCTCGGAACCACCTCGCGGGCCCCGCGGTGGGCGATCGCATACAAATACCCGCCCGAGGAGGTGACTACAAAGCTCCTCGATATTCGGGTCAGCGTCGGCAGGACGGGCCGTGTCACACCGTTTGCGTACATGGAACCCGTTTTGGTCGCCGGATCCACAGTGTCGCTGGCTACTCTGCACAACGGTTCCGAGGTCAAACGCAAGGGTGTCCTGATCGGCGACACCGTCACCATTCGTAAAGCGGGTGAAGTTATCCCAGAAGTCCTGGGGCCCGTCGTCGACGTCCGTACCGGCGACGAAACCGAGTTCGTCATGCCCGTCAATTGCCCCGAATGTGGAACAAGACTCGCACCGGCGAAGGAAGGTGATGCCGATCTTCGGTGTCCCAACTCGCAATTCTGCCCCGGCCAGCGACGCGAACGATTGTTCTTCGTGGCCGAGCGAGGTCGATTCGATATCGAGGGCCTCGGCTACGAGGCTGCCACGGACCTCCTCGAGGCCGAGGTCGTTCTGGACGAGGGTGACATCTTCTCGCTCACCGAAGAAGACCTGCTGAAGACCTCGATCTTCCGCACCAAGGCAGGATCCTTGTCCGCGAACGGTCGGAGATTGCTGGACAACCTGCACAAGGCGAAAGACCGGCCTCTATGGCGGGTTCTGGTGAGCTTGTCCATCAGGCACGTCGGTCCGTCGGCGGGCAGGGCCTTGGCCAGCGAGTTCGGCAGTCTCGAGCGCATCGAGAACGCATCCGAGGAGGAGCTCGCTGCGGTCGACGGCGTCGGCGGCACAATCGCGAAAGCGGTCGCCGAGTGGTTCGGCGTTCCCTGGCATCGGACCATCGTCGAGAAGTGGCGCGCAGCAGGGGTGCGTATGGAGGACGAGCGCGACGAGTCCATCGTTCGCAACCTCGAAGGAATGTCGATCGTCGTCACAGGATCGCTCGAAAACTATTCACGCGATCAAGCAAAGGAAGCGATCCTCGTGCGCGGCGGTAAGGCCGCGGGGTCGGTGTCGAAGAAGACCGCGTTCGTCGTCGTCGGAGACTCGCCGGGCAGCAAGCACGACAAGGCAGTCGAACTGGGTGTGCCGGTCCTGGACGAAGACGGGTTCACCCTGTTGCTCACCGAAGGGCCTGGTGCTGTTCGACCCGCTGCTGTTCAGTCCTCCGCCGCCGAAGGATCGGCGCCGGACGGGGACGAGATCTCGTAGATCAGCCGAGGACGGTGGCGACGATTCCGGCGAGGTAACCGAGTCGTGCCACCTCGGATGGCCGGAAATCCGGCCCGCCAGGGCGTCCGAGCATCAGCACAGTGCCGGTGGACCCAAGCGGAGCGGCCGCGATCTTCGTATCCATGTCGCGCCATACCTGCGGAACCCAGTCGGCTTCGCCGTCGAGTGCCGACGGGTGTGCGAGGGGCATCCACGGCATGTTCGTCGCGTGTGTCTCAGGTGCGCCAGAGCTGCCGACAACTCGGTACGCACCGCGACGGCCGGTCGCAACCACCACCGACCACCCAACCCTGAGTACCCGCGGGGCACCGTCGACGAGAACCTGCAGGCGGTCGTCCGACGCAGCCGCAACACGGTCGATCAGTTCGAGTTCGCGATGAGTGTCGAGGACGCCGGTGTAGGGCCGAATGGAGTCGACTCGAACGTCGTGCAGATTCTCCGCGGCAGTGATGAGGGTATCGGGCAGCGCGCCCGGCGCGACGTCGACGACCAGGTCGTCCACCGCGTAGCCGTCGCCGCGCTCGATAACGTCCAGCGACAAGATGTCGGCGCCGACCGAACCGAGAGCAACGGCAAGTGACCCGAGGGAGCCAGGACGATCGGGGAGCTGTACTCGGAGCAGATACGACATGGTGCTCCCTTTCGATGACATGGTTCCGTTCGGCGCTCGTGTGCGCGAGCGCCGCGAGCCATCCTTGCATTGTGAGGGCAGGTATTCGCAGCCGCAGCGCCGCACGTGACCTTTATGACATCTCGTCTCGGAGCTCGAGGGCCGCAGGATGGCTTTGGGGACTGCTGGATGGTGCCTCGCTCGGCGCGGCCATTAGGCTTGCACGGGTCGCGTACCTGTGCGGCTGCATCGATACATGTGTGAAAGGGGTCTACGCGGTGCCTGATATCTCCCGCGACGAGGTGGCTCACCTCGCCCGGCTGTCTCGGCTGGCTCTCAGTGAAGCCGAGCTGGACGAGTTTGCCGGCCAGCTGGATTCGATCCTTCACCACGTGAAGGCGGTCGCGGAAGTCGCTGCTGACGATGTGCCTCCGACGGCGAATCCCAGCGCCATCACCAACGTGACGCGCCCGGACGTAATCGTGCCGGGTCTGACTCCGCAGCAGGCGCTCTCCGGTGCCCCGAACGCCGAGGACGACCGTTTCGCAGTGCCGCAAATTCTGGGAGAGAGCGAATGACCGATCTGACCGCGCTCGACGCATCCGATCTCGCGACACGCATCCATTCCGGCGACGTGTCCGCAGTCGAGGTCACCCAGGCCCACTTGGATCGTATCGACAGTGTCGATACGGATATCCACGCTTTTCTGCACGTGAGTGGCTCGAACGCGTTGGCGGCGGCGCGCGAGGTCGACGCCCGGCGGGCAGCGGGTGACGCGCCCGATTCACCGCTTGCCGGGGTACCGCTCGCGTTGAAGGATGTGTTCACCACCACGGACATGCCGACCACCTGTGGGTCGAAGATGCTTGAGGGGTGGATATCCCCGTACGACGCAGCGGTGACGAACCGGCTGCGGGCAGCCGGAATTCCGTTGCTCGGCAAGACCAACATGGACGAGTTCGCGATGGGTTCGTCGACGGAGAACTCCGCCTACGGACCGACGAAGAACCCGTGGGACACCACCCGGATCCCCGGCGGTTCCGGCGGTGGAAGCGCAGCTGCGCTCGCATCGCACCAGGCTCCGCTGGCCATCGGAACAGACACCGGTGGATCGATCCGCCAGCCCGCCGCGCTGACGGGCACCGTCGGGACGAAGCCGACGTACGGCACGGTGTCGCGCTACGGACTCATCGCGTGTGCGTCCTCGCTGGACCAGGGTGGGCCGTGTGGTCGTACCGTCCTCGACACCGCGTTGCTGCACGAGGTCATCGCAGGCCACGACCCGCGAGACTCCACGTCGGTGGACACCTCGGTTGCGTCGGTGGTCGAGGCAGCGCGCGCAGGCGCGGGCGGAGACTTGAAAGGCGTGCGCGTCGGTGTCGTCAAGGAACTGCACTCCGACAGCTATCAGGCGGGGGTGATCTCGTCGTTCGACGCCGCGGTGTCGACACTCACCTCTCTCGGGGCCGAGGTCGTCGAGGTCTCGTGCCCCAATTTCGTGCACGCACTCGCGGCGTACTACCTCATTCTGCCGTCCGAGGTGTCGTCCAACCTTGCCCGATTCGACGGAATGCGATACGGCGCTCGTGCCGGCGACGACGGCAAGCACAGCGCCGAGCAGGTCATGGCCATCACGCGCGCAGAAGGGTTCGGTGCAGAAGTCAAGCGCCGCATCATGATCGGCACGTACGCGTTGTCCGCCGGATACTACGACGAGTACTACGGCCAGGCACTCAAGGTTCGTACCCTCATCGCGCGTGACTTCGACAAGGCGTACGAGCAGGTGGATGTTCTGGTCTCACCGACGACACCGACAACCGCATTTCCGTTGGGAGACAAGGTCGATGATCCGATCGCCATGTACCTCAACGACCTGTGCACGCTTCCGACCAACCTGGCGGGGCATTGCGCTATCTCGGTACCGTCGGGAATCGCTGTGGAGGACGGGCTTCCGGTCGGGCTTCAGATCATGGCACCTGCGTTCGCCGACGATCGTCTGTACCGCGTCGGCGCAGCCTTCGAGGCAGCTCGCGGCCCACTGAAGTAGACCTTCGTGGTCGACTGGATTCACGGCGCGCTGGTGGACCTGGCGCACGTGCGGATCGACGAATCGGCGCCGCTGGTGCTCACGATCGCAGCTGTTGCCGCGATCGTGAGCTGGATCGTGTGCCATCGGCGTCGAGCTATCGGTGTTGCGGCCGTCGCGGTGACGATTGCCGCGTGTGCGGCTCAGCTGAACGCGAACGTTCTTGGATACCCGACGGCAGCAGCGGCGCTCGGGCATCCACCCGCCACTCTGCCGGCCGCCGGGGCGGTGATCGAAGCCGACATACCGGGTGCCGTGTCCGGTTTTCGTGCGCGCCCGGCGTCGATCTACCTTCCGCCGGCCTACTCGGTCGACCCGCGCGCGCGACTGCCGGTTCTCGTGCTGCTGACCGGTCAGCCGGGGCACGTCGTCGACTGGTTCGAGGGTGGGCATCTGGCCCGGACCATGGATACCTACGCAGCAGCCCACGACGGGCTCGCCCCGGTGGTGGTCGTCGCGGACGGCCTCGGCGATACCGAGGCAAATCCGATGTGTATGGATTCCAACCTCGGGAACGCATTCACGTACTTGTCCGTCGATGTACCAGCGTGGACCAAGGCGCACCTACAGGTATCCGAGGATCCGCACTCGTGGGCGATCGGCGGCTACTCGTACGGCGGTACCTGCGCCCTGCAAGCCGCAGTTCTGGCACCGACGGTGTATCCGACGTTTCTCGATATCTCAGGTGAGGACGAGCCGCGCCGTGGAACGCGTGCAGAGTCCGTCACCGCTGCATTCGGAGACGACTCGGAGGAGTCGAAGAAGCGATTCGACGCAGTCGCTCCACTCGAGGTGATGGCGAAGCGTACGTTTCCGGCGACAGCAGGGGCATTCGTGGCGGGGAGCGAGGACCGTGAATTCCAGCCGCAGGTTCTGCGTGCATACGACAGAGCCGTCTCCTCGGGGATGGACGCACACTACCGAGAACTCCCCGGCGGTCACTCGATGGACGTGTGGGCTCCCGCGTTGGAGGACGAAGTGGGCTGGCTGAGTTCACGAATGGGACTGCTGAACTAGCAGTTCGGCAACAGTGTGCCCTGGTCTGTGCCGTATCTGTGCCCGTGTCCCTCCGGCGCATCCAATGCGGACACCATGTCGACAGTCGTCTGCAGGTAGCTGATAACCGGAATCCATTGCGGCATTGGAGCATCGACGCGAACGCGGTCGAGATTCGGTGGTGAGGTGAGCAGCTCGGTCGACCATCGGACGACAGGATCGGACGAGTTGGCCAGCACGACCGCTGTATCCGAATCGACCTGCCCGGCCGGTGGGCCCGCCCATAGTGTGCCGCAGATCCCGGCCCGTTCACCAGCCAGTGCAGCGCTGCCGCCGATCGAGCCGAGACTTTGGCCGTAGACGTACAGATCGGGTCGGGCGGCAGCCGGGAGTTCGGCGATA
The DNA here is from genome assembly GCF_037327425.1 of Rhodococcus sovatensis. Taxonomy (NCBI): domain Bacteria; kingdom Bacillati; phylum Actinomycetota; class Actinomycetes; order Mycobacteriales; family Nocardiaceae; genus Rhodococcus; species Rhodococcus sovatensis. The sequence goes on along the minus strand of NZ_CP147846.1, from coordinate 2,603,295 downwards.
CGAGTCCGCACCGCATCGAGCACTGCGCTCGTGGCATCGGCGGCCTCGGACTTGGCGAACAGGAATGTCACCCAACTCGGTTGGTGCGAGTACTGGAGTGCCACTGTCGCGACGTCGCCGTCGAATCGATCCTCGATGCCCGTCACCGCGTTCTCGTCCACCCAACCCGATCCTGTCGGAACAGCCACCACAACATGCGATTTAGCGAATCCTCCGGAACGCTGGAGTTCGTCGACGGCAATCCTGGCGCGTGCCGGCAATGTCGGGTCGGCGTCGAGCGAAACATAGGTTCGGACCGCTGAGTCGTCGTCACCTCCAGCTACGAATTTCCGGCCCTCTCGTCCCAGGCTGTTCCAATCGATCAGCGAGTCGCGACTGCCCGACCTGCCGGACGATTGTGGAAGCGACAGCGAAGCATCCATCGACGCAGCGGCCGAAGCCGACTGCGTTGCGAACGAAGACCATGCCGTGGGCAGTACGAAGAAATATCCCGACAGTGCCGAAACCACTACCAGGACAGTAGTTGTGGTCCACCGTAGCCTGCGTATACCCCGCACGATTCCGACACCGATCACCACGAGAATTGCACAGATCGAAATCGAGGCGTACAGCACTTCGATCCAATGCATCGGCGACGTCGGCTCGCTCGCCATGGCTGCGCGGAGGCGGTTCTGCCAGCGGGCGTCGAGCATCGCTGCGGCAAGGATTGCGACCGTACCTCCGGCAAGTGCAATCAGGCGCGTGCGCGGGTGTATGGACGGCGTCGACACTCGGTTCGCCACACGGAAGAGGATCGCCGAGAGTGCAAGGCCGAGCGACGCGGCCACGCCGGTGACGATCGCCTGCGTCAAGGATGACCTCGGCAACAATGACGGCGCGAGCGATGCTATGACTGCGGCTGCAACCAGAACCGTTGTGGTGGTGCGCGGTACAGCGATGCGCCGCGGTAGTGGGCTCTGGTATCGGCGTGCGGCGGGAGAGTCGAGAAGCTGAGCGCTCATGCCATTGCCTCGCGCACTCGGAGCGAAGCGAGCACCGACACGGTAGATGCCGCGACCGCCAGAGTTCCCGCTGTGATGCCGATGAGCAGGAAGGGGAGTGCAGGTTCGGGATCGGGGACGTCGTAGTGCTGGCGCCAGGAATTGAATTCGACTGCACCGGAGGCAATGTCGGCCATCATGGTGCACGACGCACGGGCTTGTCCCTCGGGGCGGCCGGCGCAGCTCGCATGCATTGTCTCGCCGAGTCGGGAGTCAAGATCTCGCCGTGCTGCTTCCGTCGCGCCGGAGCCTCCGGCGAAACGGAGCAGGTCGTAGCCCAGATCGTGTGCTCTGCATGCGACATCGAATTCGGACGGAAGTGGGATCGGTGAGGAACAGTCGCCGGTCGGATTCACCAGAACTCCGTGCTCGAGCGCGGGGGTGTAGAAACGCTCCGTGAACGCGGTGGGGATCGCAGTACGCGCCCGATCTCCACGTTCGGTCGCCACTGCGTCGAGGGCCCGATCGGCCTGGGACGCGCGGGCGAGGGGAATGTCGGCTCCTGCTGACGGCGGCGCGCTCACAGAGCCGATCCCGAGCATGGCACCTGTTCCGAGTAGCCCGATGCAGATCTGCGCAGTGCGTGTTCCTGCTCTGTTTCTCATGGTGGCCGACGCTAAGTAGGAACAGCGAAGCAGGTAATCGGTCTGTGGTGCCCATTTCGGGTGCCTCCGCGGTACCGCTGCCGACGGTGTCTACCACTGGGGGAGTGGTGCGATCTCACCCCGAGGTATGACGACTTTTCGCCCCGAAGTTCCTACAGTTCTTCGTGTGGGTATCAGACGGTCGTCCAAGAGCAAGGCACTCCCGGCCGAGCAGCCGGGAGCTGTACGGCGCGCCCTCGGTGCGCTTCCCCCCGGTCGCGCTGTCGATGTGGCGATCGTCGTTGTGACTGCGATTCTGTACTCGATCGCGTTGCCTACGCTCCACCTCACGCACGACGTGCCCGCCCCGATCATGCCGGTAGTGGCTGCCCTTGCGGTATTCCCGTTCGTACTCGTGCGCGCCAATCCCGCTCTCGGATGGGCGATTTCAGCTGGATCGGCCGTCGTCATCCCAGTGGCGTTCGATCGCGTACCAGGCTACGACTACCCCTGGCAGGTCACCCACATCATCGTATTGCTTGCGCTCCTGCTCGCGGTAAGCATGCGCTGCGCGGTGCAGATCGTCGGGCTCGCATGGATATCGACGGTTCTGCTGTTCCTGGGCTTCACTCCGGGTGACGACGGCATCGGCTGGGCCGTCGCGCTGCCCGCGATCGTGATGTTCGGGCTATTGATTCGCTGGCTCGTGCTCTCTCGTCGGGAACTGGCGAAACAGGAGGAGGTCTCCGAGCTCGAGCGCGCCCGTCGCACGATCCTGGAGGAGAAAGCCAAGATCGCTCGCGATCTACATGATGTCGTGGCGCACCACATGTCTCTCGTCGTGGTGCAGGCGCAGAGTGCGCCCTATCGGATCGCGGACGTATCACCGGCCGCTGCTGCAGAATTCGATTCCATCGGCGCTACAGCACGCGAGGCGCTGAACGAAATTCGAGGAATGCTCGGTGTTCTACGGAGCGACGGAGTCACCGCCGACGACGCACCTCAGCCCAGCGCCGCGGATGTCCCTGCGTTGCTGGAGAACAGTGCGCGCGCAGGTGTGCGCCTGAGTTGGACGGCAGCCGGTAGCGCGGATTTGGTGTCCGCAACGACGGGTCTGGCGCTGTATCGAATATTGCAGGAGTCCTTGTCGAACGCCTCGCGCCATGCCCCGGGCGCCGATGTTCACGTTCGGCTGGACTACGGGGTCGACGTCACCTATCTCGAAGTCGTCAACGGCAGTCCGCAAGAGCGCAGCCTGGCGACGCATCAACCTGGAACCGGTGGACACGGCCTGGCCGGTATGCGAGATCGCGCCGTCGGTGTGTCCGGCTGGCTCGACGCCAGGGCGCGTTCGGACGGGGGATTCGAGGTGGTCGCGCGGCTGCCGTCCACTGCTTCGGCGGCGGTTGTCACCGGACCGTAGACCCAAGCGCATAGGGTGTTCTTCCGTGGCCATCACGGTGTTCATCGCAGACGACCAGGCAATGGTTCGACAAGGATTCGGCGCGCTGCTGGCAGCGCAGAACGACATCAGCGTGGTCGGCGACGCCGACAACGGCGTCGCCGCCGTCACCGAGGTGAAGCGGCTGCGACCCGATGTCGTGCTGATGGATGTTCGCATGCCGCAGATGAACGGTCTCGAGGCGGCGCGTGCACTGATGTCCGCCCATCTCGACCCGCCGGTGCGGATTCTCATGCTCACGACGTTCGACATCGATGACTATGTCTACGAAGCGCTCACCATCGGGGCGAGTGGTTTCATGCTCAAGGATGCACCCGCCGACGAACTGATCCGGGGTGTGCGCGTCGTTGCTGCGGGGGAGGCGCTGCTCGCTCCATCGGTGACTCGAAGACTCATTGCCGACGTCACTTCGCGCCGCGCCGCGCCGCGTACTCACCCGTCGACGTTGGCGGTTCTGACCCCACGCGAACGTGAGGTTCTCGAATTGATTGCCCAAGGGCTCTCGAACACCGAGATCGCCGCGTCGTTGTTCGTTGCCGAACAGACCGTCAAGACTCACGTGGGCAAGGTTCTCGGGAAGCTCGGACTGAGAGACCGCGCACAAGCGGTCGTACTCGCGTACGAGAGCGGCCTCGTCACACCGGGATGAGCGCGCTCGCGCTGCCGACATCGCATCGAGGCGGCAAGATTTAGGGTATCGGGTATGGAGTCGACGAGAGGCGAAAAATTGCGCATCGGAGTTTTGACCGGCGGCGGTGACTGCCCTGGCCTCAATGCAGTGATTCGGGCCGTGGTCCGCACCGCAGATGCGCGCTATGGATCGACCGTCGTCGGGTTCCAGGACGGATGGCGCGGGCTGTTGGAGAATCGACGCGTTCAACTGCGCAACGACGACCGCAACGACCGTCTCCTGACCAAGGGCGGGACGATGCTCGGGACGGCCAGGACCAACCCCGAGGTGCTGCGAGCCGGACTCGACCGGATCAAGGAGACTCTCGAGGACAATGGAATCGACGTCCTCATACCGATCGGCGGCGAAGGAACGCTGACTGCGGCCAACTGGCTCTCGGAAGAAGGCGTCCCCGTCGTCGGAGTCCCGAAGACCATCGACAACGACATCGACTGCACAGACGTCACCTTCGGTTTCGACACTGCCCTGACCATTGCCACGGACGCAATCGATCGCCTGCACAGCACGGCGGAATCGCACCAGCGCGTCATGCTCGTCGAGGTCATGGGTCGGCACGCCGGTTGGATTGCATTGCACGCAGGCCTTGCTTCAGGGTCGCATATGACTCTCATTCCGGAGCAGCCGTTCGACGTCGACGAGGTCTGTGATCTGGTGCGAAAACGATTCCAGCGCGGAGACTCCCATTTCATTTGTGTCGTCGCCGAAGGGGCTAAGCCGAAAGAAGGGTCGATGTCGCTGGTCGACGGCGGTATCGATGAGTTCGGTCACGTCAAATTCACCGGCGTTGCCCATCAGTTGGGGCAGGAGATCGAGCGGCGAATCAACAAGGAAGTGCGAACGACGGTCCTCGGACACGTCCAGCGAGGCGGAACACCCACGCCGTACGACCGGGTGCTCGCCACGCGCTTCGGCGTCAACGCCGCCGATGCGGCGCATGCGGGTGACTTCGGCAAGATGGTCTCGCTGCGCGGCACCGAAATCGGGTTGGTGTCACTGTCGGAGGCCGTCAAGCAGCTCAAGCGGGTGCCCGAAAGTCGCTATGTCGACGCGGCCGCGTTCTTCGGCTGAAACGGCGGTCCTCGGGCCTTCGGCCCAGTGGCACGAAAGAGTGCACTGAGGTGCGCTCAACCGTGCCACTGGGGCGGAGCCCCTGGAACCACTGGGGGCGGAGCCCCTGGAACCACTGGGGGGGATCTAGATGCGGCTGGCTTCCTGCTGGATCTCGGACTCGCGCCGCTCGGTCTCGCGTCGCAGCTCGCGTCGCCGTCGCGCCGCTTCGAATCGCTGTCGGCCGACCGCGTTGTCCGGTGTGAGTGGCGGTAGCTCGAGTGGCTTGCCGTCGTCGCCGACGGCCACCATCGTGAAATAGCAACTATTGGTGTGTCGAGTCTCTCCGCGCTGAATGTTCTCGGTTTCGACGCGGATTCCGACCTCCATCGACGTCCGCCCGGTGTAGTTCACCGAGGCCGAGAACGTGACGAGTTCGCCCACGTGGATCGGTTCACGGAACACGACGCGGTCCACCGACAGTGTCACGACGTATGCCCCGGCGTATCGGCTGGCACAGGCGTATGCGACTTGGTCGAGGAACTTCAGGATCGTCCCGCCGTGTACGTTCCCGGAGAAATTGGCCATGTCCGGAGTCATGAGCACTGTCATGAAGAGCGTCTGTTTCGCTGTGTCCGTCACCGGACGAGCGTAGCCAGCACCCGTGGTTACTCGCGCGTTGTTCGGAGCGCATAAACTCCTCTGCATGACTGCAGCCTTGGTCGATCTGATCGATTACGACGACGTACTGACCCGTTTCGACCCCGTGTTGGGTATGGAGGTCCACGTCGAGCTGGGCACAGCGACCAAGATGTTCTGCGGTTGCCCGACGGCGTTCGGCGCGGAGCCCAACACCCAGGTATGCCCGGTCTGCCTGAGTCTCCCCGGAGCGCTACCGGTGGTGAACTCGGCAGCCGTGGAATCCGCGATCCGCATCGGCCTCGCTCTCAACTGCTCGATCACCCCGTGGGGGCGCTTCGCGCGAAAGAACTACTTCTACCCTGATCAGCCGAAGAACTACCAGATCTCGCAGTACGACGAGCCGATTGCGACCGAGGGATACCTCGATGTGTTGCTCGACGACGGCAGCACGTTCCGCGTCGAAATCGAGCGCGCCCACATGGAAGAAGACACCGGCAAGTCGACGCACGTCGGTGGCGCCACGGGCCGGATCGAGGGCGCGAGTCACTCGCTGCTCGACTACAACCGTGCCGGCGTCCCGCTCGTCGAGATCGTGACCAAGCCGATCACCGGAACCGGTGCGCGGGCACCAGAAGTCGCTCGTGCATACGTGACGGCACTCCGTGATCTTCTGAAGGCGTTGGAGGTGTCCGACGTCCGCATGGACCAGGGTTCGCTGCGTTGCGACGCGAACGTCTCGCTGATGGAGAAGACTGCGACCGAGTTCGGAACCCGTACCGAGACCAAGAACGTCAACTCTCTCAAGAGCGTCGAGGTGGCGGTGCGCTACGAGATGCGACGGCAGGCAGCTGTCCTGCAGAGCGGCGGCGAGGTCATTCAGGAAACACGTCACTTCCAGGAAGTGGACGGCACGACCTCCAAGGGACGAAAGAAGGAGACGGCGGAGGATTACCGGTACTTCCCTGAACCCGATCTGGCCCCGGTTGCTCCCGACGCAGCGTGGATCGAAGAACTACGCGCGACGCTTCCCGAGCTCCCGTGGCTCCGGCGTGCCCGCATTCAGGCGGACTGGGGAGTGTCCGACGAGGAGATGCGAGACCTGGTCAACTCCGGCGCACTCGAACTCGTCGCTGCGACGGTCGATGCCGGTGCGACGGCTCAAGCGGCTCGCTCGTGGTGGGTGTCCTACCTCGCGCAGCAGGCGAACATCGCGGGTGTGGAGCTCACCGAACTTGCGATCACCCCTGCCCAGGTGGCGGAGGTCGCAAACCTGGTCGCCGACGGCAAGGTGAACAACAACGGCGCACGTCAGATCGTCGACGGTGTTCTTGCCGGCGAAGGCGAACCGGCCGCGGTCATGGCTGCACGCGGTCTCGTCGTGGAGAAGGACGACACGAAGTTGCAGGCAGCCGTCGACGAGGCGCTCGCGGCCAATCCCGGTGTGGCCGACAAGATTCGCGCTGGCAAGGTGCAGGCCGCAGGCGCAATCGTAGGTGCTGTCATGAAAGCCACTCGGGGACAGGCTGATGCCGCACGTGTCAAGGAACTCGTACTGGCTGCTTGCAGCTGAGCTGAGGTAGTCCGATGCCCTCGGCTGGAGCGTCGCTGTTCGCGATAGCGCTGATCGCTGTCCTTGCGCCGCTCCTTGCCGGGTTCGTGCCGCGCAGGCTGCTGCCTGAAGTCGTTCTTCTGCTGGTGTTCGGCATGATCGTCGGACCCAACGTTCTCGGTTGGGCCGTCGACGGCAGCGAGGTCGATCTGCTGCGACAGCTCGGTCTCGGAATGCTGTTCCTGCTTGCGGGATTCGAGATCGACGTCTCGGAGATCACTGGACGGGGCGGTCGTCGCGCAGTGGTCACATGGCTGGTCAGTCTCACCGCGGCGTTCGCAGCCGTGTTGTTGCTCGGACGTTCCGGAGCTGTGTCCGCGGAGATCGCTGTCGCGATAGCGTTGACGTCGACAGCTCTCGGCACACTCTTACCGATACTGAAGGACAGCGGTCTCCAGAGCTCCGCACTGGGACGCACCGTGATCAATCACGGCGCGATCGGTGAACTCGGTCCGGTGATCGCGATGGCGATCCTGCTGGGTACGCGTGGAGATATCGAGTCCATCGTGATCCTCGGGTTGTTCGTCCTTGCCGCGATCGCGGTCGGCTTCGTGCCGCTCGCTCTGCGGCGTGAAGGATCGAAGCTGCTCGCGGTGATCCGTCGAGGTTCGGACACCACCGCGCAGACGACCGTGCGCCTGACGGTTCTTCTCCTGATCACGCTGACCGCAATCGCGACGGTCTTCGGTCTCGACATCATCCTCGGCGCGTTCGCAGCGGGCTTCATCTTGCGTCGCGTAGTCCCAGCCGGTGACGAGCAACTGGAGGCAAAGCTCGGGGGTCTGGCGTTCGGCTTTCTGATTCCGGTCTTCTTCGTCACTTCGGGCATGTCTATCGACATCCACGCCGTCGTTGCTGCGCCAGGTGTTCTCGTCGCATTCTTGGCTCTTCTCGTCCTGGTACGAGGATTGCCGGTGTTCTTCGCGACGCGGTGGGACGCGGAGAACAGGTTCAGCACGCGCGAACAAGTGCGCGTCGCGCTCTACGCGACGACGGGCCTTCCGCTCATCGTCGCAGTCACCGGCGTGGCCGTAGATTCAGGCCAGATGTCGACCGCGAACGCGTCGATACTCGTCGCGGCAGGCGCTATCACGGTGCTCGTCCTGCCGATGATTGCGACTCTGCTCGCCGACGACACCGGCGCTAGTCGAAGCTGCCGCCGCCCGCAGGAACCGGGATCTTGACGACCCGGTCGTCGTTGGGCCCCGGCGTCTCGCCGTTCTTGTTGACGGTGCCTGCCCAAATCTGGCCGTCGGGAGCGATTGCGGCTCCGTTCAACTGGCCGTAGCGGTCCTGTACGAGCAGAGACGGTGCAGCTGTGACCGCGCCGGTGTTCTCGTCGGTGACCAACACCGCCATCGCCTTGGCGTTCGTCAGCGCGATGGCGACCGCGCCCGGACCGGCCCCGCACCCGGCGACGCCCGGTCGGTCAGGCCAAGTCCAGACGGGGGAGATGACGGCGCCGAGTGGATCGATGCGTTGGAGTCGATCTTCGACGGCAGTGCGATCGGTGACCCAGATTCCGCCCGACGGGTCGATGCAAACGTCGCCGGCTGTACCGATGCCGCTGAGTGCAACCTGCGGGGCAGGGCCGTTTCGAGCCGGAACCAGGGACTCCACGCGAAGAAGCTTGCCGGCGAGGGACGCCGGGTCGGTTGCGGCGGCAGGATTACCTGCATCCCCGGTCAGAACCAGCAGCTGCCTCGGGTTGTAGAAGTCGAGTGCCCCGCGATTCCCCTGTGCGCTCTTCGGAATTCCGGTGAGGACGTCTTTCGGCGTGTCACCCGCGGCGATGCGAACGACGCGGTTGTCCGACTGCGTCGTGATGTACGCGTACATCAGGCCGTCCTCGGCGTAGCTGGGCGACAGGGCCAGATCGAGCAAGCCACCGTCACCACTGGCGTCGACGTTCAGCCTCGCGATCTCGATCGGAGAGGTGCCCTGCGCCACTTGCATTATTCGACCGGTGCGACGTTCGGCAACCAGCGCAGACGCACCGCCCGGCAGCATGACGAGCCCGCCGGTGGTGTCGAGGCACGTAGCAATGACGTTCGGATCGAGATCGACGCATGGGCCGGGAGGTGTCATCGGACCGTTCGGCGTCGTGGACGTCGGGGGGGCATCTGGATCGGCGGGATCGATCTCGGCGGCGCCGAAGGAGGGCTCGGGGGTGAAGGGAGAAGCGGTCGAGTCGTCGAATCGGGCACAGCCGGCCACGAGGACCGTGGTCATCGCAACGACGGTCGCGAGGGTTGCTGTTCGGGACACCGCGCGCACCAGCTTCATACCCGAAACGTTACTCGAGGGCCCGGCAAGGCCTGCGATGCGACGCACAACTCGGCGCCGCGCCAGGGTGGAATGGAGGGGAATCGACCTTGGTTCGTTCTAGTGTTGACGTGTGACCGACAAGCCTCGCGACCCCGAACGATCCGACACAGGCTACGAGCCCGCGTCGAGTCCGTACGATCAGCCGACCGAAAAATTGCAACCCAAGACCGAGGACGAACTGGACTTCGGAAGAAGTGGGTCGGGGACATACCCGACCGAGCAAATCCCGTCGTTCCGGCCGTCGCAGTTCGACGAACCGATCGCGCCGGACAGTCGCTCGGGATACTCGGAGCAGCCGACCGAAGTGATGCAGTCGACTCCGGCGCCGGCGTACGCCCCCGCAGAACCGGAGCCCGTGGTGCGGACCGAGACGGTGGAGATCCCGGCACGACGCGGGACGACCGACCTCGGATTGCTGTTGCTCAGGCTCGTCGTCGGTGGAATCTTTCTCGTTCACGGTCTGCAGAAGCTCGTCGGTATCTGGAACGGACCGGGACTCGACGGCTTCCGTTCCCTGCTCGAGGACACCGGCTACGAGCAGGCGAACATACTGGCCATCGCCGGCGCGGTCGGCGAAACCGCTGGTGGAGCACTGCTGATCCTCGGTCTCGCAACACCGTTCGCCGGCGCCGCGGTGCTGAGCGTGATCATCAATGCGTGGTGCTTCAAACAGGCTGCGGAGCCCGGCTTGCAGTTCTTCGCACCAGGCGGCGTCGAATACGAAACGGTGCTCGGTATCGCAGCTGCCGCGATCATTCTGACCGGTCCCGGAAAGATCGCTCTCGACGGTCGTCGGGGATGGGCGACGCGTCCGCGATTCGGTTCGTTCCTCGCGCTGGTCCTCGGCGTCGCCGGAGGCGTGTGCATGTGGATCTTCCTCAACGGTGCGAATCCGCTGGTCCAGTAGGACTGCTGCTTCACCCGGGCCTCCGGCCCAGTGGCGTGGTTATGTGCACCGGAGTGCACTCAACCACGCCACTGGGCCGGGACGGCCGGCTACGGAACGTATCGGACTGCACCCTTGTCGGCCGAGGTCGCGAGCGCCGCGTAGGCGCGCAGCGCAGTCGTGACGGTGCGCTGACGGTCCACCGGCTGCCACGGACGCTCGGAAGCCTCCATCTTTGCCCGACGCGAAACCAGGGTCTCCTCGTCGACGAGGATCTCGAGTGTGCGCGATGCAACGTCGATGCGGACCTGGTCACCGTTCTCGACGAGACCGATCACACCACCTGCAGCTGCTTCCGGAGAGATGTGGCCGATGGACAGCCCGGACGTTCCGCCGGAGAAGCGCCCGTCGGTGATGAGAGCACACACCTTGCCGAGCCCCGCGCCCTTCAGAAACGCTGTCGGATGCAACATCTCCTGCATGCCCGGACCGCCCTTGGGACCCTCGTACCGCACGACCAGAACGTCGCCAGCAGTGATCTTCTTCTGCAGGATCGCCGAGACGGCCTCCTCCTGCGACTCGACGACGAGTGCAGGGCCTTGGAACGAGAACAGTTCCTCGTCGATGCCCGCGGTCTTGAGGATGGCGCCGTCGAGCGCAATGTTCCCTCGCAGCACCACCAGACCACCTTCGACGGTGTACGCATGCTCTTTGTCTCGGATGCATCCGCCGGCAGCGTCGGTATCGAGAGAGGACCATCGGTTCTCGGTCGAGAACGGCTCGATCGTGCGCACGCCGCCAGGGGCGGCGTGGAAGAGCTCCATGGCCTCGTCCGACGCCTTGCCCGAGCGAACGTCCCACGTGTCGAGCCACTCGTCGAAGCTCTTCGTATGGACTGTCGACACGTCGGTTTCCAGTAGGTCTGCACGACGGAGTTCACCGAGAAGTGCCGGAATTCCGCCTGCCCGGTGGACGTCTTCCATGTGGTAGTCGGAGTTGGGGGACACCTTCGACAAGCACGGCACCTTGCGACTGATCGCGTCGATGGTGTCGAGATCGAACTCGACCTCGCCTTCCTGCGCTGCCGCCAAGGTGTGCAACACCGTGTTGGTGGAACCGCCCATTGCCACGTCGAGAGCCATCGCGTTGCGGAAGGCGGCAGGAGTTGCGATGTTTCGCGGCAGAACGGACTCGTCCTCGTCGCGGTAGTACTTGAGTGCCGCCTCGACGACGGTTGTGCCCGCACGCTGGAACAGCGCGTATCTGGCCTTGTGGGTGGCGAGCGTGGAGCCGTTGCCGGGCAGCGCCAATCCGAGCGCCTCGGTGAGGCAGTTCATGGAGTTGGCAGTGAACATTCCGGAGCAGGACCCACACGTCGGGCACGCACTGCGCTCGACTTCGTCCAATCCGTCCTCGGACACTGCATCGTTGGCGCTTGCCGAGATCGCGGTGATGAGGTCCGTCGGGGCCTGCGCGACGCCGCCGACGACGACTGCCTTGCCTGCCTCCATCGGCCCGCCCGAGACGAAGACGGACGGAATGTTCAGCCGCATGGCCGCATTGAGCATTCCAGGCGTGATCTTGTCGCAGTTGGAGATGCAGACAAGTGCGTCGGCCGTGTGTGCGTTTGCCATGTATTCGACCGAATCGGCAATGATCTCGCGGCTCGGAAGTGAATAGAGCATGCCGCCGTGGCCCATGGCGATTCCGTCGTCGACGGCGATGGTGTGGAACTCGCGGGGGACACCGCCCGCGGCGCGGACGGCGTCGGCGACGATCTCGCCCACATTCTTCAGATGGACGTGCCCGGGTACGAACTGCGTGTAGGAATTTGCGATCGCCACGATCGGTTTGCCGAAATCTGAATCTGTCATTCCGGTGGCGCGCCACAGCGAGCGCGCGCCCGCAGCGTTGCGTCCGACAGTGGTAACTCGTGACCGTAGCGGCGGCATAAAGTGTTTTCCTCAATCCCGAAAGCGGTTATCGCTTTCTCGAGATTACTCCCGCCCTACAAGCCCTTTTCCTCTGGAGTGACCGTCTCGTCCTCGTCTGCAGCGGCGGCCGCTGCCGCGTACGGGTCGGGGATTCGCCCACCGCTGGCTTCGGCGAGCAGCGGTAGGTGTTCGAATCGAACCAACGGAAGCGACTTCTCGGATTTGTCGTCGAGAACGACCCGTGCCCAACGGCGATCGGGGAAGTGGATCCCGCGGACCTCGTCCCAGCGAACCGAGTCGGATCCGAGGACTCGGCGCATTGCCAGTCCGTCCGGACCGACGACTGTGCGCACACGGAGCACCCAGACGGCAACGGCGATCGGAATGACGAACAGCCATCCGAAAGCGGCGGGCCAACTCATCGCCGGGAAGGCGACACCGAACGCGAGGAGGGCGACGCCGACCAGCGCTAGGCGCGGGAGACGGATGACCTGCTGCGACGGATCGGGCGTATGGGAGGATATGTCCGGTGGTTCGGACTGCTGCGAAGGTGACACCCCTTCATCTTCGCATTGCATCTACGCGATCTCACATAATGGGATTGCGTCGTGACGAGTTTGACTGTTCGCTATGCGCGCGCCTACCGTCGAGCGCGTGAAGCGAACATGGATACTCGTAATCGGCCGGCGCGTCGTCGCCTGAGCCGGTTAACTCCTACTCGCATCGACGCGCCACCCTCGTCCAGCCTCGGCTGACGGGGGTTTTTTCTTGCCCAGAGATCGCCCAGCAATATCTTTCATCCTGAGGAAGCATCAGTGAGCGCACCAATCGCACGCCCAGGGCCCACGACACGCAAGTCGGGGGCAGCCAACAGCTCGTCGGCGCCCGAAATAAACGGCGCCATCGACGGATCCCGACGCCACGTCGCCCCCGAGAAGGTGACCGGCGCACAATCCGTCGTTCGAGCACTCGAGGAACTCGACGTCGACACGGTATTCGGCATTCCGGGTGGCGCCGTGCTTCCGGTATACGACCCGCTGTTCGATTCGAAGAAGGTCCGACACGTCCTCGTTCGCCACGAACAGGGCGCGGGTCACGCTGCCACTGGATACGCGCAGGCCACCGGCCGCGTCGGCGTCTGCATGGCCACGTCCGGGCCTGGTGCCACCAACTTGGTGACACCGCTCGCCGATGCCCAGATGGACTCGGTCCCGGTCGTCGCGATCACCGGACAGGTCGCTCGCAGCCTCATCGGCACCGACGGCTTCCAGGAAGCCGACATCTCCGGCATCACCATGCCGGTGACCAAGCACAACTTCCTGATCACCGATGGGGTCGACATCCCGCGCATCATGGCCGAGGCGTTCTACATCGCGTCATCCGGACGGCCCGGCGCTGTTCTCGTCGACATCCCGAAGGACGTCCTGCAGGCGCAGACCACGTTCTCGTGGCCGCCGGAGATGCGCCTGCCGGGATACCGTCCGGTGACCAAGCCGCACGGCAAGCAGGTGCGCGAAGCAGCCCGGTTCATCGCCGACTCCAAGCAGCCCGTCCTGTACGTCGGGGGCGGCGTCATCAAGGCGAACGCATCGGCTGAGTTGCTCGAACTGGCCGAACTGACCGGCATCCCGGTCGTCACGACATTGATGGCGCGCGGCGCATTCCCGGATACACACCAGCTGAATCTGGGTATGCCGGGAATGCACGGCACCGTTGCAGCTGTGGCGTCTCTCCAGCGGAGCGACCTGCTCATCACGCTGGGTGCACGTTTCGACGACCGCGTCACCGGACAGTTGTCGTCCTTCGCGCCGAATGCCAAGGTCATCCACGCCGATATCGACCCCGCCGAGATCGGCAAGAATCGCTACGCCGACGTCCCGATCGTGGGTGACTGCAAAGAGGTCATCACCGAGCTGATCGAGGCGATCCGCGCCGATCAGGCAACCGGCACCACCCTCGAGCTCGAGGATTGGTGGAAGTACCTCGACGGGATCCGCAAGACCTACCCGCTCAGCTACGACCGTCCGAGCGACGGCAGCATGTCTCCGGAGTTCGTGATCTCCTCGGTCGGCAAGTTCGCCGGACCCGATGCGATCTACTGCGCCGGTGTCGGACAGCACCAGATGTGGGCTGCTCAGTTCATCAACTACGAGAAGCCGCGGACGTGGCTGAACTCAGGCGGTCTCGGCACGATGGGATATGCAGTTCCCGCGGCGATGGGTGCCAAGATGGGCCTTCCCGACGCCGAGGTGTGGGCCATCGACGGCGACGGCTGCTTCCAGATGACCAACCAGGAGCTCGCGACGTGTGCAGTCGAGGGCATCCCGATCAAGGTCGCGGTGATCAACAACGGCAACCTGGGCATGGTGCGTCAGTGGCAGACCTTGTTCTACGAAGAGCGCTACTCGAACACCAACCTGGGTACCCACGGCGCGCAGCGCATCCCTGACTTCGTCAAGCTGGCGGAAGCGCTGGGTTGTGTCGGAATTCGTTGCGAGCGTGAGGAAGACGTCGACGCTGTCATTGCACAGGCGCGTGCGATCAACGACCGCCCTGTCGTCATCGACTTCATCGTCGGTGCCGACGCCCAGGTGTGGCCGATGGTGGCTGCGGGTACCGGCAACGACGAGATCATGGCGGCGCGCGGGATCCGTCCGTTGTTCGACGATGACGAAGCTTCCGTCGCGGAGCCGGCAGTCATCCACGAGGCCATGGCACGCGAACAGGCTCACGGCGACGCCCTGCACGCAGAAGTTCAGTCAACCGACGCGAAAGGCATCGACCAGTGAGCACGAGCCATACCCTCAGCGTTCTCGTCGAGGACAAGCCAGGTGTGCTGGCCCGCGTCGCCGCACTGTTCTCACGGCGCGGCTTCAACATCTCCTCGCTTGCCGTCGGTGGCACGGAGATCCCCGGGATCTCACGCATGACGATCGTCGTGACTGTCGACGAGTTCCCACTCGAGCAGGTGACGAAGCAGCTCAACAAGCTCATCAACGTCATCAAGATCGTCGAGCAGGACGACGACTCGTCGGTTGCGCGTGAGCTCCTGCTCATCAAGGTTCGGGCAGACTCGAGCGTGCGCAGCGAGGTCATCGAGACCGTCAACCTCTTCCGCGCCAAAGTGATCGACGTATCACCCGAGGCCGTGACGGTCGAGGCGACGGGCACACGCTCGAAGCTCGATGCGTTGCTCAAGATGTTGGACCCCTATGGAATTCGAGAAATAGTTCAGTCGGGAGTCGTTGCCGTCGGACGTGGACCGAAATCGATCACCGCGTCGCGCTAGCGACCTTGCGTGATGAACAGCTGAACCCAAGAGGAAAGGTATTAACCAGTGGCAGTCGAGATGTTCTACGACGACGATGCTGATCTGTCGATCATCCAGGGCCGTAAGGTCGCCGTCATCGGATACGGAAGCCAGGGCCACGCGCACTCGCTGAGCCTCCGCGACTCGGGCGTCGAGGTCCGAATCGGTCTGAAAGAGGGATCGAAGTCCCGCGCCAAGGCCGAGGAGCAGGGCCTGACCGTCGGAACACCGGCCGAGGTTTCGGCCTGGGCCGACGTCATCATGGTGCTCGCACCCGACACCGCACAGGCGTCGATCTACAAGGAAGAGATCGAGCCGAACCTGAAGGACGGCGACGCGCTGTTCTTCGGCCACGGACTGAACATCCACTTCGATCTGATCGAGGCACCGGAATTCGTCACCGTCGGCATGGTTGCGCCGAAGGGACCAGGCCACCTGGTACGTCGTCAGTTCGTCGACGGCAAGGGCGTCCCGGCGCTCATCGCCGTCGATCAGGACCCGAAGGGCGAGGGCCAGGCGCTCGCGCTGTCGTGGGCCAAGGGCATCGGCGGAACCCGCGCAGGCGTCATCAAGACCACGTTCAAGGAAGAGACCGAGACCGACCTCTTCGGTGAGCAGGCCGTGCTCTGCGGTGGCACCGAGGAACTAGTCAAGGTCGGCTTCGAGGTCATGGTCGAGGCCGGCTACGCACCCGAGATGGCGTACTTCGAGGTTCTTCACGAACTCAAGCTCATCGTCGACCTGATGTACGAGGGCGGCATTGCTCGCATGAACTACTCGGTGTCCGACACCGCGGAGTTCGGCGGCTACCTCTCCGGCCCTCGCGTCATCGATGCAGGCACCAAGGAACGCATGAAGGCGATCCTGGCCGACATCCAGTCGGGTGAGTTCACCCGTCGCCTCGTCGCCAACGTCGAGAACGGCAACACCGAGCTCGAAGGACTGCGCAAGGCCAACGCTGAGCACCCCATCGAGGTCACCGGCAAGAAGCTGCGCGACCTGATGAGCTGGGTCGATCGGCCGATCACCGAAACCGCCTGACTTTCGGCTGCACGCCGAGGGCACCCGTGGCGCGTGTTCGATACGCGTGCGGGTGCCTCTCGCTCGTCCCCCCCGCGAGGGTGGGAACCTGTTCCATCCGGCCGGACATCTAAACTCGACCCGCACCGCAGACACAAAGCCCAGCTCGACCGACAAAAGTTTCGAACCGACATAGGGGAGTTTTTCACGTGAGCCAGCCAGGCCGTCCTGTCGTACTGATCGCCGACAAACTTGCGCAGTCCACCGTCGAGGCACTCGGCGACGGCGTCGAGGTTCGTTGGGTCGACGGCCCGGACCGCCCGGCACTGCTCGCCGCGGTCCCCGAGGCCGATGCGATCCTCGTTCGATCCGCCACCACCGTCGACACCGAAGTGCTCTCGGCCGGAACGAACCTGAAGATCGTCGCCCGTGCAGGCGTGGGCCTCGACAACGTCGACGTGCTCGCTGCCACCGAGCGCGGCGTCCTCGTCGTCAACGCTCCGACGTCCAACATCCACACCGCAGCCGAGCATGCTGTCACGCTGCTTCTTGCTGCCGCTCGCCAGATTCCGGCGGCGGACGCGACGTTGCGTCAGCACGAGTGGAAGCGCAGCAAGTTCAACGGAGTCGAAATCTTCGGCAAGACAGTCGGCGTCGTCGGACTCGGCCGCATCGGTCAGCTGTTCGCACAACGGCTGGCAGCCTTCGAAACCCACATCATCGCGTACGACCCGTATGTCTCCGCTGCCCGGGCAGCTCAGCTCGGCATCGAACTCGTCACCCTCGACGAATTGCTGACCCGTGCGGACATGTTCTCCGTCCACCTGCCGAAGACACCCGAGACCAAGGGCATCATCGGCAAGGAAGCACTCGCCAAGACCAAGCCTGGCGTCATCGTCGTCAACGCTGCCCGTGGTGGACTCGTCGACGAGCAGGCGCTCGCCGATGCCATCACCAGTGGCCACGTCTTCGCTGCAGGCATCGATGTCTACGCGTCGGAGCCCTGCACCGACAGTCCGTTGTTCGGGCTGCCGCAGGTCGTGGTGACTCCGCACCTCGGCGCCTCGACCACCGAGGCGCAGGATCGCGCAGGCACCGACGTCGCCAAATCGGTACTGCTGGCTCTCGCAGGTGAATTCGTTCCCGACGCCGTCAATGTCAAGGGTGGCGCTGTCGGCGAAGAGGTTTCGCCATGGCTCGAAATCGTCCGCAAGCAGGGCGTGCTGCTCGGTGCGCTGTCCGAGGAGCTACCCGCATCGCTTTCGGTCGATGTCCGCGGCGAACTGGCGGCTGAGGACGTCGAGATCCTGAAGCTTTCGGCGCTGCGCGGGCTGTTCTCCGCTGTCATCGAGGACTCGGTCACGTTCGTCAACGCTCCGTCGCTCGCCGAAGAACGAGGCGTCACAGCCGACGTCACCAAGGCGACCGAGAGCGAGAACCACCGCAGCGTCGTCGACATCCGAGCCGTCTACGGCGACGGAACCGTCCTCAACGTCGCCGGAACGCTCACCGGTACCTCGCAGGTGGAGAAGATCGTCAACATCAACGGTCGCAACTTCGATCTGCGAGCCGAAGGCAAGAACCTCATCGTCAACTACGCCGACCAGCCGGGAAGCCTCGGCCGCATCGGTACGTTGCTCGGCGACGCAGGCATCGACATCCAAGCTGCCGCACTCAGCCAGGATTCGGAAGGCGATGGCGCGACCATCCTGCTTCGCGTCGACAAGGACGTGACCTCGGAGCTCCGAGCGAGTATCGCCAGCGCAGTGGGCGCATCGACGATCGAACTCGTCGACCTCTCCTGAGCTGTTTCTGATCCGACACTTACCCGATTGCCCCGAAAGAACGAGGAGTCAATGAAGCTTGCCGTCATCGCCGGAGATGGAATAGGTCCCGAAGTTGTCGAACAAGCGCTGAAGGTGCTCGACGTCGTAGTATCCGGTACTTCGAAAACCGAGTACGACCTCGGCGCTCGGCGCTACAACGCGACCGGCGAGCTTCTCCCTAATTCAGTGCTCGACGAACTTCGCGGTCACGACGCAATCCTCTTGGGAGCAATCGGCGATCCCTCGGTACCCAGCGGCGTGCTCGAACGTGGTCTGCTCTTGCGGGCCCGTTTCGAGCTCGACCATCACATCAATCTGCGGCCGGCGAAGCTGTATCCGGGCGTGGTCGGTCCGCTCGACGGCAACAAGGCGATCGACGTCGTCGTGGTCCGCGAAGGAACCGAGGGCCCGTACACGGGCAACGGCGGTGCGTTGCGGGTGAATACCCCGCACGAGGTCGCCACCGAGGTCAGTGTCAACACGCGCTACGGCGTCGAACGCGTCGTTCGTGACGGGTTCGCCCGGGCGCTCGGACGTCGGAAGCACCTCACGTTGCTACACAAGACCAACGTGCTGGCCTTCGCCGGAAGCCTGTGGGCACGCACCGTCGAGGCGGTGTCGACCGAATTCCCCGACGTCGAGGTCGCCTACCAGCACATCGACGCTGCGATGATCCACCTCGTCACCGATCCGGGACGCTTCGACGTCATTGTCACCGACAACCTGTTCGGCGACATCGTGACCGACCTATCGGCTGCCGTCAGCGGTGGAATCGGGCTCGCAGCCAGCGGAAACATCGATGCGACGGGGACAAATCCGTCCATGTTCGAGCCCGTCCACGGCAGTGCGCCCGACATCGCGGGTCAGGGCAAGGCCGACCCGACGGCTGCAATCCTGTCGGTCTCGTTGCTCCTCGCTCACCTCGGCGATCATGCGAACGCCGAGCGCGTCGAAGCAGCCGTCGCCGCAGACCTGGCCTCGCGCGGGGCCGCATCCGCGAGCACCTCGGAGGTCGGCGACCGGATCGCCGGTCAGTTGTAGCGAGGGCTCACTTTTTCGCACCGAATGTCTCATTCGGTCTCGCCCAGGTGACCGAATGAGACACTCGTACACTCAGAGTGACTCAGACAGACTTTCGTTCACCTCGGGTGACCGAAACAGACATTCGGTCCCGCCTCGGGTGACCGAAACAGACATTCGGTCACCCGGAGGGGAACGGGACCGCCCAGAACGGCGGCCCTACTCGGTCGGCTCGTGGTCGTCGGGGATCACAGGTACGGACAAGGCAGGAAAGACTGCTGATACCAGGAATGCCAAGGGGAAGCTGACGGCTGCGAGGGCGCCGAAGGCGGGGGGAACAAAGGACGCGGCGATGTACTGCCCCGTGTTCTGCACGCCGAGGGCCCGACCGCTCCAATACGGGCCCGAGTATTCGGCGACAGCTGTGAACGCGAGGCCGTTCGGTGCAACGGTGACGATCGACGCGATTACCAGTAGCGCGACCGAGAGCGGTGAATCGAGCCAGTCCGTCAGAGCGAGGCCGAGCATGCTGACTACCGCGCTGACTGCGACCCATCGCAGAGGCCGCATCCGGCTCGCGACCCGGTCGGACAGTGCCCCGACTCCCATCCGGCCGAGGGCTCCGAGGATCTGCGTGACGGTCACGAGAATGCCTGCCGATGCGGCCGACCATTCACGATCGGACATCAGCCACACCAGAGCGTAGGTCCAGACGACGTACTGGGGAACGACGAGCAGGATCGACGTCGAGTGGATTCGCCACAATTGACTGCTCGCCCGGTAGGGGTTCGCGAGCAGACCCTTCTCTGCAGCTGCTGCACGGTTCGGTCGTGGGGGATCGACGACGCCCAGGCACAGCAGACCACCGGTGAGGCAGATGATCGCCGGGACGAGGAGGGCTGCGGAGACACCGTGATCGCGGGCGATGGAAGGGATCGTCAGGGCGGCAATGGCGACGCCGAGCGGTACCGACATCTGGCGGATACCCATTGCGAGGCCCCGTCGTTCCGGCGGAAACCAGCCGACGACCACTCGACCCGACGCGCTGTTCGCGCTTGCGGCCGCCATGCCGCCCGCGAGGAGACAGAGGCCGAGAAGCACGAACGAGGTCGTGAATACGGCCGCGAGGCTGAAGAGCGCGGTGAGTCCGAGTCCGATGGCCAACACCAGCCGTTCGCCGATGCGATCGACGAGCGCCCCCCATGCGATGAGAGTCAGCATTATTCCGACTGTCGGCATCGCGACGAGTAGGCCTGCGCTGGCGAGGCTGAGTCCACGGTCGTCGTGCAGCGCGGGTATGAGGAATGCTGCGCCGTTGATGAAGACGGCACCTGCCGTCTGCGCGAGCATGCCCAGTGCCAGCATGAACCATTTTCGCGACGTGTGTGTTCGCTGATGATTGTCCGTCGTGGTCACGCTTCATCCTTCGATCTCACTATATGGTCACTACATCCTGCATTGTGAAACAATGACTGGACTGTACACCGGTCGAGGCGGGGCTTTCGGACGGGCGTGCCGACGCGTGAAGGAGTGGTCGATAGACTTTCGACATGCGTCTCGGTCGAATTGCAAGTTCTGATGGTGTGGCGTTCGTGAGTATCGAGGGAGAAGGTGAGCAGCAGACTGCCCGGGAGATCGCCGAACATCCTTTCGGCACACCGACCTTCACCGGTCGATCCTGGCCTCTCGCCGACGTGCGCCTGCTCGCTCCGATTCTCGCCAGCAAGATCATCGCCATCGGAAAGAACTACGCGGCTCACGCCGCGGAGATGGGTGGAGAGGCGCCGAAGGATCCGGTCATCTTCATCAAGCCCAACACCTCCATCGTCGGTCCCGGTGCCCCGATCGTGCTGCCGCCTACCTCCGCCGAAGTGCACTACGAGGGAGAACTCGCAGTCGTCATCGGTCGTCCCTGCAAGGACGTGCCGGCAGCCAAGGCTCTCGACGTGGTACTCGGCTACACGATCGCGAACGACGTCTCCGCGCGTGATCATCAGCGTCAGGATGGTCAGTGGACCAGGGCGAAAGGACACGATACGTTCTGCCCGCTCGGGCCCTGGATCGAAACCAAGCTCGACGCCTCTGACGTCGAGATAAAGACCGCGGTCGACGGTGCGGTCGTGCAGCGCAGCCGAACGTCTCTGCTTCTGCACGACATCCCCGAGATCATCGAGTGGATCTCTACTGTGATGACTTTGCTGCCGGGCGACGTGATCCTCACCGGAACGCCCGAGGGAGTCGGGCCGATCACTGCAGGGCAGACGGTGTCGATCACCGTCGAGGGCATCGGTACCTTGACCAATCCTGTTGCTGCGAAAAGCTAGAGAACAATTCATCCCCTCGAACGTGAGCGAGCTATGACCTCCACCGAAGTACGTGTTCGATTCTGCCCGTCGCCGACCGGGACGCCGCACGTCGGATTGATCCGCACCGCACTGTTCAATTGGGCGTTCGCCCGACACCATGGCGGAGCCTTCGTCTTCCGCATCGAGGACACCGACGCTGCGCGCGATTCGGAGGAGTCGTACGCGGCAATCCTCGACGCGTTGCGGTGGCTCGGATTGTCCTGGGACGAAGGCCCCGAGGTCGGTGGACCCTACGAGCCGTACCGTCAGTCGCTCCGTCGCGATCAGCATCTCGAGGTGGTGCAGAAATTGCTCGACGCGGGGGAGGCGTACGAATCTTTCTCGACTCCGGAGGAGGTCGAGGCCAGGCACCTCGCTGCGGGCCGCGACCCGAAGCTGGGTTACGACAACTACGATCGGGATCTGACCGAGGACCAGAAGTCGGCGTTTCTGGCGGGCGGCCGGAAAGCCGTTGTGCGCCTTCGGATGCCGGACCACGACCTCTCCTGGGACGATCTCGTGCGCGGTGAGACCACCTTCAAAGCCGGGACGGTCCCTGACTTCGCGCTCACGCGCGGAAACGGAATTCCCCTGTATACCTTGGTCAATCCCGTGGACGACGCGCTGATGAAGATCACCCACGTCCTTCGCGGTGAGGACCTGCTGTCGTCGACTCCGCGTCAGCTGGCGTTGTACGCAGCGCTCGAGCGGATCGGTGTCGCACGCTTCACGCCGCAGTTCGGACATCTGCCTTTCGTGATGGGGCAGGGGAACAAGAAGCTCTCCAAGCGGGATCCCAAATCGAATCTGTTCATCCACCGCGACCGTGGTTTCGTTCCCGAGGGTCTTCTCAACTACCTCGCCCTTCTCGGATGGGGTATCTCGGACGATCACGACGTCTTCTCTCTCGACGAGATGGTCGCCGCGTTCGACATCTCGAAGGTCAATTCGAATCCCGCGAGATTCGACCAGAAGAAGGCCGACGCGATCAATGCCGAGCACATCAGACTTCTCGAACCGGCCGACTTCGCTGCTCGACTCCGCGCGTTCCTGACCGGACAAGGCCACTTGCCCGCCGAGATCGACGACGCGCAGTTCGCCGTCGCGGCCGATCTGGTTCAGACGCGCATCGTCGTGCTGTCCGATGCGTGGGCACTGCTGAAATTCCTCTACGTTGCCGATGGCGAATTCGCGATCGATCCGGCTGCAGCTGCAAAGAACCTCGGTACCGATGCGGGTCCGGTGCTCGACGCGACGATCGCTGCGCTCGAGGCGGTACCCGAGTGGCGAACCGCAGCGCTGGAAGAGTCATTGAAAGTGGCCCTGATCGACGGCCTGGAACTCAAACCTCGTAAGGCGTTCGCTCCCGTGCGGGTTGCGGTGACCGGATCGCACATCAGTCCTCCGCTCTACGAGTCGATGGAGTTGCTCGGACGAGATACGACGTTGAGGCGACTCGCCGCTGCGCGTGCCACGGTCGGCCAGGCGTCGTGATCCCTTGAGTGCGGCCGGCCGGTTGGATCGGATGCAACGCAAGCATCCGGCCCTCGGGTTTCCGCTGGCGGTGATCTACAAGTTCGTCGATGACCAAGGTGGATATCTTGCGGCCCTGATCGCGTACTACGCGTTCGTCTCACTCTTTCCCTTGCTGCTGCTCGCGTCGACCATTCTTGGAATCGTGCTTGCCGGCAACCCCGAGTTGCAGGAGCAAATCCTCGACTCTGCACTGAGTCAGATTCCGATCATCGGCGCCGATATGGGTGAGCCGGACAAGATCGGTGGTGGGACAATCGGATTGGTCGTCGGTGTCCTCGGTTCGCTCTACGGTGGACTCGGGGTCGCGGTGGCCGTGCAGAACGCGATGAATACTGCGTGGGCAGTTCCCAAGAATCTTCGTCCCGACCCGATCTTCGCGCGTGTTCGGGGATTGGCTCTGCTCAGTACCGTCGGTGTTGCGGTACTTGCGATCACGGCTGTGAATGTCGCGAGTTCCGCCGGATATTTCGGGGCCGTCAGTGGCGCTGTGGTTCTGGTTGCCGTGGTTGTCTTGAACGTCCTCGTCTTCACTGTCGCGTTCCGCCTCGCCACCGCGCGAGCGCTCTCGATAGCCGACGTGCTCCCCGGTGCGATCGTCGCCGGGGTCATCTGGCAGCTGTTGCAGACATTCGGTGGCGTCTACATCAAGTACGTCGTCTCGCGGGCGTCGATCACCAACGGGGTGTTCGCCGTCGTCCTCGGCCTGCTTGCATTCATGTACATCGCAGCCGTCTTCGTCGTGCTCGCGGTCGAGATCAACGTGGTGCGCGTCGACAAGTTGTATCCGCGTGCCCTCCTGACGCCGTTCACCGACGACGTTCAGCTGACCGAGGGGGACAGGCTGACCTATACAGGGCAGGCCGAAGCGCAGCGGAGCAAAGGATTCGAAGAGATCGACGTGACCTTCGACGGTCCCCGAGGCGACGATCAATCCGGTTCGGCGTAACACTCTCGGATCGCGACATCCATGGGAAATCGAACGTCGGTGTCGCCGAACAACAGTCGAGTCGCGGTCTCGGCCGCCTCGGTGACGAGGCGGGCCGCCGTGTCGGGCTCGCGGCTGTGGACGACGACCTCATCGTGTTGGAAGAACACCAGTTCGCCGGAGCCGGTGTTCTCGGTCAACCGACGGCGCAGGTCCGCCAGCAGACACAGTGCCCATTCGGAGGCAGTTGCCTGGACGACGAAGTTCCGAGTGAAGCGTCCACGGGCATGCGCGTCGCCGTGCGACCACCACTCGTCATCTGGAGGCGGGCAGGCGCGGCCGAGCAGCGATCGAACCACCTCGCCGCGCTCGCCGGCCCGCGCCGCCTTCTCCACGAAGTCGACTGCGTCGGGAAATCGCCGGCGCAGTAGAACCAGCAGCGAACGCGCCTCACCTGCGGTAGCCCCGTACAGCACTCCCAGCACAGCTACCTTTGCCTTCGCTCGGTCCCCATCGAACGCGGCCGCCGCCACGGGTGCATAGAGATCGTCGGATCCCGCAGCTTCCATCATCCTTCGGTCTCGCGACATCGCGGCCAGGATTCGTGGTTCCAGCTGACCGGCGTCGGCAATCACGAGCTGGTGGCCCGGGTCTGCGATGACGCTACTGCGCAACGGTTTCGGAATCTGCAGGGCTCCACCTCCGCGGCTGGCCCACCGGCCGGACACCACACCGCCCGGTACGTACACCGGGCGGAATCTGTTTCCGCTCACCCAGGTGTCGGCCCATGCCCAGCCGTTGGTGCTGAACAGCTTCGACAGGTCTCGGTGGCGGAGGAGGAGTGGAACGGCGGGATGTTCGATATCGCGCAGCATGTGTGCCCGCGTCGATGTCAGTTCGAAGCCTGCTCGGGCGAACGCAGAGACGACTTCCGCCGGTGAGCTCGGATTCACGCGTCGACCGAAAGCGTCGCCGATCGCGGCTTCCAGTGCCGTCAATTCGGAGGGGAGGTGGCCGTCGGTGGGTCGTTTGCCGAGTGCGTTCTCGAGATAGTTCTCGTGCGCGACGGTGGAGAAAGGGAGCCCGTCGAAGCTCATCTCTGCGGCGGCGAGGCCGCCCGCGGACTCGGCGGCTGTCAAAAGTCGCAAGTCGCCGGAATCGCCGATCGTCTGCAGCTGAGTGCGATGCCAGCCGACGACCGAGTCCGAGCTCGGGTGCTGATAGGCGTCGAACAAACCCGGCCGATCGTCGACGGTGGTCTGTCCTGGCACGAACGTTTCACCGCGGCGCATTCGGAGGATGGCCTCGGCCAACGACAGGTCGTGGCATCTGGCGACCCGGACACCCGCGCGTAGGAGCCCTGAATATGTGCGAGCGGTGCTTTCCCACACCCATCTGGGCCGAGCGGTCCGTTCGATCCGAGCGACCGTCTCTGCAAGATCCGAGCACTCGATGGTCGGCCCGGAGGGATCCCCGTCCTCGGTGGTGGGGAAGAGGAATGTCGACGCATCCGTGGGCGCCACCACCATCCTCATCGGGTCGAGCTCGCAGTTCTCATCGCACTCGAGTCTGCGCTGACCGGCTCGGACCGCCACCGGCAGGGTCGATCACTACCCTGCGCTGAAATCGAGGTCGCTGACCTGGCGATTTGGAGAAACACCACTGTCCTTTGATAGTCTCTATCCCGGCTCGAAACGCGGTGCACATCGGCAAGATGTGGATCAGCGCCAAGGTCATTGGGGTATGGTGTAATTGGCAACACAGCGGTTTCTGGTACCGCCATTCTAGGTTCGAGTCCTGGTACCCCAGCAAGCGTTCGGAGACGATTTGGTCGCCGAGCGTCGGCCGGTTAAGCTGGCTGAGCTTTCATCTGGTTCGCCTGATCGTAAGCATGAAGTACCAGAAAGTTCCTGGCCCCGTCGTCTAGCGGCCTAGGACGCCGCCCTCTCAAGGCGGTAGCGCGGGTTCGAATCCCGTCGGGGCTACAAGTCGAAAGAAATACCCTCTCATCGCCTGCGATGAGAGGGTATTTCTTTGCTCGATCCTTGTCGAAGAACGTCAGACGCTCTTGCGGCGGAACATCTTCTGGTGATCCGCAGGACCGTGCGCATTGTTGATCTTGGAACCGCTGTCCTTGTGCTCGGTGGACAGGGTCGACTTGTGGTTCTTCTTCTCGAGTGCCTCGCGGAATTTTTTCTTGAGATCTTCGTTGGTCGATTCGGACATGATCGCTCCTCGCACGTCGGTTGCGAGTGAAACGTACCGCACCTGTGACGTCGTATTCACCCGATTTTTCGACGTGAAGGGGCAGGGGTGCTCACAAGTACGTTGCCGTGGTCCCGCCGAGTGGCATCGCGGGGAGTCCGAGCTTGCGGTGATCCCATGATCGGACGCGATCGACGGAGATGCGGACCGCGATGCGCTTGTTCATCATCTGATCGACGAGTGGTGCTACGTCTTCGGAGTACGGCCCGGTGTAGCGCTCCCACACGCTGATGCCGACTCTTCTGATCGACGCCGGATCGTCGACGATCTCGGCCCGCCCCTCGATCGACACTCCCCGGAGCGTGTCGTAGGTGAGGCCGTCTTCCACGAGCATTGTCACCCTGGGGTCACGGCGAAGGTTGACCGCCTTCTGCGATTTCGACTTCGTCTCGAACCACACCTCCCCGTCGATCAGGCCGTACCACATAGCGACCAGGTGAGGTCTCCCGTCGAGGCCGATGGTGGCGAGGTTGGCGATCCGAGAGCGCTCGAGAAACGTGGCGGTCTCGGATTCTGACATCGTGATCTGTGCGCGCTGGTTGTTTCCCACGCTGTCCTATGTAGCAGACGGCACCTTCCGAGGCATCGTGTTTCCGAGCGAGTTCTCTACAAACGTTTGTGTATCGCTTCAGCGGCAGCGAGGAGGTCGGCGGCCCACCGGGCTCCCGGGCGCCTGCCGATTCGATCGATGGGACCTGAGACGGACACGGCCGCAACCACGTTGCCGACGCCGTCCCTGACCGGTGCAGCGACGCTTGCGACTCCGGGCTCCCGTTCACCCGCGCTCTGGGCCCATCCGCGCCTGCGTACTTCGGCGAGAACCCGCTCGCCGAATTCTGCGTCGGGGAGCACTGTGCGCTGAGTCTGTGCATCGGCCCATGCCAGCAGTACCTTTGCGCCGGACCCCGCGGTCATGGGCAATCGGGCACCGACGAGAACCGTGTCGCGCAGTCCTGTCGGTGGTTCCATCGAGGCCACGCACACACGGACGGTCCCCTCGCAGCGGTAGACCTGCACGCTCTCGCCGGTGATTTCGCGAAGGCGAGGAAGGACGGCTGCTGCGGCATCGATCAGTGTGTCCGCTGCGGTGGCGGCGAGTTCGGCAAGCCCCGGTCCGGGGCGCCACAGTCCGTTCGAATCGCGGGTCAGCAGACGGTGGATTTCGAGGCCGACAGCGAGACGGTGTGCGGTTGCTCTCGGAAGTCCGGTGCGAGTACACAGATCGCTCAGCGTGCAGGGTTCCTCGGCCACCGCGTACAGAACACCCATCGCTTTGTCGAGAACGCCGATGCCGCTATGCTGTCTCATAGGTCGATATTATCGTCTCGCATAGTGGGAAGTGGCCACCGGGTCGAGTTTGTCGATGTCGACCAGGAATACGCGACGTGGGCCAGCCAAGTAGTCCACCGGCGCGACGCACTCGAGGAATGGTTGGTGTTCTTATGGCCGGCACAGCACGCACACTGGCGGAGAAAGTCTGGGATCAGCACGTCGTCGTTCGCGGCGGGGGCGAGGGTGGCTCGCGTGAGCCCGACTTGATCTACATCGACCTGCATCTGGTTCACGAGGTCACCAGTCCGCAAGCCTTCGACGGTCTTCGGTTGGCGAACCGGCCTTTGCGTAGACCCGATCTGACCATCGCGACCGAGGATCACAACGTACCGACGGCGGACATCTTTTCGCCGATCGAGGACTTGGTGTCTCGTACACAGGTGGACACGTTGCGCCGAAACTGTGAGGAGTTCGGGGTTCGGCTCTACCCGATGGGCGATCTCGATCAGGGCATCGTGCACATCATCGGCCCCCAATTGGGGCTGACGCAGCCTGGGATGACCGTAGTGTGCGGAGACAGTCATACCTCGACCCACGGCGCGTTCGGCGCGATCGCGATGGGTATCGGTACGAGCGAGGTCGAACATGTGATGGCTACGCAGACTCTGTCATTGCGACCGTTCAAGACGATGGCCATCACGGTCGACGGTGAGCTGGCTCCCGGGGTCACCAGTAAGGATCTGATCCTCGCGGTGATCGCGAAGATCGGTACCGGCGGCGGTCAGGGATACGTTCTCGAGTATCGCGGTGCAGCCATCAGGAAGCTGTCGATGGAAGCTCGAATGACCATCTGCAACATGTCGATCGAGGCGGGTGCTCGCGCCGGCATGATCGCCCCGGATGAGATCACCTACGAGTACATCAAGGGCCGTCCCCATGCGCCCCAGGGCAGTGACTGGGATGCGGCGGTCGCGGCATGGGAAGAATTGAAGACCGATCCGGATGCAGTCTTCGACAACGAAGTACACATAGACGCTTCCACTCTCACTCCGTTCGTCACTTGGGGAACCAATCCTGGCCAAGGGGCCCCGCTCGGAGATCGAGTGCCCGATCCGGCCGAGATGGTCGACGAAAGCGAGAAGCTGGCCGCCGAGAAGGCCTTGCAGTACATGGGACTGGAGGCGAACACGCCCCTTCGTGAGGTCCACGTCGACACGGTATTCGTCGGATCGTGCACGAACGGTCGAATCGAAGACCTCCGCGCCGTGGCCGAGGTGCTCGACGGCCGTACGGTCGCCGACAGTGTTCGCATGTTGATCGTTCCCGGTTCGATGCGTGTGCGAGCGCAGGCCGAGAAGGAGGGCCTGGGCGAGATTTTCACGGCAGCCGGCGCAGAATGGCGTCAGGCCGGGTGTTCGATGTGCCTGGGGATGAATCCTGATCAGCTCGCCGCGGGGGAGCGGTCGGCGTCGACGTCGAACCGAAACTTCGAGGGGCGGCAGGGCAAGGGCGGCCGGACTCATCTGGTTTCACCGTTGGTGGCAGCCGCTACTGCGGTGCGCGGAACGTTGTCGTCCCCAGCCGATCTTGACTAGAGAAATTTCTGGCAGCTGTACCGATACCCGTCAAACGTAGGAGAACATTTCGATGGAACCCTTTACCCGGCATAAAGGAATCGGCGTCCCGCTGCGGCGGTCCAATGTCGATACCGATCAGATCATTCCCTCTGTCTACCTGAAGAGGGTGACGCGCACGGGATTCGAGGATGGACTCTTCGCCGAGTGGCGCAACGATTCCGATTTCGTCCTCAACGTAGCGCCGTACGACAAGGGTTCGGTACTCGTCGCCGGTCCCGATTTCGGCACCGGGTCCTCCCGGGAGCACGCGGTGTGGGCGCTATCGGACTTCGGTTTTCGCGTTGTCATCGCCTCCCGGTTCGCCGATATTTTTCGCGGGAACGCCGGAAAAGCCGGTCTGCTGGCGGCCGAAGTCGACCAAAGTGACGTCGAATTGATCTGGAAGGCGCTCGAGGAGCAGCCAGGTTTGGAAATTCTCGTGGATCTGGAGACGAAGACCGTGGTGGCTGGAACCTTGGTGGTGCGCTTTGCCATTGACGACTACACCAGGTGGCGCCTGCTGGAGGGCCTTGACGACATCGGATTGACATTACGCCAGGTAGAGGCCATTGCGGAGTATGAAAAGTCAAGGCCGTCATGGAAACCTGCGACCCTCCCCGAGCGTATCGAGGAGCCCTCGGAGGGGTAGCGATTTCGTCCTCCGACACGCATTGTGGCGCTAAAACATTCCGCCACGCCGAATGAGAATTGGCGTGGCTCATAGACTCTTGACGTCTTGGGGTTTACCGTTGTAGTAGTCGGTCCGACGATGGGCCACAATATTGCGGAGGAAATCCATGAACAAGGCAGAGCTGATTGACGCCCTGACCGAGAAGTTGGGGTCTGACAGGAGGAGCGCCACAGAGGCTGTCGAGAACATCGTCGACACCATCGTGCGCGCCGTCCACCGTGGCGAGAGCGTCACCATCACCGGATTCGGTGTCTTCGAGCAGCGTCGTCGTGCAGCTCGCGTCGCTCGTAACCCTCGCACCGGTGAGACCGTGCGCGTGAAGCCGACCAATGTTCCGGCATTCCGTCCCGGTGCTCAGTTCAAGGCAGTCATCGCGGGTGGCCAGAAGCTTCCCGCCACCGGCCCTGCCGTCAAGCGTGGATCTGCCTCGGCTCCGGCCAAGAAGACTGCGGCAGCAAAGAAGACCGCGGCCAAGAAGGCTGCAGTCAAGACCACCGCACGCAAGACCACTGCGGCTGCGAAGAAGGCGGCTCCCGCCAAGACGACGCCGCGCAAGACAGCTCCGGCGAAGACCGTAGCGAAGAAGGCGGCTCCCGCCAAGACGACGGCGCGCAAGACGGTAGCCAAGAAGGCTCCGGCGAAGACCGCAGCCAAGAAGACCACGACAACTGCAGCGGCCAAGAAGGCTCCGGCGAAGACCGCAGCCAAGAAGACCACGACGGCTGCAGCGGCCAAGAAGGCTCCGGCGAAGACCGCAGCCAAGAAGACGGCGGCCAAGAAGGCTCCCGCAAAGCGCACAGCACGCAAGTAGTTTCACAGCACGCAAGTAGTTTCACTGCATACAATTCGCGAACAGGGCCCCGGGAGAGAAATCTCACGGGGCCCTGTTCGTGCTGCGAACTGCTCAGCTAACAGCAGGGGTCGACGGTAGTGGACTGGCCAGATGATCTGCAGCGAGCAGCTTTCCGTCGCGGAGTGACAGTACCCACACACTGCCCTTGCGATTTCGGTTCGGGGGAAGAGTGACTCCATCGCGGTCCGCCCACCATTGCAGCAGATCGGGAATCACCTTCCCTTGACTGCAGATCGTCCGGACGCCTCCGAGACCAGCGATGTCGAGCGCTCGCTGCCGGGCCTCCTGCGGAGCGTCCCAGTAGCCTTCCTCGGACAGCAGTGGTTCCAGCGTGATCTGGACAGACAGGGAATCTGCCAACGGTTGAACCGTCTGCACGCATCGACGTCGGTTGGCGGCGTGCACCGAGTCTGCGCCGAATGCAGACAGTTGAGAAACCAGGGCGGCTGCTTGAGCCTCACCCATGGAATCCAGCGGCCGCAGGGCGTCGTCACCCTTGTATCGCGAGCGCCGACCGGCTTTGGCGTGTCGGACGAGAAGGACGGTCTCGGTGTCGACGGGTTGCTTCAGAAAGCGTCGCAAAATCTTGTGGTCCATGGGGTAGGACAACTGATGGACGGCTTCCTTGGGTGCCACCCAGCGTAGTTCGTCCACTTCCTCGTTGGGCTCGAACTTTCCGTCCTCAGCTTTGGCTGCCCAATAGTCGACCTTCTTCATCTTGCGATGTCCGGGAATCGGGTAGGTCACGGTGGACAGGTAGCGACCGAGGCGAGACTCGAATCCGGTCTCCTCAGCGACTTCTCGTACGGCTGCGTCGACCGACGTTTCGCCTGGATCCACCTTGCCCTTGGGAAATGACCAATCGTCGTACTTCGGGCGGTGGACGATTGCGACGTCTATCTCGTTGTGATCGTCGGGAGAGTTTCGCCACAGGACAGCGCCGGCGGCGAATATGTTTGCACGCAAGGGATTGTCGCCGCCCGACATCAGGACGCCTGGTTCCGCCGGCTGCGCATCAGCTCGCCCTGGTGCTCGCGCACGCTCTCGCCCTGAGCCGGTGACGCCGCCCAGCCACCGTCGGGTTGCAGAATCCAGCATCGGGTTGTCGGGTCGAGCGCCGATTCGAAGATGTCGTGCAACTGGCCGGTCAGACGCGGATCTTTGACCTGCGCCATGACCTCTACGCGTCGATCGAGGTTTCGGTGCATCATGTCGGCGCTGCCGATCCAGAACTCGTCCGCGCCGCGGAAGTTGAGGACTCGTGAGTGCTCGAGGAAACGCCCGAGGATCGAGCGAACTTCGATGTTCTCACTGAGTCCAGGAACACCCGGCTTCAGCGCGCAGATTCCGCGGACCACGACCTCGACCGACACTCCGGCCGCGGAGGCGCGGTACAGCGCGTCGATGACCTGTTCGTCGACGAGCGCGTTGGCCTTCAGCCGAATTCCCGCCTCGCGGCCCGCCTTCTGATGCTCGACCTCCGCCTCGATGCGTTCGATGATGCCGCGACGCACGCCGTACGGAGCGACGAGAAGGTTGCGGTAGCTGGTCTTGCGCGAATAGCCGGTCAACGAATTGAAAAGGTCGGTCAGGTCGGCACCGATCTCTGGCGATGAGGTCAACAGGCCGACGTCCTCGTAGATTCGAGCTGTCTTGGGGTTGTAGTTGCCCGTTCCGATATGGCAGTACCGACGGATGACCGAGCCCTCGCGCCGCACGACCAGGCATGTCTTGCAGTGAGTCTTCAGGCCGACGAGACCGTACACGACATGGACGCCGGCCTTCTCCAGCTTTCGAGCCCACTCGATGTTCGCCTGCTCGTCGAAGCGCGCCTTGATCTCGACGAGTGCGACGACCTGCTTGCCTGCGCCGGCAGCATCGACGAGTGCGTTGACGATCGGTGAATCTCCCGACGTGCGATACAAGGTCTGCTTGATGGCCAGTACTTGCGGATCGGCCGCGGCTTGCTCGATGAACCGCTGCACACTGGTGGAGAAGGAGTCGTACGGGTGATGGACGAGCACGTCGCCGTCCCGCAGAGTGGAGAACACACTCTTGGGTGTCTCACGCTCGCCGAAAGCCGGATGTGTTGCGGGAACGAAAGGCGCGTCCTTGAGCGTCGGCCTGTCGACGCTGTACACCTGCCACAGGCACGACAGATCGAGCAGACCTGGCACCTGAATGACATCGCTCGGATCGACGTCCAACTCACGCAACAACAATTCGAGCATGTGCTCGGTCATGTCATCGGCGATCTCGAGCCGAACGGGAGATCCGAAGCGGCGGCGTGCCAACTCACGCTCGAGTGCTTGCAATAGATCCTCGTCGCGGTCCTCTTCGACCTCGAAGTCGGCGTTCCGGGTGATGCGGAAGGCGTGGCTCTCCACCACATCCATTCCGGGGAAGAGTACGTCGAGGTGCGCGGAGATCACCTCTTCCATGGACAGGAATGCGTCGACTCGATGGCCACCGTCGCCGCGACGCACCCGAACGAATCGGTCGACGTTGTCGGGAACCTTCACGCGTGCGAAGTGTTCGCCGGAGGTGGCGTAATCCTTGACTGTGACAGCGAGATTGAGGCTGAGGCCGCTGATGTAGGGGAACGGGTGCGCTGGGTCGACCGCAAGCGGGGTGAGGACCGGAAACACTTGTTCGTGGAAATACGTCGACAATCGAGCGCGTTCGTCCGAGTCGAGATCGGACCAGCGGATGATCTCGATGCCGACCGCGGTGAGCTCGGGAAGGATGGCGTCGAGCAAGACGCGGGCGTGGCGTCGCGCCAATTCCTGAGTGCGTTCACCGATCAACGCGAGTTGTTCACGCGGGGTCAGCCCATCGGCGGAACGTACGGACAGACCGGTTTCGTCTCGACGTTTGAGGCCGGCGACGCGGACCATGTAGAACTCGTCGAGGTTCGAGGCGAAAATTGCCAGGAACTTCGCACGTTCGAGTAGCGGGAGTGAGGAATCCTCGGCAAGTGCAAGGACTCGTGAATTGAAGTCCAGCCAGCTCAATTCACGGTTGAGATAACGGTTTTCGGGTAGCGCCTCTTTGGCGTCGGGAGCATGCGGCTCGGTTGCCGCAGGCAGCGCAGCCGGACTCGAGGTCGAAGTCGTTGCCGGTGGCGGACTGATCGGACTGCCATCGGTCCGATGTCCCGGGGCTGTCGTTGCAGCGGAGTCGGCTTCTGTTTCGCTGTTGCTCACCGCTCGATCATCCCCTATAGCGGTGACCGGTGAAACTCGGATCGATGAATTGTGTCCGACTCGTTCGACGCAGTGTGTCGACTACCAGCCCAGCGAACGCAGAACCGCAGCGGTTGCCTGGCCGACACCGAGGGCGTGAGCCTCCCGCACATCGTCGATGGTGTCGACGTCGAGCCGGAGGCCCGGCCAGTGTCCGTCGAGATCGTATGCGCCCGACTCGCGGTGCCGCCGCGCCGAGGAGGGTCCGAACAGCGGTGCGAACTCACCGGACGACCCGTCGACGATCAAGGCAGCCGTTCCGGTCCCATGATGATCACTCACGACGGACCTGGCATGCCCGCGAGCCGCGAGGTAGGCCTGCGCCAATTCGGCGGACCGGAGTGCGGGGAGGTCCGCCTGCAACGCGATGATGTCGGCACTGCCCTCGGCGCGCACAATCGAGGCCGCTGCCTCGAAGGCCGAATTGAGTCGCGCAACGGAGTCCTGGGGTGTTCGGTCGCACGGTTCCTCGACCACCCGGGCGCCCAAGTCGACTGCGGCGGCGGCAATGGAAGGATCCGGCGTGACGACGGTGATGGCCGAGACGGCGTCCACCGCGCGCGCGGCGACGACGGTGTCCCGGAACATTGCGGCGACCAGACGGGCACGGTCGGTATCGGCGAAGGCCTCGGCCAAACGTGTCTTGGCTGCGGCGAGATCCTTGACTGCGATCACCACGTGCGCGGTACTCATGTGCTCGATCCTGCCAGCGGCGCTGAAGCCCTCACCGTTCGACCTCGGGGGGTGAGCGCGGGACGTTACTGTGGGGCGGCGGTCCGTGGGCTCTCGAGGTCCGCGCATTCGGACAGTCGGATGAGTCAATGTGTGCACGAATCGATGAAGGTGGCTTTCGATGACCAGAGCAGCGGTACTCGGTTCCGGATCTTGGGGGACGGCGTACGCCAAGGTGTTGGCCGACGCGGGCACCGACGTGACGATGTGGGCTCGGCGCTCCGAGCTGGCCACCTCGATCGCCGAAGGACACGAGAACCCTGATTACCTACCAGGTATCACCCTTCCTGAGAACATCACCGCCACCAGCGATCCCCAACGCGCGCTCGAAGGCGCCGACATCGTGGTTCTCGCGGTTCCGTCGCAGTCGCTCCGCGCCAACCTCGCCGAGTGGACCGAGTCCATTCCAGAGGACGCCACGCTGCTGAGCCTCGCCAAGGGAATAGAGACCGGAACGTTACTGCGGATGAGTCAGGTCATCGCACAGGTGACAGGTGCCGATCCAAGCCGAATCGCATCGTTGTCCGGGCCGAACCTGGCTCGCCCGATCGCCGAGGGCCAGCCGGCCGCGACAGTCATTGCCTGTACCGATTCCAGGCGTGCACTCGAGGTCCAGAAGTCCTGCGCCACAGGCTATTTCCGTCCGTACACCAATACCGACGTGATCGGCTGCGAAATCGGTGGCGCGTGCAAGAACGTCATCGCGCTTGCATGCGGCATGGCCAGCGGGGTGGGGTACGGCGAGAACACTCTCGCCTCGATCATGACGAGAGGACTCGCGGAGATCATTCGTCTCGGCACGGCGCTCGGCGCGAAGCCTGCGACGCTGGCCGGTCTCGCGGGCGTCGGAGATCTCGTCGCGACGTGTTCGTCCACGCTGTCGCGTAATCGAACCTTCGGTGAGCGTCTGGGAGCCGGTGGGTCGATGGAGAGTGCCCAGAAAGCCGCCCACGGACAGGTCGCCGAAGGTGTGAAGTCATGCACCTCGGTGCGTGCACTTGCCGAGAGCTACGACGTCGAGATGCCGTTGACCGAGGCCGTCCACCGAGTGTGTCATGAGGGGCTGTCGGTCCCCGACGCCGTGGGGCACCTCCTCGGACGCAGAATCAAGCCCGAGTAGCACCCGACGAGGGCGACGCGTCGCGCGGAGAATTGCTCGGACGGTACGGTGGGTCACCGTGAGTGGAACCCGTATCAAAGTTGCCGTGATCTTCGGCGGACGAAGCAATGAGCACGCGGTTTCCTGCGTCTCCGCAGGCAGTGTGCTCCGGCACATCGATCCCGAGCGCTACGACGTCGTGCCTGTCGGCATCACGAATGAGGGCGCGTGGGTGCTCGGGGCGCAGGACGTCGGTGAACTCGCCATCCACGGACGAGTGCTGCCGAGTGTGGACAAGAACTCGACGGCTCTGGCGTTGTCCGCCGATCCTGGCAGGAAGGGCGCACTGCTCTCGTTGGACGACGGTGACGCAGGCTCGGTCCTGTCCTCGGTCGACGTCGTCTTTCCGCTGCTGCACGGTGCGTACGGCGAGGACGGCACGGTTCAGGGGCTACTCGAACTTGCAGGGGTTCCCTATGTCGGACCGGGTGTCCTCGCGAGCGCTGCCGGCATGGACAAGGAGTTCACCAAGAAACTTCTTGCCGCCGAAGATCTTCCCGTGGGCAGACAGGTCGTGCTTCGGCGTGGTGTCGACTCTCTGAGCGCCGAGCAGAAGGAGTTTCTGGGTCTACCGGTATTCGTCAAACCCTCCCGCGGGGGATCGTCCATCGGGATCAGTCGGGTCAGCAGTTGGGATCAGCTGGCCGGTGCGATCACGTATGCGCGCGTCCACGATCCGAAAGTGATCATCGAAGGCGCGATCGCGGGTCGTGAGGTCGAATGTGGAGTGCTGGAGTTCCCGGACGGTTCCGTGCGTGCGAGCGTTGTCGCAGAGATCCGCATGCGCGATGCCCCGGTGGACGATCACGCGTTCTACGACTTCGACAGCAAGTACCTCGACGACGTCTGTGAATTCGACGTTCCCGCTGTCCTCTCGGACGACGTCAGCGACGAGATCCGCCGGATCGCCGTGGACGCGTTCCGCGCGCTGGATTGCCAAGGTCTTGCCCGCGTCGACCTGTTCGTCACCGAGGACGGACCGATCATCAACGAAATCAACACCATGCCCGGCTTCACTTCGATCTCGATGTTCCCCAAGATGTGGGATGCCGCGGGAGTCGACTACCGGACTCTGATCGACACGCTCATCGAGACGGCATTGGCGCGCGGCACCGGGCTCAGATAGCCGACGTCACTGCAGAGGTGCAGGGTCGAGCGCAGTCTGCGGCAACGCTGCCGCGATGGAGTCCGACGCGTCCTGCAGCGGTGTCGGTCCGGAACCGCCGGGAATCGTCAGCGCTACGTACACCGGACGATCGACGGTGTACCAGGTACTTGCATCGATTCCTGTGTCGGCTCCCGACACCTCGAACCACTGAACGCCGTTGACAACCTGGAGTGCGGAGGCCACGTCGAACCCGGCAGGACGAGGTAGACCGCATCGAAGAACTATCGCCTCGGACGCGTCGTCGTCGGGGGCGTACGCGCGAGCGCCCGTAGGCGCGGGATCCACGAGTTCGGTTTGGGTGTAGTCGCCGAGGGCTTGGGGGAGCGCATCCAGAAGTGCCGCACAGCCCGAACTCTCGGCGGCGGGGGCGTCGACGGGCCCGAGTGCTTCCGGGGGGCGTGTTGCATTGCCGGACACCGTGACGGCGGCGACGATGACCCCGACGAGCAATGCGATGGGCAGGGCCACGGCCGTCGCGATGACTGCGGGGTGACGCCGCTCGGACGACTGGGGTTCCGGCGACTGGGGTTCGATTGTCATCATGTTCCGCTCGGAAATAGAAGGACCGGCAGTGTCACGCGGGGATGCCCGCGACCTGACACGTCAGCGTCCGGGTGATGGCGTCGGCTTTCTGTACGCGGGCGACGATTGCGGTCAGTTCTGCCTCGTCCTCGGCAACGATACGGACGACGACGTCGTACGGACCGAGTACGGCCTCCGCCGTTTCGACTCCACGAACGTCTTGCAGCGCCGATGCGACCAGAGCGGATCGACCTACCTCTGTCTGTACGAGGATGAATGCTTGCACCATCGTCGGCCCTTTCCGAATGTCCCGGCAGTACCCGAAGGTAGTGTCGCGGTGGTCTCGCATTTCGGGCGTCTTCGCACCCGACAAGCGCGGTTGTCGGTAAAAAGGTACCGCAGCGGTCGGAGTCGTTCCGCGCGAGAGGGGAGCCAGGTGGTCACAGCAGAAAAGAGGAACAACATCGACATCGGCGCTGACCGAGACGAATCCCACAGTCCAACGGTCGCTCAGGTCGGGGAGTTCGGCGTGATCGACCGATCGACGAGAGGTCGGATCCAATCGAGCCACACGATCCTCGGACCGGGCGACGACGCTGCAGTCGTTGCTGCGGCAGACGGTCGAGTGGTCGCGACGACCGATATGTTGGTGGAGGGCAGGCACTTCCGGCTGGACTGGTCGAGTCCGATCGACGTCGGACGGAAGGCCGTCGCGCAGAACGGGGCCGACATTTCGGCCATGGGAGCTCGCTGCACCGGATTCCTGGTTGCTCTCGGGTGCCCTGCCTCGACGTCGGTGGAGGTGACGGACGGTCTGTCCGAGGGGTTCTGGCGCGAAGCGCAACGCGCTGGTGCATCGATCATCGGTGGAGATCTAGTCCAGTCCGAGGAGCTCGTGATTTCCATCACCGCACTCGGTGATCTCGAAGGACGACCGCCGGTGCTGCGCTCGGGCGCCCGCCCAGGTGATGTAGTCGCCGTCTTCGGACACCTCGGTTGGTCGGCGGCGGGTCTCGCAGTCCTCGAAGCGGGTCGGTCGGGGCATGCGGCACTCGTCGACGCTCATCGAGTGCCGGCACCCGAATACGAACAGGGTGTGTCCGCCGCACTGGCGGGAGCGACATCGCTGACGGATGTGTCCGACGGCCTCGTCGCCGATTTGGGTCACATCGCGCAAGCCTCCTCGGTCTCGGTCGACCTGAACAGTGATTTGCTGGACACCGGGAGCGAGATCGTCTCTGCCGCCACCGATCTGGGGGTGTCAGTTCTTTCGTGGGTTCTGGGTGGAGGCGAAGATCACGCCTTCGCTGCGACGTTTCCCCGGACGGCACGGATTCCCGACGGCTGGACGGTGGTGGGCCACGTGTCAGGTCCTTCGGGGGCGCCGATGGTGACAGTGGACGGAGAGCCGTTCTCCGGTCCCGCCGGATGGTCCAGCTTCGACGGGAGCACCGAATGACTGCGCGACCGCTGCACGACATCATCGAAAAGGGTTGGGCCACAGCGCTGCAACCGGTCGAGGAGCAGATAGCGGCGATGGGCGAGATGCTCCGCGCGGAATCGGCCGCCGGACGCGGCTACCTCCCGTCGGGAGAGAATGTGCTGCGGGCCTTCACCAGGCCGTTCGACGATGTCAGGGTACTGATCGTCGGGCAGGATCCCTACCCGACTCCTGGGCACGCCGTCGGGTTGAGCTTCTCGGTCGCACCCGACGTCCGGCCCGTTCCCCGCAGTCTGGCCAATATTTTCAAGGAGTACACCTCCGATCTCGGGTTCCCGACTCCATCGAGCGGAGATCTCTCGCCCTGGGCCGATCAGGGTGTGCTGTTGCTCAACCGCGTGCTGACGGTGCAACCCGGGGTTGCGGGTTCGCATCGCCGGAAGGGGTGGGAAGCGGTGACAGAGCAAGCGATTCGAGCTCTCGTCGCGCGAGGTGACGGAGACGACAAGGCCGGTTTGGTTGCACTTCTGTGGGGCCGCGATGCGGCCACGCTCAAACCGATGCTCGGTTCGACGCAGTGTATCGAGTCGGTGCATCCGTCACCGCTCTCGGCGTCGCGCGGCTTCTTCGGATCCGCCCCGTTCAGCCGTGCCAACGAACTGCTCGTCGCAGGAGGCCACGAACCCATCGACTGGAGGCTGCCGTAGCCGGCGATCTACGAGAAGTCGGGTCGACGCTTTTCCACGAATGCGTCGACTCCTTCGTGGCCGGTCGGACCGTCGGCGGCTGCAGCAATCGACGCGGCCTCGGCATCGAGTTGCTCTGCCAGGGTGTGGGTGTCGGACTTCTGCAGTAGTGCCTTGACGCCCTCGAACGCCGCGGTCGGTCCGGCAGCAAGGGTACGGGCGAGGCGCTGGGCCTCACTGATGATGATGTCGTCACCGACGAGTCGACTCAGGATTCCGAGCCGGACTGCTTCCTCACCGTGCAGGACCGAATCGCTGAGCAGAATATCGCGGGCACGAGCGGGCCCGACGATTCGCGGAAGCGTCCATGTCAGACCCCCGTCCGGGGTCAGACCGATGCCGGAATACGCCGGGCGCAATTTGGTCGAGCGGCCACCGATCGCGATATCGGCGTGGCAAACCAGGCTCATCCCGGCGCCTGCTGCCCATCCCTGAACACCGGCAACGACTGGGACGGTGGTCGCGGCGAGTTCGACCACGAAGCGATGGAACTCGTCGGCTACGCCTCGAACGTAGGCGCCGCGGACGGGGGCGGCCGCGAATGCCCGAACGTTTCCGCCTGCGCAGAAATTGGAACCCGAACCAAGGAGGAGGACGGCGCCTGCGGTCAGTTCTCCTGAATTGAGCGCGTGGAGAGCGTTCGCTCCCTCGACCATGGCGGCGCCGCTCAGTGAAGTGCCGGCCGCGTCGGTGGCCACGGTGATCTGAAGTACGCCGTCTACGAGGTCGACGGTCCCGGTGCTTTCGGAAGTTGTCACGAAATTCACTGTAACGTGCGCCCGTCGGCGACCGTCACAACGGTGTTCCTATCGCTCTGTGGTGTCCGAACATGACTGTGCCCGAACATGACTGTGCCCCGCGGCCAGGTTCGGTCGCGGGGCACAGTCACGTACTCGTTCTCGGGGGCAGTTATCAGCCCCGAACCACCTTGCCTGCCTTGAGGCAGGAAGTGCAGACGTTCATGCGCTTGGAGTTGCCGGGGGCAACCTGAGCGTGAACGGTCTGGATGTTCGGGTTCCAACGACGGTTGGTCCGTCGGTGCGAGTGCGAGACCGACTTACCGAAGCCGGGCCCTTTGGCGCATACGTCGCAGACGGCAGCCATAGTCGCGAACTCCTTGATAGATGATTGAGCATTAACATGAGGGCGGTTGCGCCAAGAAACATGACGCACATCAGCACGCCGCTCCTCTTAGGGCAACCCTGCAAGAATAGCGGCGTACCCGGATTTCACCAAACCGCCACCTGAAGTGGTGGCTGAACGTCCTCCGGGACTGTTCGAGTCTAGGCTTGCTGTGGCCGAATCGAGGGGACGGGGGTCGTGATCGACATGGGTGAGGTGGTCGACCGCGAGGTATCGGCGGCGGTGACGGAACTGGGCGCCGATGAACTCAGACAGTGGGCCTATCGCTGTGTCGACGGTCTCACCGACCGGCGCGAGGAGATCAACGAGCTGAACGTGTTTCCCATACCGGATTCCGATACCGGCACGAATCTGGTGTTCACCGTGCGGTCGGCTGTCGAGTGCATGAGAAGCGCAGGCC
The DNA here is from genome assembly GCF_037327425.1 of Rhodococcus sovatensis. Classification (NCBI taxonomy): domain Bacteria; kingdom Bacillati; phylum Actinomycetota; class Actinomycetes; order Mycobacteriales; family Nocardiaceae; genus Rhodococcus; species Rhodococcus sovatensis. The sequence continues at coordinate 2,561,837 of NZ_CP147846.1, read as the reverse complement.
CGCACGCCGATCTCGCTGCAGTTGCAGCGAGCCTCGCTCGAGGTGCGGTGGCAGGTGCCCGTGGCAATTCCGGTGTCATCGTGTCCCAGTTGATGCGCGCCCTGGCCGAGGAATGCCGCAGTGGTCGTCTCGATGGTCCAGGTGTGGCGCGAGTCCTCGGGCGGGCATCGAACCTCGTCGGCGAGGTCGTCAGTGTTCCTGTGGAGGGCACGATCGTGACAGTTCTGGCCGTCGCGGCCGATGCCGCCACCGAGTCGGCAGGATCCGATCTCGCCGCGGTCGTGCTTCGTGCGAGTGAGTCCGCTGCCGTTGCACTCGATCGCACTCGATCGCAGTTGTCGGTGCTCGATGCTGCGGGCGTCGTCGATGCCGGTGCTCTGGGGCTCGTCGTCATGCTCGATTGCTTCTCGGCCGTGGTGACGGGGACGCTGCCCACACGTCCGCGCTATCACCGAACCATCGTCGCTTCGAACCCGACGAAGTTTCGATCGGTGACCGAGGGAGAGCATCACCATCGCGGCGCATCGTCGATCGGTGGGTACGAGGTTCTCTACGGACTGACGGACATCGGCGAGGACGACGTAGTTGCACTGCGATCTGCACTCAGCGAATTGGGTGATTCGACGGTGGTCGCCGGAGACGGTGCAGGCAGCTGGTCCGTGCACGTGCACACAGCCAATGCGGGCCTGGCAGTAGAGGTGGGCCTCGCTGTCGGTCGAGTGCACGGCATTCGCATCGACGCACTGAGCACGATGGACTGTGTGGACGGGCCGGCGACGGCGGTAAACGCCGACGGTCACGGGAGAGACATCCTTGCCGTCGTCGCAGGCGACGGCGCCGAGCAACTGTATGTGAGCGAGGGTGCTGCAGTACTTCGGTGCGACACGAGACGAATCGGCACGTCGGAGCTGTGCGATGCCATCCTGCGCGCCGAACACCCGGAGGTGCTCGTCCTTCCCAACGGTGCGCTCTCCGCTCAGGAGCTGGTCTCGGTGTCCATCGCTTCGCGCACCGCGGGCAAGGACGTGCTCATGCTTCCCTCGTCGTCGATGGTTCAGGGCTTGGCAGCGCTCGCTGTGCACGATCCGACGCGAGCAGCGGTGGACGACGCGTTCGCGATGTCCGAGGCCGCGGCGGGCACACGCTGGGCATCACTGCGCATCACTGACGAGAGATCCCTCACGTGGGTAGGAATGTGCGAGCCCGGCAACGGCCTCGGGCTGGCGGGCCGTGAGGTAGTGGTGATCGGCCAGGACGTGCTCGCAGCCGGACGCGCCCTGCTGGATCAATTGTTGTCGGTGGGTGGTGAGATGGTGACGATGCTGCACGGCGAGTCGGTGGCTGGACAACCCGACCCGGCGGACGTCGCGGAAGGACTGTCGGTCTACATCGCGGATCGTCATCCTGGCATCGAAGTGGTCGTTTACACAGGCGGGCAGCCCGGCGACGTGGTGCAACTCGGCGTCGAGTGACCCACGGTAGGAGTGGAAGGGCAGGGCGAGCAACACGATGGTCGGCTTATCTGATCGACTCGACGTCCTCCTGGGCAAGAAGGTCGCGGAACCATTGGCCGAGCTGTTCGGACTCCTGACCGTCGAGGATCTGTTGCGGTACTACCCGCATCGATATATGACGCAGGGCGCGGAACTGACCGAAAAAGAACCGCCCGAAGGCGAGCACATCACCATCGTCGCGACCATCACGGCTTCGAAGTTGCGTGACATGAAGGCCCGTAGAGGACAATTTCTCGCGGTCTCGCTCGAAGCCGACGGACAGCAGATCGACGCGACGTTCTTCAGCCCCCACAAACTCAAGCACGTGCTCGTGCCCGGCCGGAAGGGAATGTTCTCGGGCAAAGTCAAGTACTTCGGTCGACGGTGGAACCTGACGCACCCCGGATACGTCATTCTCGGCGGAGACGACGAGGACGGCGCAGTTGTGCCGCAGGGCCGGATCGTCGGTGGTGGTGCCCTGGCAGGGATGGCGCGCGGGGCGGTGGACGCAACAACGGGCAGCGTCGACATGTCGGTGTTCGATCGTCGGTTCGTTCCGTTGTACCCGGCGTCCAAAGAGGTGGAGAGCTGGACGTTCATGCGTGCAGTTCGGCAGATTCTCGACGGACTCGACACCGTCGAGGACCCGGTGCCCGGTGAGATACTCGCCGAGCGTGAACTGGTCTCCCTGGACACGGCGCTGCACTGGATCCACTTTCCCGACTCCGTCGAAGAGAAGGAGCAAGCGCGAGCGCGTCTGAAATTCGACGAGGCCCTCGCCGTTCAGTTGGTGCTGGCCGCGAGGCGCCGCGACGTGTCCACACGCGCAGCGCCACCGTGCCCACCTGTCGCCGACGGCGTGGCGGCGGAGTTCGAGCAGCGTCTTCCGTTCACGCTCACTGCAGGACAGCAGCGGGTAGCCGAGGAGATCTCGAACGATCTGACACGGGATCACCCGATGTCCCGCCTACTGCAGGGTGAGGTCGGTTCCGGCAAGACCATCGTGGCTCTCCGGGCGATGCTGCAGGTGATCGACGCAGGTCATCAGTGCGCGCTGTTGGCGCCCACAGAGGTCCTCGCGGCACAGCACGCGCGCTCGATCTCGATGATGCTGGGCACGCTCGCGGGGGCTGGCGAACTCGGTGCGGACGAACTGGCGATCAAGGTGACGCTGCTCACCGGTTCGATGGGAACTGCGGCGAAGAAGAAGGCTCTGCTGGATACGGTCACCGGTGACGCAGGCATCGTGATCGGTACCCACGCACTCATCCAGGATCGCGTCGAGTTCATGGACCTCGCGATGGTCGTCGTCGACGAGCAGCACAGGTTCGGTGTCGAGCAACGCGATGCACTGAGGTCGAAGGCCCGGGACGGGTCGAGCCCGCACCTGCTCGTCATGACTGCCACGCCGATCCCTCGAACCATCGCTATGGCGTCGCTCGGCGACCTGGAAACATCCACCCTCGACGAACTGCCTCGCGGACGGGCACCGATCATCAGCAATGTGGTGTCGTCGAAGGACAAACCTGCGTGGGTCGATCGCGCGTGGCAGCGCATCAACGAGGAGGTATCGAGGGGGCGTCAGGCGTACGTCGTGTGCTCGCGGATCGGTGGCGACGAGGCCGAGAAGAAGCCGCGGACCCGCAATGCCATGCACGACGACAATGTCCTTCCCGAGACGAAGTCCGCGGTGGACATGTTCGAGATGCTGAGCTCCGGCCCGCTCGCAGATCTGCGGGTAGGTCTGCTGCACGGGCGCATGCATCCGGACGACAAGGACGCAGCCATGCAGGAATTCAACGCGGGCGAGATCGATGTGCTCGTCTGCACGACGGTCGTCGAGGTCGGCGTCGACGTCCCGAACGCCACGGTGATGGTCATCGTCGATGCGGACCGATTCGGCATCAGCCAACTCCACCAGCTTCGGGGGCGTATCGGCAGAGGCGGGCATCAAGGGCTCTGCATCATGATCAGCCAGCTCGGTTCGATGGGACCGACGTTCGCTCGGCTTCAGTCGGTGGCAGCCACCAACGACGGATTCGAACTGGCGAAGCTCGACCTCCAGACCAGAAGGGAAGGCGACGTACTCGGTGCCGCGCAGTCCGGAACCGTCAGTAGCATGCGGCTCCTGTCGCTCATCGACGACGAAGACGTGATCGCCGACGCGCACGCGTGCGCCAGAAGCCTGTTCGACGCCGATCCGGAGATGACGGACCACCCGGGCATCGTGTCGATGATGAAATCCGCGTGGAGATCGGACCGCGCGGACTACCTCGACAAGTCCTGAATTCCCTCAATATCGGTCCACTGCACCGTTCCAGAAGCGAAAACTGATCATTCTGTCCCACATCTCGAGACAGTGGTCACATTCGACGTATCGGTCAGCGGTAGGTTAAGCGAATGTTCTCCAAAGTGTTGGTTGCCAATCGCGGCGAGATCGCTATCCGAGCCTTCCGCGCGTCGTACGAGTTGGGTGCGGCCACCGTGGCCGTCTTCCCGTTCGAGGATCGAAATTCGGTCCACCGGACGAAGGCCGACGAGGCGTACGAGATAGGTGAGAAGGGTCATCCCGTTCGCGCCTATCTGTCGGTGAAGGAGATCGTTGCGGCCGCCAAGCGCGCGGGCGCCGATGCCGTGTACCCGGGGTACGGATTTCTGTCCGAGAATCCCGATCTCGCCTCGGCGTGCGCCGAGGCCGGGATTACGTTCGTCGGACCTTCGGCAGATGTGCTCGAGCTGACCGGGAACAAGGCTCGCGCGATCGCTGCAGCGAAGCGCGCCGGACTACCCGTTCTTGCGTCCTCGGAGCCGTCGAGTGATGTCGATGAGCTGGTGGCGGCGTCGGAGTCGATGACATTCCCTCTCTTCGTCAAAGCCGTTGCAGGCGGCGGTGGCCGCGGAATGCGCCGGGTGGCCGAGCCCTCGATGCTTCGTGAGTCGATCGAAGCTGCCGCACGTGAGGCAGAATCCGCCTTCGGCGACCCGACGGTATTCCTCGAGCAGGCGGTCATCGATCCGCGCCACATCGAGGTTCAGATTCTGGCCGATGGCCAGGGCAACGTGGTGCACCTGTTCGAGCGTGATTGCTCGTTGCAGCGGCGGCATCAGAAGGTCATCGAACTCGCGCCTGCTCCCAATCTCCCCGAAGAACTTCGGCAGCGCATGTGTGCGGACGCCGTGGCGTTCGCCAAGGAAATCGGGTATTCCTGCGCCGGCACCGTCGAATTCCTGCTCGACACTCGCGGCAACCACGTCTTCATCGAGATGAATCCGCGAATTCAGGTGGAGCACACGGTAACCGAGGAGGTCACCGACGTTGACCTGGTCCAGTCGCAGCTGCGGATCGCGTCGGGGGAGACCCTCGCCGATCTCGGGCTCAGTCAGGACAACATCGTGCTTCGCGGTGCGGCATTGCAGTGCCGCATCACCACCGAGGACCCGGCCAACGGATTCCGGCCGGACACCGGCCGGATCACTGCATATCGCACCCCGGGCGGTGCAGGCGTCCGACTCGATGGTGGCACCACCCTCGGCGCCGAGGTCGGCGCCTACTTCGACTCGATGCTGGTCAAACTGACCTGTCGCGGAAGGGATTTCGATACAGCCATCGCGCGAGCCCGGCGAGCGGTCGCCGAGTTCCGCATCCGCGGAGTGGCGACCAACATCCCGTTCTTGCAGGCCGTTCTCGTCGATCCGGATTTCACCCAGGGACGAGTGACCACCTCGTTCATCGAGGAACGCCCGGAGCTGCTGACTTCGCGTAGCTCGGGGGATCGCGGCACGAAGATCCTGACGTACCTCGCGGATGTGACGGTCAACAAGCCACACGGTGACCGCCCGTCTCCGGTGTACCCGCAGGACAAGCTGCCCGAGGTGGACTTCTCGGCGCCGATTCCCGACGGTAGTCGTCAGCGTCTGCTTGCGCTCGGCCCGGAAGGGTTCGCTCGGGACCTGCGGAACCGTAAGGCTCTCGGGGTCACCGACACGACATTTCGTGACGCCCACCAGTCTCTGCTGGCTACCCGCGTGCGCACCTCGGGTCTGCTGATGGTCGCGCCGTACGTCGCGCGCACGACTCCGGAGCTGCTGTCGATCGAGGCATGGGGAGGTGCGACCTACGATGTGGCGCTGCGCTTCCTGCACGAGGATCCATGGGACCGTCTGGCTGCCCTGCGCGAGGCCGTACCGAACATCGCGCTGCAGATGTTGCTGCGTGGCCGAAACACCGTGGGATACACGCCGTACCCGGAGAAGGTGACCCGCTCGTTCATTGCGGAGGCGACCGATACCGGTATCGATATCTTCCGTATCTTCGACGCGCTGAACAACGTCGATCAGATGCGCCCGGCGATCGACGCGGTTCGCGAAACCGGCACTGCGATAGCCGAAGTCGCGCTCAGCTACACCGGCGACCTGTCCAATCCGAACGAGACGCTGTACACCCTGGACTACTACCTGAAACTTGCCGAGCAGATCGTCGATGCCGGTGCCCACGTACTGGCGATCAAGGACATGGCGGGGCTCCTGCGCGCGCCGGCAGCTCGAACGTTGGTGACCGCGCTACGCAGTAACTTCGACCTGCCGGTGCACGTGCATACTCATGACACCCCCGGCGGGCAGTTGGCGACGTATCTCGCGGCGTGGGAGGCAGGTGCCGACGCAGTCGACGGTGCCAGCGCGTCCATGGCGGGTACGACGAGTCAGCCCGCGCTGTCCGCGATCGTCGCTGCGGCCGCGCACACCGATCGTGACACCGGTCTGGATCTGCAGGCGGTGTGCGATCTGGAGCCGTACTGGGAGGCGCTGCGGAAGGTGTACGCGCCGTTCGAGTCCGGATTGCCGTCGCCGACCGGACGCGTCTACACACATGAGATTCCCGGCGGGCAGTTGTCCAATCTGCGACAGCAGGCGATCGCCCTGGGCCTCGGCGATCGATTCGAGACGGTGGAGGCCAACTATGCCGCTGCCGACCGGATGTTGGGCAGATTGGTCAAGGTGACGCCGAGCTCGAAGGTCGTCGGGGATCTGGCGCTTGCACTCGTCGGTGCGGGGGCCTCTGCGGAGGAGTTCGCCGAGAATCCGAGCAAGTTCGATATCCCGGATTCGGTGATCGGCTTTCTGCGCGGAGAGCTCGGAACACCGGCAGGTGGCTGGCCCGAGCCGTTGCGGACCAAGGCGTTGCAGGGTCGCGGTGAGGCCAAACCGGAAACACCTCTCGCAGCCGAGGACGAGAAGTCGCTCGATGGAACGTCCGCTCAGCGCCGAGACACGTTGAATAGGTTGCTCTTTCCCGGCCCGACCGCAGAACTGGCGGCGCATCGCGAGAAGTACGGCGATACGTCGCGGTTGTCGGCAAATCAATTCTTCTACGGTTTGCGTCAAGGCGACGAGCATCGAGTGCAGCTCGAGAAGGGCGTCGAGTTGTTGATCGGTCTGGAGGCGATCTCCGACGCCGACGAGCGAGGTATGCGGACGGTGATGTGCATTCTGAATGGGCAGCTTCGGCCGGTGTCGGTGCGCGATCGATCCATCTCGAGCGAAGTACCGACTGTCGAGAAGGCCGACCGGTCGAACTCCGGGCACGTGCCTGCTCCGTTCGCCGGTGTGGTGACCCTGTCGGTCGCCGAGGGCGACAAGGTAGCGATCGGTGACGTCGTGGCAACGATCGAAGCGATGAAGATGGAGGCCGCGATCACCGCCCCGAAGAGCGGTACCGTCGGACGTCTCGCCATCGGTGGCGTGCAGCAGGTCGAAGGTGGGGACCTGCTCGTGGTGATCGGAAGTGGATCGTCCGGCGAGGACGCATCTGCCGAATGAGTAGTGTCCTGTAGATGACTCGGATCGTCGCTGGCATCGCAGGGGGTAGGAAGCTGAAGGTGCCGCCTCGCGGTACGCGTCCCACGTCGGAACGCGTCCGTGAGGCGCTGTTCAGCTCGTTGGCGGCCCGCATGGACTTCGAGGGCGTGGCAGTTCTCGACTTGTTCGCAGGTTCCGGAGCGCTTGGCCTGGAAGCTCTTTCGCGTGGTGCGGCATCGGCAGTGTTGGTGGAGTCGGACGCTCGGGCGGCAGCGGTGGTTCGTGAGAACGCTGCCGCCGTCGGCCTCCTCGGCGCGGCAGTTCGGTGCGCTCCTGTCGCGTCGGTGCTCGCAGGGCCAGCAGACGCGACCTACGACCTCGTGCTGGCGGACCCGCCCTACGCCGTCACCGAAGATGCTGTGGCGCATATGCTTTCGGCGTTGCTATCGGGAGGCTGGCTCGCGCCCGATGCAATCGTCGTGCTGGAGCGATCGTCACGCTCGCCGCAGACGTCGTGGCCGGACGGTCTCGAGCCCGACAAGGTCAAGAAGTACGGGGAGACTCGCATCGAGATCGCGGTGAAAAGCTAGCGGCTCGCAGCCGGTGATACCGTGCTGGCATGACTGGAGCGGTGTGCCCTGGATCCTTCGACCCGGTGACCAAGGGTCACCTCGACGTCATCACCAGAGCTGCAGCGCAGTTCGACGAGGTCATCGTCACGGTCATGATCAACAAGAGCAAGCGTGGGCTCTTCACCGTGGACGAGCGCATCGAGATGATCGGTGAGGCAACGGCGCACCTCGAGAACGTTCGCATCTCCTCCTGGCACGGTCTGCTCGTCGACTACGCCAAGCAAGAGGGACACACAGCCATCGTCAAGGGTCTCCGCGGCGCCAACGACTTCGACTACGAACTCCAGATGGCCCAGATGAACCAGAAGTTGTCCGGAGTCGACACTCTCTTCATACCGGCGAACCCGAGATGGAGTTTTCTCTCCAGTTCGCTCGTGAAGGAAGTAGCGACGTTCGGGGGCGACGTCGAGGACATGGTTCCCGACTGCGTGTACTCGCGGCTTCTGACTCGGATCGCCGAGCGTCAGGCCGAATAAGGTTCCAACCTGCGACACACCGAGTCCGTGTCGCACGGACACGGCAATCACCAGGCAAACTGACGAGCACAAGGATCTGGTCCGCAAGATAAGTTCTTCAGCAGCCAACACGATTGGGGTTACCGGTGTACCGCGTATTCGAGGCACTCGACGAGCTCGTCGCCATTGTCGAGGAGGCGCGCGGTGTCCCGATGACGGCGGGCTGCGTCGTCCCCCGTGGTGATGTGCTTGAACTTCTCGACGACGTCCGAGATTCGATTCCGGGCGAACTCGACGACGCCCAGGACGTGCTCGACCATAGGGACAAGTTGGTCGGTGACGCCCGAGCCACCGCCGAGAAGACCGTCACCACTGCCAACAACGAGGCGCAGGACACCGTCGAGAACGCGCGGGATTCCGCCGATCGGATCCTTGCCGATGCCAAGGCCCAGGCCGACCGCATGGTGGCCGAGGCGAAGGCGCACGCGGAGCAACTCGTCGACGACGCCACCGACTCCGCGGAACGCACCGTCGAGCAGGGTCAGCAGGAGTACGACGCGTTGACCACGAGAGCTCGGACCGAGGCCGATCGCATGATCGAGGCAGGTCAGACGTCGTACGACCGAGCGGTCGCCGATGGCGTCGAGGAACAGGCCCGGTTGGTCGCACAAACCGAGGTGGTGCAAGCAGCACACGCCGAGTCGGCGCGAGTCATCGACGAAGCTCATGCCGAGTCGGACCGGATGCGCAGCGAATGCGACGTGTACGTCGACACCAAGCTCGCCGAGTTCGAGGAATTCCTCACCGGAACGATCAGGTCTGTCGGTCGGGGTCGCCAGCAGCTACGTACCGGGTCGGGAGTTCCTGACTACGGCTCGGAGCAGGGTGACGACTTCCGACGGCCCCGTCGCTAGGAGCTCGGCCGCGACAATTTGCTCAACACATGCGCGAATGCGTATCGTTGAGTGGTTGCCCATTGCCTGTCGCGAGTATCGCCGAATCGCACGCAACACCACGAACGCAATCGAGTAGAGAGAACCGCTGTGTCTAGCCGTCGTAGTACCCCCCGCCCCCAACCGGGTACGGGTTTCGTTCTGGACATCGACAGTCTCGGCCGTAGGCCGGGGTCGATGAAGCAGATACAGCGCACGGTCGCCGCGCCCACGCGGATCGGACTCGACGCGATCGCGATCGAGGCGGGTTCTCCCGTGGAACTCGATCTCAGGCTCGAATCCGTGTCCGAGGGCGTGCTGGTGACCGGCACGGTTCGAGCCGACACGGCAGGCGAGTGCACCCGGTGCCTGGAACCGGTGACGGGTTCGGTGGATGTCTACCTGACCGAGCTTTTCGCCTACCCCAACAGTGTCACCGAAGAGACGACCGACGAGGACGAGATCCGTCGCATCCTCGACGATCAGATCGACGTCGAACCAGTCGTCGTGGATTCTGTCGGATTGGAGCTTCCGCTGAATCCGCTGTGCCGCGAAGACTGCGAAGGATTGTGCTCCGAATGTGGCGTTCGCCTGGCGATTGCTGGATCCGAGCACAGTCATGACATACTGGATCCTCGCTGGGCTGGTCTTGCAGCCAAATTTGGCGTGGGAACAGAACCGAGCAACAAACTTGTGAACAACGAAGCCGAGGAGAAGTAGAAGTGGCTGTCCCGAAGCGTAAAATGTCGCGTTCCAACACGAGGTCGCGTCGTGCACAGTGGAAAACCACTGCACCCACCCTCGTGACGTGCCCCAACCGCGGTTGTGGCGAGAAGACGATGCCGCACATCGTGTGCCCGTCGTGTGGCACGTACAAGGGCCGCCAGGTCGCAGCAGCTGTCTGATCTCCCTAGGAGCGGACACACTGTGCCGAGCAAAGGCAGTTCTGCCGTAAAGAAGAGCTCGAACGTCGACAGCGGCGGGGACGACCGAAAGTCGCTCCTCGCCGCTCTTGGCGTTGTATTGGACGAGTCGCTGCTGACGTTGGCGCTGACGCACCGCTCGTACGCGTACGAGCGTGGCGGTCTCCCGACGAACGAACGTCTGGAATTTCTCGGCGATTCGGTTCTCGGCTTGACGATCACCGAGCGCCTCTACTCGGCACATCCGGCCAAGTCGGAGGGTGAGCTTGCCAAGATCCGTGCCAGTGTCGTCAACATGCATGCCTTGGCCGAGGTAGCCCGCAGTCTCGGTGACGGTGGGCTCGGTCGGCATCTCCTGCTCGGTAAAGGCGAGGAGCAAACCGGCGGACGCGACAAGCCGAGCATCCTTGCCGATGGTATGGAGTCCCTTCTGGGGGCAATACACCTCGAGCATGGAATCGATACGGCGCGCCGCGTCGTACTCACGTTGTTCGCCGACTTGCTCGATCGGGCGCCGCGCCTCGGAGCCGGACTCGATTGGAAGACCAGTCTCCAAGAACTGACCGCCGAGAAGTCGCTGGGCGTGCCCGTCTACGAAATCACGTCGACCGGGCCGGATCACGACAAGGAATTCACCGCCACTGTGCTTGTCGGTGGCCGCGCACTCGGCGTCGGGATCGGTCGGAACAAGAAGGAAGCCGAGCAGAAGGCCGCCAGCACGGCGTGGAATTCGTTGTCCCCGGCCGGTCCGCAGGCCTCAGCCTGAAATGCCCGAACTGCCCGAGGTCGAGGTCGTTCGACGCGGACTCGAATCTCACATCGTCGGTTCCACCATCGAGTCGGTCGATGTTCTCCATCCGCGAGCGGTACGGCGTCACTTCGCAGGCGGCCGGGATCTCGTCGGGCAATTGAGTGGTCGCCGAATTTCCTCTGCCGAGCGTCGAGGGAAGTACTTGTGGCTTCCCCTCGATCCTCGCGACGTCGCTATCGTGGTTCACCTCGGGATGAGCGGTCAGATGCTGGTCCAGCCTCCTACAGTGCCGGACGAGAAACACCTACGGATCCGAGCGCGGCTGGACAACGGCGCCGAACTGAGATTCGTCGATCAGCGAACCTTCGGTGGTTGGGCGATAGCCCCACTCGAGGAAGTGGACGGTTCTATCGTTCCGGAACCGGTGGCACACATCGCTCGCGATCCCGTAGATCCTCTGTTCGATGCCGAGGCCGTCGTCACGGTGTTGCGCGGCAAGCACACCGAGATCAAGCGAGCCCTTCTGGATCAGACCGTGCTGTCCGGAGTCGGAAACATCTATGCCGACGAAGCGCTGTGGCGTTCGAAGATCCACGGAAATCGGATCGCCGAGACTCTGACGCGCCCGGCGCTGCGGCGGTTGCTGACAGCGGTACATGCTGTGATGGGTGAGGCGCTGGCTCAGGGTGGAACGTCGTTCGACGCTCTGTATGTCAACGTCAACGGCGAGTCCGGCTACTTCGATCGCTCGCTGGACGCCTACGGTCAGGAAGGACTTCCGTGCTCCCGCTGTGGAAGTCCGATCAGGCGTGAGAAGTTCATGAACAGATCGTCGTTCAGCTGCCCGAAGTGCCAGCCGAGACCGAGAATTACTCGGTCCTGATACCGCGCCCGTGCTCGCGGTCCCTACAATCGGCTCTCATGGCTGACGAAAGCACCCCGACATCGCTGTGGGTAGAACGCACCGGAACCCGCCGCTACACCGGCAAGAGCTCGCGCGGCGCCGAGGTGTTGATCGGATCCGAGTCGGTGGAGGGCGTCTTCACTCCGGGCGAGCTCCTGAAGATCGCACTTGCCGCGTGCACCGGAATGAGTTCCGATCTGCCGCTCTCTCGCCGTTTGGGCGACAGCTACGACGCCACCGTCGAGGTGTCCGGGCATGCGGACCGCGAGAACGAGCTCTATCCGGAACTCAACGAAATCCTCAAAGTGGACCTCAGCGAACTGGATCCGGAAGCGCAGGAACGGCTACTGACTGTGGTCGAGCGGGCCATCGACAAAGTGTGCACCGTCGGTCGCACGCTGAAGGCAGGCACGACCATCACTCTGGACATAGACGTGGACGCCTGACATGAAAATCCGAGCTGCTGCCGCGGTCGGGGCGATGGCTGCAGGACTGCTGGTGTTTTCGCCTACCGCGTCCGCGTCTCCGGTGTGTACGTCGTGGTCCGTGAGCACGGTGGCGTCGGGATACGGGATGCTGGAGAACCTTGCGTTCGGCGGAGACGGCTCGATGTATCTGTCGGAAACCTCGCCCATCGGCCCGGGGAGTATTCAGCGGTTGACCCCGGACACCGTGCGGTCGGTGGCGGTGTCCGACGTGTCTTCGCCGGGAGGCTTGGTCGTACACGACCGCACGCTCTATTTCGCAACGGGAAATAGCACGGCCGCAGGACTTTTCGGCACCCCGGACGGGACCGTGGACGTCGTGGATCTCGAGTCGGGGGTTCGTTCGACCTTCGCACGCGGCCTCGTGATGCCCAACGGACTCGCGAGATCGTCCGACGGGGCCTTCTTCGCCACCCGCAATCTCGGGGCCCCGACGGGTCTCACACTCGTGCCCAGTGCTGCGCCGCATGAGCCGGCGGTGGTACGCACCGACCTCGGTACGGCCAACGGGATCGCGATCGACGGGGACACGCTGTACGTATCGAACACGTTCGAGCCCGAACTCCGGATCACAGTGATGGACGCGCGCGATCCCGGCGGCGCCGTTCGGACGATCCCGGTGGACGGTTTCGGCCCCCTCACTGCCTCGGACGATATGACGGTGGGACCGGACGGTCGGATCTACCTGGCGCAGAATCTCGCCGGTCGCATCCTTCGGATAGATCCGAAGGATGGCTCCTCGTGCGTGATCGCCACCGGTATGCCGCTCACTACCTCCGTCAGCTTCGGCGGCACCGGCTGGGACAGCTCGTCCGTGTACGCCACCAGCTTCGACGGCACGGTTCGACAGGTATCACCCTCGTGACGGATGAGCGGCTGACCGCCTGGGTGCACGGGCAGGTCCAAGGAGTCGGCTTCCGATGGTGGACGCGGTCGCGAGCACTTGAACTCGGACTTGTCGGCTCGGCGACCAACCATGCGGACGGTCGGGTTCTGGTGGTCGCCGAAGGTGCCCGAGATCGACTCGAACAGCTGCTGTCTGCACTTCGAGGACGATCGACTCCAGGGACCGTGACGCTCGTGGTCGAGAGTTGGGATCCGCCACGAGGGGGTCTGTCCGGATTCGTGGAGCGCTAGAACGGTAGGCTCGACCGCCATGCATCTCAAGAGTCTGACGCTGAAGGGCTTCAAGTCCTTTGCTTCGGCGACGACTCTACGTTTCGAGCCGGGAATCACGTGTGTGGTCGGGCCGAACGGGTCGGGAAAGTCCAACGTCGTCGACGCGCTCACCTGGGTCATGGGGGAGCAGGGCGCGAAGGCCCTTCGTGGCGGCAAGATGGAGGACGTCATCTTCGCCGGGACGTCCGGGCGCGCACCGCTCGGCCGCGCGGAGGTCACGCTGACGATCGACAACTCCGACGGCGCCCTTCCCATCGACTACACCGAAGTCTCGATCACTCGGCGGATGTTCCGCGATGGCGCCGGCGAGTACGAGATCAACGGCAACTCGTGCCGGCTGATGGATGTACAAGAGCTTCTGAGCGACTCGGGTATCGGCCGTGAGATGCATGTCATCGTCGGGCAGGGGCGGCTTGCAGCGATTCTCGAATCGCGCCCCGAGGATCGCCGTGCCTTCATCGAGGAGGCCGCAGGTGTCCTCAAGCACCGCAAACGCAAAGAGAAGGCTGTTCGCAAGCTCGACGCGATGCAGGCGAATCTGGCGAGGCTCAGCGACTTGACCGCGGAGCTGCGTCGTCAGCTCAAACCGCTCGGCAGGCAGGCGGAGGTCGCCAGGCGTGCACAAACAGTCCAGGCGGATCTGCGTGACGCTCGATTGCGTCTTGCTGCAGACGATCTCGTCACACGACGCGAGGAGTTCGCGAACCAGACCCAGGACGAGGCTGCCGCGCGTGAGCAGTACGCGGCGGTTGCGGACACACTCCAAGCAGGGACCGTCGCTCTCGGCGAGCTCGAGCAGTCGGTCGCACGCTTGACCCCGAGCGCCGAGGCCGCAGGCCAGACGTGGTTTGCGCTCTCTGCACTCGCCGAACGCGTCAACGCAACCATCCGCATTGCCAAGGAGCGGGCCCGACACCTCGATTCCGCGCCGACCGGGGGCCGCGGCCAGGATCCGGACGAGCTCGAACAGCAGGCCGAGCGTGTCGCCGAAGAGGAGATGGAACTCGTCGAAGCGGTCGAGATCGCGCGGGAGTCCCTCGAAGCCGCACGGGAGCAATTGTTCGAGCGAGAGGCGGCCGCTGCCGAAGCCGAGCGCGCCCACATGGCTGCAGTGCGTGCCGTTGCGGACCGTCGCGAGGGTTTCGCACGGTTGTCCGGGCAGGTGGACACCTATCGAACCAAAGCCGACTCCATCGACGCAGAGGTGTCCAGGCTCTCGGTGGCCATAGAAGAGGCGCGCGAGCGCGGTGACGTTGCACGGGCCGAGTTCGAAAGCGTCCAGGATCAGATTTCTGGACTCGATGCGAGTGAGTTGAGCCTGGACACTCACTACGAACGTGCGGTTGCAGCGTTGCGCAGTGCCGATGCGCGTGTGACCGAGCTGCAGAACGAGGATCGGATCGCGGGGAAGCGGGTTGCGTCGTTCCAGGCGCGTATCGAGGCACTGACGATGGGCCTCGAACGCAAGGACGGCGCGGGATGGCTGATCGAACAAGGCCACGCCGGAGTGTCCGGTTTGCTTGCCGAGCAGATCACCGTGGACGAGGGGTTCGACGTCGCCGTCGCGGTCGCGATGGGACCCGTCGCCGACGCGGTCTACGCCGAGTCCTTCGACAGTGCACGGGACGCCGTGCGAGTGCTGCACGACACCGACAGTGGACGCGCGGCCATCGTGTTCGACAGTGAACACATCCAGCGATCCGGGGGTAGACCTGCTCGCGCGGTCTCTCTTCCGGACGGCGCGCGGTGGGCAATCGACGTCGTTCGATACCCGGACTCGCTGGCGGTCTCGATGGAAGCGTTGCTCGGCGACGTCGTAATCGTCGCCTCGCTCGACGACGCGCAGACCCTCGTGCGCGGGGCCGCGGAAATTCGGGCGGTGACCACTGAGGGGGACTACGTCGATTCCGGTTGGTTGTCGGGCGGTTCGGACAGGCGACCGAGCACGCTGGAAGTTCAGGCTGCGATCGACACTTCAGCTGTGGAACTCGCGGCGGCCGAACGTCGATCGGCAGAATTGGAAGCTGCGCTGTCGGGTGCACTGGCGGAGCAGTCCGATCGCCGAGAATCCGCTGAACAAGCGCTTGCCGCGCTCAACGAGTCCGATGCGGCGATGGCGGCGGTGTACGAGCAGCTAGGCAGGCTCGGACAGCTGGCGCGATCGGCCCAGGCGGAGTCGACTCGACTATCCGAGCAACGAGTGAAGGCAGAGAGCGGACGTGAAGAAGCCCTCGCCGCTCTGGCCGAACTCGAAGAGCGTTTGCGTATGGCCGAAGACGAGCAGTCCGGGGCGGCAGGCGCACCGGAATCCGAGGACTCGACCTTCGTTCGCGAGGCAGCTGCCGCCGCGTTGTCGGAGGTTCGGTCGGTGGAGGTCGAGGCCCGGCTCAATGTCAGAACGGCGGAGGAGCGGGCGCAGTCCGTTCGAGGGAAGGCCGACTCGCTGCGGCGCGCTGCCCGTGCAGAACGTGAGGCACGCGCTCGCGCGGAGCGCGACATGGTCGCTCGTCGCCACGCTGCCGCGGTGGCGGAATCCGTTGCATCGGCTGGAGATCGGGTAGCAGAGCGGTTGGCAGGTGTCGTCGCCGCTGCAGCCGCCCGTCGAGACGAGCTGGCAGAGCAGCGAGCGAATACCACTGCGGAACTGGACCGGGTGAAGGAACAGGTCAGGGCATTGCAGGGTCAGCTGGCATCGATCACCGACGCAGTCCACCGCGACGAAGTGGCACGCGCACAGGCCGCGCTGCGGATCGAGCAGCTGGAGGCGACGATTCTCGAGCAGCATGGCATCGGTCTCGACGATCTGATCGCCGAATACGGCCCGGATACCGTGCTCCCGCCGACCGAACTCGAAGTTGCCGAATACGAAGCTGCGAAAGAGCGCGGTGAGCAGGTAGTCGCGCCCGCGCCGATGCCGTTCGATCGACTCACTCAGGAAAAGCGGGCGAAGCGGGCCGAACGGGATCTGGCGACGTTGGGCAAGGTGAATCCGCTGGCATTGGAGGAGTTCGCCGCCCTGGAGGAGCGGTACAACTTCCTGTCGACGCAGCTCGAAGACGTGAAGTCCGCGCGTAAGGACCTGCTCGATGTCGTCGCCGATGTCGACGAACGGATTCTGCAGGTGTTCACCGACGCCTGGCTGGACGTCGAGCGTGAGTTCACCGGTGTGTTCGCGAAGTTGTTCCCCGGTGGCGAAGGGAGATTGATCCTCACCGATCCGGGGGACATGCTCACCACCGGTATCGAGGTCGAAGCTCGGCCGCCGGGGAAGAAGGTCAAACGCCTTTCGCTGTTGTCGGGTGGCGAGAAGTCCTTGACGGCGGTCGCCATGCTCGTCGCCATCTTCCGTGCAAGGCCGTCGCCGTTCTACGTCATGGACGAGGTCGAGGCGGCGTTGGACGATACGAATCTGCGACGACTGATCGGTTTGTTCGAGCAGTTGCGCGAGAAGTCGCAATTGATCGTCATCACTCACCAGAAGCCGACGATGGAAGTCGCCGACGCCCTGTACGGAGTTTCGATGCGCGGTGACGGAATCACCACGGTCATCTCGCAGCGTCTGAACCGCGACCGAGTCGAGACGATCGCAAGCGCCACCGAGGACGACGACGAGGTCGTGAAGACGCCCTCGAGCTGACGCCGCGACGCGTCCTGACAGGATGTATCCCGTGAGTACCCAAGCGTGGATCATCATTGCCGCTGTTCTGGCCATTCTCGTCGTCGGCCTCGTTGCCGGGTTCGTGCTGTCACGTCGACGCCGGGTGTCTCTGAAGTCGTCGGACTCGCCGACTATCGAAGAGGGACAGAAAGATCGGTCGGGGGGCTACAAAGCCGGTAGCGGGTTCTCGTTCAGTCAGGGCACCGCAACCGTCGAACCTAAGCCGGCCCCGACGCCCAAGCCGACGCCCAAGCCGACGCCTGAGCCTGCGCCGACGCCTGAGCCGGTTCCGACACTGGAACCTGCTCCGACACTGGAACCTGCTCCGACACCGACACCGACACCGACACCGGAGCCTGCGCCGTCACCGGAACCTGTGCCGGCACCTGTTCTCGACGACATCGCACCAACGGACGGCAGGCTCGATCGTCTCCGCGGGCGGCTGTCGCGCTCTCAATCAGCGGTCGGCAAGAGCCTTCTCGGTCTGCTCGGCGGAGGTGACCTCGACGAGGACTCGTGGGAGGAAGTCGAGGACACGTTGCTGATCGCGGACCTCGGTTCGGCGACGACCGAGGAAATCATGTCCTCGTTGCGCCAGCAGATGGCATCGCGGAGCATCAGAACCGAGGCCGATGCACGTGCGTTGCTCAAGGAAATCCTGATCGCGCAGTTGCACCCCGAGTTCGATCGTTCGATCCGAGCGTTGCCGCACGATGGCACTCCTGCTGTTCTGCTTGTCGTAGGCGTCAACGGCACCGGCAAGACGACCACCACTGGCAAGCTCGCACGGGTCCTCGTGGCCGACGGCCGTCGGGTACTGCTCGGTGCCGCCGACACGTTCAGAGCTGCCGCGGCAGACCAGCTACAGACGTGGGCCGAGCGCGTCGGCGCAGAGGTCGTCCGAGGAAAGGAAGGAGCTGATCCTGCTGCGGTGGCGTTCGATTCGGTTACTCGCGGTATCGAGCAAGGGGTCGATGTCGTGGTGGTGGACACCGCCGGTCGGCTGCACACCAAGTCGGGCCTGATGGACGAGCTCGGCAAGGTGAAGAGGGTCATCGAGAAGCGTGCGCATGTCGACGACGTTCTTCTCGTCCTCGATGCGACTGTGGGGCAGAACGGTCTGACTCAAGCCCGGGTGTTCGCAGAAGTGGTCGACATCACCGGAGTGGTCCTCACCAAACTCGACGGGACGGCCAAGGGTGGAATCGTATTCCAGGTGCAACGCGAACTCGGTGTGCCGGTGAAGCTGGTCGGTCTGGGCGAAGGAGCCGACGATTTGGCGCCGTTCGAGCCCGAAGCGTTTGTCGATGCGCTCTTGGGTTGAGATCACGAGAAGGTCTCGAATCGCAACACTGGTTTCTCTGGTAACGCCCGGGATCGGGCTCCGATCTGCCGTACTCGCTTCGGCAAAGCCGACCGGGAAGCCGAGCAGGGGTGCGGAAACGGGCGAACCGGAAATTCCCGAAATCGTGAAATGCCTGCACGAAACTTTCTAGCAACAGTTTCGGGCCATGCGTTCACATGAGCGAAACACCCGAGTGTCATGGATGAAACTTCTTGAAACCACTCTTTGTCCGTAACCGCGCACCAACCGGTGTGCAGGAGAAGGAGGGTGTACGTGAGTCCCGAGGATTTGTTGGCCAATTCCGGCAACGCCGCATGGATGCTGATCGCAGCATCTTTGGTACTGCTGATGACGCCGGGTCTGGCGTTCTTCTACGGCGGTATGTCGCAACAGAAGTCCGTCTTGAACATGATGATGATGTCGTTCGGATCGATGTGCGTCGTAGTGATCATCTACGTCCTGTGGGGATGGTCGATGTCGTACGGCACCGAGGACATCGGCGGACTGTTCGCCAATCCCTTCGAGTTCTTCGGACTCAAGGACTCCATCACCGACGCGGACGGTAATTTCATCGCCGGCGCGTGGGGATACGCCAACGTCATCGACGTCGCTTTCCAGGTCACGTTCGCCATCATCACCGTCGCACTGATCTCCGGCTCGATCGCGGGCCGCGTCAAGTACGGAACCTGGCTCGCATTCGCAGGCATCTGGGTCACGCTCGCGTACTTCCCGCTGGCACACATGGTCTGGGGTGGCGGACTGCTCTCGGGCTCCGAGGACGGCCTCGCTGCCAAGATCTTCGGCACCACCGACGACGGTGAGGGTGGACTCGTCGCCTCCGTTGCTCCGATCGACTTCGCCGGTGGCACTGTCGTTCACATCAACGCCGGTATCGCGGGCCTCGTCCTCGCCATCATCATCGGCAAGCGCATCGGCTTCGGCAAGATCGCCTTCCGCCCGCACAACCTGCCGTTCGTGATGCTCGGTGCGGCACTGCTGTGGTTCGGCTGGTTCGGCTTCAACGCAGGTTCGGCTTTCGCGGCGGACGGCGTCGCCGGTCTAGCCTGGGTCAACACCACCGCGGCCACTGCTGCCGCGATCGCAGGCTGGCTCATCACAGAACGTATTCGTGACGGACACGCCACCAGCCTCGGTGCAGCGTCGGGCATCGTCGCAGGCCTTGTGGCCATCACCCCCGCCGCCGGAGCCCTCACGCCGGTCGGCGCAATGATCCTGGGCGTTATCGCCGGTGTCTTGTCCGCACTCGCTGTCGGTCTGAAGTTCAAGTTCGGCTACGACGACTCGCTCGACGTCGTCGGTGTTCACCTGGTAGCTGGACTCTGGGGAACCATCGCCATCGGCCTTCTCGGCTCCGAGACCGGCCTGTTCTACGGTGGTGACTACAAGCAGCTCGTCGTGCAGATAGTCATCGCAGCGTTCGCGCTGATCTTCACCGGAATCGTCACCGCGGTCATCGCCTTCGCGCTCAAGCCCCTCGGATGGCGCGTCTCGGAAGAGGAAGAGGCCAACGGCATCGACGAGGCCGAACACGCCGAGACTGCGTACGACTTCGCCTGACAGGGTAGAGATAGGAGCGAGAAGTCGCTCAGCATGCAACCGTGCACTGAAATGAGCTTGTGAAGGGAAGCAGAAAATGAAGCTGATCACGGCAATCGTCAAACCGTTCACGTTGGAGGACGTCAAGACGGGCCTCGAACAAGCCGGCGTGCTTGGCATGACGGTCAGTGAAGTACAGGGGTACGGACGGCAGAAAGGCCACACCGAGGTCTACCGCGGTGCGGAGTATTCCGTCGATTTCGTGCCGAAGGTGCGTGTCGAGGTCGTCGTCGACGACGCGGCCGTAGAGAAGGTCGTCGAGGTCATCGTCGAGGCTGCGCGCACCGGCAAGATCGGTGACGGCAAGGTATGGGTCTCCCCGGTCGACTCGGTCATCCGAGTGCGCACCGGAGAACGCGGCGCCGATGCACTCTGACCCACACGGGTCGCGGACTGGCGGCCCCGATTCTCCAGCGAAAGCTGCAGGATCGGGGCCTTCGGTCTCGAAGGGCTCCGCATCGAAGGGCACCAACGACGCCGCAGCAGATTTGGCGCGCGCAAGAAAACAACTGCTCGACGGTGGAAATCGCAATCGCCGGCTCGATGCACCCTCGCTTCGCCAGGCTTTGGTCGATCTACACGAATTCTGGTTGACCACCAAGGGTGCCGAACTCGGAATCAAGCCCGACTCGGGCTTCGCAATCGTGGCTGTCGGGGGTCTCGCGCGCCGCGAACTACTTCCGTACTCGGACCTCGATCTGATTCTTCTGCACGACGACATGAGCCCGGAGATCGTGGCCGAAGTCGCCGACAAACTGTGGTACCCGCTCTGGGACGCCCACATCAAACTCGATCACAGCGTGCGGACCGTTCCGCAGGCGCTGCAGGTGGCGGCTACGGACATGACTGCTGCGCTGGGCATGCTCGAAGCGCGTCACATCGCCGGGGACGTCGAGTTGAGCAATCTGCTCATCGGTGGCGTTCGTCGGGAATGGCGTACCGGCATCAGAACCAGATTCGACGATCTCATTACTCAGACACGGTCGCGCTGGGTTCGTAGCGGCGAAATCGCGCATCGCGCCGAACCGGACCTGAAGAGCGGACGAGGGGGCCTTCGCGACGTACAACTTCTCGACGCGCTGTCGATCGCGCAGCTGACCGATGGAATGCCTGGACTCGGACCCGAGTCCCCAGGTGGAGGCCTTGCCTTTGCGCACGGTCGGTTGCTCGACGTCCGTACCGAGCTGCATCGGGTCGCAGGTCGTGCACGCGACCAGCTGCGCGCACAGGATGCGGACGAGATCGGGGCTGCGTTGCGAATCGGGGATCGGTTCGACCTGGCGCGGGTGCTCAGCGATTCCGCACGAACCATCAGCTACTCGGTCGACGTAGGTTTGCGTACAGCGGGCAACTCGCTGCCGCGGCGTGGTCTGTCGCGGCTCAGGCGCGTTCCCGTCCGTCGGCCCTTGGACGAGGGAGTGGTCGAGCACGCCGGCGAGGTCGTACTCGCTCGCGATGCACGTCCGAACAAGGATCACGGACTGATCATGAGGGTCGCTGCTGCGTCTGCTCAGACCGGCATGCCGATGTCGGCGTCGACACTGAACCGTCTGTCGGACAGCGCGCCGGAGCTGCGCGAACCATGGCCGAAGGAAGCGTTGAACGACTTGCTGGTCCTGCTCGGGTCAGGGCGGCGCGCCATCGCCGCCATCGAAGCGCTCGATCGAACAGGTCTGTGGGGCCGTCTGATCCCGGAGTGGGGCGCGGTGCGGGATCTACCGCCACGCGACGCCGTCCACACGTGGACGGTGGATCGGCATCTCGTCGAGACGGCGGCGTACGCCTCTGCGTTGACCACTCGCGTGGCGCGGCCGGATCTCCTTGTGCTCGGCGCTCTCATTCACGACATCGGTAAGGGCCGAGGGGGCGACCACAGCGTTGTCGGGGCCGAGCTGGCAACACAGATCGGCAACCGGTTGGGCCTGTGGCCCTCCGATGTCGCGCTGCTCAGTGCGATGGTTCGACATCACCTGTTGTTGCCGGATACGGCGACGAGGCGAGATCTCGACGATCCGGTGACCGTGGAGACAGTCGTCGATACCCTCGGCGCCGACTCGGTGCTCCTCGAACTGCTTCACGCGCTGGCGGAAGCCGATTCGTTGGCCACCGGGCCCGGGGTGTGGGGTGATTGGAAGGCGTCGCTGATTCGGGAGCTGGTCAGACGGTGCCGCATGGTGATGGCAGGGGAGACACTGCCGACGCCCGATCCGCTCGATCCTGCCCATGTGGCGCTCGCCGAGAAGGGCGGCGTCCACGTCGATCTCCAACCGACGGACGGTTCGCACACCTACGTGGTGACGGTGGTAGCGCCGGATACCCGTGGGCTGCTCTCCGATGCAGCGGGCGTTCTCGCGCTGCATTCGCTTCGAGTGTTGTCCGCGTCCCTCGGCAGTCACGATGGTTCGGCGGTGAACTCGTTCGCCGTCGCGCCACTGTTCGGGGCTCCGCCGCAGGCAGGCCTGCTGCGACAGGAAATCATCCGTGCTCAGGCTGGAGAGCTCGATCTCGTGGCGATGCTCGACGCCAAGGAACAGGACGCATTGCCGGTGCCGCTGGACGACGAGACCGATTCCTCGGTTCCCGTCGTGTACGCGCAGGCGCCTCCTCGGGTGCTGTGGTTCGACGGAACGGATCCCGGACAGGTCGTGCTCGAACTGCGAGCGGAAGACCGTCTCGGGCTCCTGTGCCGACTAGCAACAGCGTTGGAGTCGCTCGGTGCCGACGTCAGATGGGCTCGTGTCGCAACGCTCGGCACCTCGGTGGTGGATGCGTTCTGTCTCGATCTTCGCGATTCGGACAGTCGCGCGAATCGGGAGGAAATCGAGCGGGCGATCCTTGCGGTCGTTCCGGCCCCCGAACCTCCGAAGCCGCCGGAGAAGCCCGAAGGGACGTAGCGAGGTTCGTCCTTCGACGCGCCGGGCTGGTCTCGTATGTGAGTTTTCATAAAGATTCGGTTACGGTGTTTTCGGGCGAGATCATTTTGTTATGTTGCTCGCCACAGAGACATTGCATGAACGACATTGCATAAACGAGAGCGCAACGGTTCTGGAACGCCCTGTACGCAGGCCGTCACAGAGACCTCGCCGACGACTGATGAGGTACTAACTGTGGGAGCCCACCGCCGGTCGAATATCTACGTTCCGGCCGCACCGGATACC
This sequence comes from Rhodococcus sovatensis, assembly GCF_037327425.1. NCBI lineage: Bacteria > Bacillati > Actinomycetota > Actinomycetes > Mycobacteriales > Nocardiaceae > Rhodococcus > Rhodococcus sovatensis. The sequence goes on along the minus strand of NZ_CP147846.1, from coordinate 2,538,509 downwards.
AACGCTCCGCGCGGGCGTCACCGGGCACAGGAGTCCTCGAACGACTCCGGGATCAGGACCGCCGCGATCGTGGCGGCCACCGGAGCAATCGTCGCAGGCGCAGCGCAGATGGGTACCGGCACCGCCACGGCGGCGCCGGTACCGCCTCCGCCTCCGCCCGCCGCAGGGTTGCCGTTCGAGCTTCCCCAGAACTTGCTGCCTGCAGGATTCGAGCTGCCGGCAGGCATCTCGCTTCCCGAGAACTTCGAGCTGCCCCCGGGCGTCGAGATTCCGCAGACCCCCGAACTTGCCGCTTTCGGACTCCCCGACGTCGGCGCCGCAGCCCAGGATCTCCTGCAGGGTCTGAAGCCGCTCGGGGCGAAGGCCGTCCAGCCGGTATCGGGTGTTCTCACCTCCAGTTTCGGTCAGCGCTGGGGTACCCACCACGGTGGCACCGACATCGCTGCACCGATCGGTACTCCAGTCCTTGCCGCAGCCGACGGCCAGGTCACGGCGGCAGGACCTGCGTCCGGCTTCGGTCTCTGGGTGAAGGTTCTGCACGCCGACGGCACCGAGACGGTCTACGGACACATCGATTCGTTCTCGGTGGCGCCAGGGCAGTACGTCACTGCGGGGCAGCAGATCGCAACTGTGGGCAACCGCGGCCAGTCGACTGGTCCGCACCTGCACTTCGAGGTGCATGATGCCTCCGGTGTCAAGGTCGACCCAACGGAGTGGTTGTCGACGCGGGGCGTGGCCGTCACGTGGAGCGACGCAGCGCGCAACGCCTGAGGATGGCCTCGCTGTCCACGCGCGGACAGCTCGGGCGCTAGTCTGGAGCCGAAGTTCCGCTTTACCAACAGGCTCGACTCTCAATCGGCTCAGGAGTGCAATCGGTGTTCGAATCCCTTTCCGACAGGTTGACCGGAACCCTCAAGGACCTGCGGGGCAAGGGCCGTCTCTCCGGTGCCGACATAGACGCCACGGCCCGCGAGATCAGACTTGCGCTGCTCGAGGCGGACGTGGCGCTGCCGGTGGTCCGCGAGTTCATCACGCGTATCAAGACCAGGGCGAAGGGCGCCGAGGTCTCCGGGGCACTCAATCCTGCTCAGCAAGTCGTCAAGATCGTCAACGAAGAGCTCGTAGGAATTCTCGGTGGCGAGACCAGGCGGCTGACGTTCGCCAAAACTCCGCCGACCGTGATCATGCTCGCGGGATTGCAGGGATCGGGTAAGACGACCCTCGCAGGAAAGCTCGCCAAGTGGCTGCGAGATCAAGGGCACACGCCTCTGCTCGTTGCCTGCGACTTGCAGCGCCCAGGGGCGGTCAGTCAGCTGCAGATCGTCGGAGAGCGTGCGGGCGCAACAGTGTTCGCGCCGCATCCAGGCACATCGATCGGCGGTGGCGAGAACGCGCTCGGTGTCTCGGCTGCAGATCCGGTCGAGGTCGCGCGCGTCGGCGTCGCAGAAGCCCGCACCAAGCAGTTCGACATCGTCATCGTCGACACGGCCGGCCGACTCGGTATCGACACAGAGTTGATGAATCAGGCTGCGGGTATCCGCGACGCGGTGGAACCCGACGAAACCCTGTTCGTTCTCGATGCGATGGTCGGCCAGGATGCGGTCAGTACAGCGCAGGCATTCCGTGATGGCGTCGGCTTCACCGGCGTCGTATTGACCAAGCTCGACGGCGACGCGCGTGGCGGCGCCGCATTGAGCGTCCGTGAAGTCACCGGTGCGCCGATCATGTTCGCGTCGACCGGTGAAAAGCTGGAAGACTTCGATGTCTTCCATCCCGACCGTATGGCCAGCCGCATCCTTGGAATGGGCGACGTTCTCAGCCTCATCGAGCAGGCCGAGCAGCACTTCGACGCCGAGCAGGCCGAGGCTACCGCCAACAAGATCGGTTCCGGCCAACTCACCCTCGACGACTTCCTCGAGCAAATGATGGCCGTTCGGAAGATGGGGCCTATCGGCAATCTGTTGGGCATGCTGCCCGGTGCAGGCCAGATGAAGGAACTGGCCAACGTCGACGAGAAGCAACTCGACCGGGTTCAGGCCATCATCCGCGGCATGACGCCGCAGGAGCGTACCGATCCCAAGATCATCAATGCGTCGAGGCGTCTGCGTATCGCCAACGGATCCGGGGTGAAAGTCTCGGATGTCAACCAGCTCGTCGACCGCTTCTTCGAGGCCCGCAAGATGATGTCCGCGATGGCCGGGCGCATGGGAATGCCCGGTGCACGTAAGCAGGTTCGCAGCAAGAAAGGCAAGAAGGGCAAGAAGGGCGGACGTGGGCCGACACAGCCCAAGATCCGCGGAGGCTTCCCGGGCATGCCCGGCGGAATGCCTGCGGGGATGCCTGACCTGTCCGGAATGCCGAAGGGTCTCGATCAAATGCCGCCCGGGCTCGAAGGTATCGACCTGTCTCAGCTGAAGTTGCCGAAGAAGTAGCCAGGTGGCGGCCTCCTACGTGATTCGGGGCAGAATTCTGCCCTCAGGCAGCCCCGTCGAATTGTGGATACGGGATGGAATCATCTCGCTCGAACCCGTAGCCGATGCCGAGATCGTGGCCGAGGACGGTTGGATTCTTCCCGGACTTGTGGACGCGCACTGCCATGTCGGCATCAAATACGGTGGTGGCCACGAGGACCTGCCGGGTGCCATCGCGCAAGCCGAGATCGAACGCGACGTCGGGGCGCTACTCCTGCGTGACGCCGGATCACCGGTCGATACCCGCGAACTCGACCATCACCCGGATCTTCCGCGGATCATCAGAGCAGGCCGACATATCGCCTCACCCAAGCGGTACATCCCTGGGCTTGCCATCGATATCGAGGACGAGTCGCAACTCCCGGAAGCTGTTGCGCAACAGGCTCGTATGGGTGACGGCTGGGTCAAACTCGTCGGTGACTGGATCGATCGCAGCGTGGGCGACCTTCGGCCCCTCTGGGACGAGAAGATCCTGCGAACCGCCATCGACGCGGCCCATGCCGAGGGGGCGCGGGTCACCGCCCACGTGTTCGGCGAGGACGCGCTGCCAGGGTTGATCGAGGCAGGTATCGACTGCATCGAGCACGGCACAGGATTGACCGACGAGACAATCGCATCGATGGTCTCGCACGGTACTGCGCTGGTTCCGACGCTGATCAACATCGAGACTTTCCCCGGTATTGCGGCGTCGGCGACGAAGTATCCGGTGTACGCCCGGCACATGCGCGAATTGCACGGCAGGGTTGCCGAGACCATCGGGCGGGCGCACGACGCCGGAGTGCCCATCTACGCGGGGACCGACGCAGGTGGATCGATCCGTCACGGGCGCATTGCCGACGAGGTCGACGCACTCACCCGGATCGGGATGAACGCGACGGAGGCGCTCGGTGCGGCGTGCTGGAGCGCACGATCCTGGCTGGGATGGCCAGGAATCGAGCACGGTGCCCCGGCAGACCTTCTGGTCTACTCGGACGATCCCCGCACCGGTCCCGACGTTCTGTCTACGCCCGATGTGATCGTGCTGCGCGGTGTCCCGCGGCGTTCGCGATGACGTCGCCGGACTCGTCCGACCGCGAACCTCCGCCGAGTTGGGCCGCGATGGCACCGATGAACGCGGTGCATCACCCGACGTCGGGTCTGTCCGACGGGTACTGGCGCGCCGAGGTCGCCGCGTCCCGGCGTCGTCCCGGGCAGCGGTGGGGGATCCCTGCGGCTGCCACCGTATTGCTGCTCAACCTCGCAGGCTTCCTCGTGTTGCCGTTCGTTGTGGACACCGACATCGCAGGTGTCTACGTGCTGGCGATCATGATGCCGAGCCTGGTCGCGATGCTCGTGTCGCTGCTGTTCAGCTGGTATCGAGGGAACGGCCCGGTCGTCGACTTCGGATTACCGACGTCGTCGACGGAGTTCGGCAGTCAACTCAAATCGGGGTTTGCCTGGGGCACAGTCGCCCTCGGCGGCGGTATCGTCCTCGCACTTGTCGTGCTCGCCCAGACGGATCTCGAAGACCAAGTGCCGCTGGGTGGTCTGATCGGCATCCCGCTGCCGTGGAAGATCGTTCTCGCGCTCTGGATCTGGCTCGGCGCTCCGTTCTGCGAGGAAATCATGTTCCGCGGCATGGTCTGGGGCGCGCTCGAACGCCGAGCGACGCCCGTCGGGCCGACACGGTTCTCATGGCTGGGCAACAAATGGGTCGTGCTGGTCGTAACCGCACTCCTGTTCGCGCTCTGGCATCGCGAAGGATGGCGGTTCGTGGTGCTCCTGTGGGGCGGGCTGGCCATCGGGATCGCCCGGATGAGGTCAGGATCGGTTGCGTCGTCCACCGTTGCGCATTCGGTCAACAACACCTTGCCGGCTCTCGCTGTCCTGCTGGCGTTGTGACATCCGATTAACTGTCGGTGTCGGTCGTCTGGCACAATGGGACGCTGTTCGCCCGTCCACCGGTTACGTACCGAACGGCGGTCACAACACCCATCAACGCAAAACCGGGTGCGCAGTCCACGCGCACCGCAGAATTGCGACGTGACCAACTCGAAAGGCTCTATTTTTCATGGCTGTCAAGATCAAGCTCATGCGCATCGGTAAGATCCGCACCCCGCACTACCGCATCGTCATCGCGGACTCTCGCACCCGCCGCAACGGCCGCGCGATCGAGACCATCGGCAAGTACGAGCCCAAGCAGGACCCCAGCATCATCGACATCGACTCCGAGCGCGCGCAGTACTGGCTGAACGTCGGCGCACAGCCGACCGAGCCGGTCGAGGCACTGCTGAAGATCACCGGTGACTGGCAGAAGTACAAGGGCCTGCCGGGCTCGGAAGGCACCTTGCGTGTCGCCGAGGCGAAGCCCTCCAAGCTCGATCTGTTCAACGCTGCGCTGGCTCAGGCCGACGCCGAGCCGCTCGGTGATGCCACCACGGCCAAGAAGAAGAAGGCTCCCAAGGCCGACGACGCTGCAAAGGCCGACGACGCCGTTGCCACCGAGACGGCAGAGACGCCGGCCGCCGAGGCTGCTGAGAAGTGAGTGCCGTTGTCGCCGACGCCGTCGAACATCTCGTTCGCGGTATCGTCGCCAATCCTGACGACGTTCGCGTCGAACTGATCACCGGACGCCGTGGGCGCACCGTCGAGGTGCACGTGCATCCCGACGACCTCGGTAAGGTGATCGGCCGCGGGGGCCGCACGGCAACCGCGTTGCGCACGCTCGTATCTGGAATCGGCGGACGCGGAATTCGCGTCGACGTCGTCGACACCGATCAGTAGAGAAGTACATGGAGCTCGTTGTCGGCCGTGTGGCGAAGTCACACGGCGTCAAAGGTGAAGTCGTCGTCGATGTTCGCACCGACGACCCCGAACATCGTTTTGCAGTCGGAGCCGTCCTTCGTGGACGGAAGCCTCGGACGCAAACCGACACCGTCGCTTACACGGTAGAAGCCGCCCGGGACCACTCCGGGCGGCTTCTGCTGCGTCTGAAAGGAATCGGCGACAGGGCCGAGGCAGATGCATTGCGCGGCACACTTTTCTTCGTCGAATCGGACGATCTGCCTCCGTCAGAGGATCCGGACGAGTTCTACGATCACGAACTGGAAGGCCTGAAGGTTCGGTTGCTGGACGGCACCGATGTCGGCGTAGTTCGCGAGGTTCTACATTCTGCAGCGGGGGAGTTGCTGTCGATTCGGCCCACCGATGGGTCCGGTGCGGAAATACTCGTACCGTTCGTCGCAGCCATCGTCACCTCGGTGTCCCTGGCCGACGGCGTCGTTCTCATCGATCCGCCCGAAGGTCTGCTGGACCCGGAGTAGACGCACGTGAAACTCGATGTAGTCACGATCTTTCCCGAATATCTCACCCCACTGCGTACTGCCTTGCTGGGCAAGGCGATCGACAAGGGTCTTGTGTCGCTCGGCATCCACGATCTACGTTCCTGGACCCAGGACGTACACAAGGCCGTCGATGATTCTCCGTACGGCGGTGGACCTGGCATGGTGATGAAGCCGACTGTGTGGGGCGAGGCGCTCGACGATGTCCTCACCGCCGACTCGTTACTGGTAGTACCCACCCCGGCAGGCGTCCCGTTCACCCAGCGTGTCGCTGAAAGATGGTCGCGCGAGGAGCATCTGGTGTTCGCCTGCGGTCGGTACGAAGGAATCGACCAGCGTGTGTTCGACGACGCAGCTACCCGTGTCCGGGTCGAAGAAGTCAGCATCGGAGACTACGTTCTGATCGGCGGCGAGGCTGCAGTACTCGTCATGAGCGAGGCCGTCGTCCGGCTACTGCCAGGAGTTCTCGGCAATCAACAGTCTCATCGAGAGGACTCGTTCTCCGACGGGCTGTTGGAAGGTCCTAGCTACACCCGTCCGGCGACGTGGCGTGGCCTCGAGGTCCCCGAGGTCCTCTTGTCGGGGGATCACGCTCGCATCGCAGCGTGGCGCGCGCAACAGTCACTGGAACGCACCGAGCAACGACGACCGGATCTCTTGCAGGACTAGTCGATTCGACCATCCGGGAACAACATGGTCACAAATCCCGTGAGGGTGTCCCGAGCGTGCCGAGCGCTACTGTCGTCCGTCACGTCGACGACCGCTGTGTCCGGGTAGTTGTCCATGTCGTCCTCGTAGTGAATCTCCTCGCGCGAGATCAACGCGACGATGTATCGGTTGTCCACGCCGATCGTTCCGGTGGTCAGATGTATCCAGCGATCGGCGATGCAGCACATCCAGCCCTGCTTGACGGCGCGAACGGGTTCGGCGGGAAGTCCGCCGACGATGCCGAACTGCTGCTGGTACCCGTCCGTTGCAACTGGGGTCGACTCGCGCAGAAAGCCGATCACGGTTGCCGTCGATGCAGGCGACAGGCCACCGGCGCCGTCGAGCAGTCTCGAGTAGTACGCGACGAGGTCGGCCGCCGAGGTCGTGGTGTTCCACCAGAGATCGTCCCACGGGGGCGACGTTGCGGTGAGGCCGTACCGCTCGGTGACGCGGTTGATTATGTCGCTGCCACCGTACTTGTACCAGAGGGCGTTCGCCGCGTTGTCGTCCGAGGATCTCAGCATCGATGCGATCGAGTCCATGTCGTCCGCGGACACCGGCACCCTGGCTATCTCCGCGCCGCGCAGTACATCATCGGCGATGAAAAGCTTCGATACCGACGCGGTCTCTGTCTGTTCGGTGTCACCGCTCGCGAAATAGGCGCCGGTCTGGCGGTCGAGCAGCGCGAAGTCGACTCGAGCTCCGCGGCCGGCGGCAGATCCAACGGCCTCCGGTATGCGTGCGCCGAGGTCGAGATCGGCGACGGTGTCCGTATCGGGAAACGGTGACTCGGTGGTGCTTGCGGTCATGCTGCTCGGGGAATCGTCGGGCACGCTGCATCCCGAGAACAGAATGGCTACCGAAGCGACGAGGGCTGCGCACGAAATTACCAGGACTTGCAGCGGCCTGGACATTTCGAGGTCTCCCAGTCTGGTCCGTCGAACTTCGTGTCACAGCCTAGCTGTAGGGTCGTGCGCCGTGACGAGTGCTCTGAAAACTGTGAACAAGCGCATAGCCGAGGAACTCGATGTTCGCGAGGGCCAGGTGGCTGCTGCCGTGGATCTACTCGACAGCGGTTCGACGGTCCCCTTCATCGCGCGGTACCGCAAAGAAGTGACCGGAATGCTAGATGACGCGCAGTTGCGTCACCTCGAGGAACGTCTGCGTTACCTCCGTGAACTCGACGAACGGCGCGATGCCGTGATCGAATCCATCCGTGCCCAGGGCAAACTCGACGATGCACTCGAGCAGTCGCTCATGCTCGCCGAGACCAAGGCGCGAGTCGAGGACATCTACCTGCCATTCAAGCCCAAGCGGCGAACCAAAGCGCAGATCGCGCGCGAAGCGGGTCATGAGCCTGTCGCCGACGCTCTGATCTCGGATCCGAACACCGACCCCGCCCGCTACGACACCGAACAACTCGATGGTGCGCGCGCCATCCTCGTCGAGCGTTTCGCCGAAGATCCCGACCTGGTCGGGGAGCTGCGCGAGTTGATGTGGACGCGGGGAAAGCTGACGTCGACGGTTCGCAAGGGAAAAGAGGACGAGGGCGCCAAATTCGCCGACTACTTCGAATTCTCGGAACCGTTCACATCGCTGCCGTCGCACCGAATCCTCGCGGCGTTGCGCGGCGAGAAGGAAGAAGTGCTCTCCCTAGGCCTCGAACCTGATCAGGACGAAGCGGTTCCCGGGGTTCCGACGATCTACGAGGGTCGAATCGCAGCCAAATTCGACATCGCGGACCGTGGCCGTCCCGCCGATCGTTGGTTGTTGGACACAGTTCGGTGGGCCTGGCGTACCAAACTCCTGGTCACGATGGCGATCGACGTTCGCATGAGGCTCCGTCAGTCCGCTGAGAAGGATGCCGTCGACGTATTTGCCTCGAACCTCAAGGATCTGCTTCTCGCAGCGCCCGCCGGGAACAGAGCGACGATGGGCCTTGACCCAGGATTCCGTACCGGAACCAAGGTGGCCATCGTCGATTCGACGGGCAAAGTAGTCGACTACGACACGATTTATCCACACAAGCCGCAGGGTAAGTGGGACCAAGCGCTGGCAACATTGGCTGCGCTGGCGGCGAAGCACTCGGTGCAGCTCATCGCCATCGGCAACGGTACGGCCTCGCGCGAGACCGATTCGCTCGCTGCGGAACTCATCGCGAAGTACCCGGCGGCCGGCTTGACCAAGATCGTCGTCTCCGAGGCAGGTGCATCGGTGTACTCGGCGTCGGCGTACGCGTCGAGCGAGCTGCCCGAGCTCGACGTCTCGATCCGCGGCGCAGTGTCTATCGCGCGACGTCTCCAGGATCCGCTGGCCGAATTGGTGAAGATCGATCCGAAGTCCATCGGAGTCGGTCAGTACCAGCACGACATCTCCGAGTCTCTGCTCGCTCGATCCCTCGGTGCGGTGGTGGAAGACGCCGTGAACGCGGTTGGGGTCGACGTCAACACCGCATCCGTGCCGCTGCTGTCGAGGGTCTCCGGCATTGCAGGCTCGCTGGCGGAGAGCATCGTCGCGCATCGCGACGAGCATGGGCCGTTCTCGAGCCGTACCAAGCTCAAGGACGTCGCACGACTCGGCCCGAAGGCGTTCGAGCAGTGCGCGGGATTCCTTCGCATCTCCGGCGGCGAGGATCCGCTCGATCGATCGAGCGTGCACCCAGAGGCGTATCCGGTCGTTCGGCGCATCGTCGACTCAGCCGGCATCGGCGTACGTGAGGTGATCGGCAATAGCTCGTTGCTACGGTCACTGAATCCGGAGCAGTTCGCCGACGACCGATTCGGCGTCCCGACCGTCACCGACATCATTTCGGAGCTCGAGAAGCCTGGTCGAGACCCGCGCCCGGAGTTCAAGACCGCCACGTTTGCTGCCGGAATCGAAAAGGTGGCCGACCTGTCGCCGGGTATGACGCTCGAGGGGGTCGTCACCAACGTCGCAGCTTTCGGAGCATTCGTCGATGTCGGTGTGCACCAAGACGGCCTCGTTCACGTGTCGGCTATGTCGCACAACTTCGTGAAGGATCCCCGCGAGGTAGTCAAGTCCGGCGATGTTGTGAAGGTGAAGGTGATGGAGGTCGACATCCCGCGTCAGCGCATCGGGCTGAGCCTGCGTCTCGACGACGAACCAGGGGCAACCGCGAAGGACAAGTCCCGTGGCGGTGGCGAGAGTCGCCGCCAGCAGAGCGGGCCGCCTAGCGAGAACCGAGCTGGCCGTGACAACCGGGCTGGCCGTGACAACCGAACTGGCCGTGACAATCGAGGGGGCGGCAAGCAGGCAAGCACGCCTGCGGGCGGTTCTATGGCCGACGCGCTACGGAAGGCGGGGTTCGGCAAGTAGTCTCGGAGTCCTTCGGGATCGACGGGGTCGGAAAGGTTTGGATGCCGGCGTGAGATGGCTGGATCACGAGATCATCGCGCACGGACGGTTGCCTCTGTTGTGCTTCCTTCTGGGGTTCCTCGGAGGTTTCCTGCTGATTCGTCTGAGCGTCAGGATGATTCGGGCCCAGGTGAAGTGGTGGCCGGGCAACATCACCCCGGGCGGGCAGCACATCCACCACGTGGTGTTCGGAATCGTGTTGATGCTCGTCTCCGGTATTTCGATCATCGCGGTGTTCGAAGACGGGACCCAGGAGACCGGTGCGATGCTCGCGGCGCTCTTCGGAATCGGCTCGGCTCTCGTACTGGACGAATTCGCGCTGATCTTCTATCTGAAGGACGTCTACTGGTCGGAGCAGGGGAGGACATCGGTCGATGCGGTGTTCGTCGCCGTGGCAGGGACCGGCCTCCTCCTGCTCGGCTTCCATCCGTTGGAGCTGCTGAACGTCACCGAGATCAGGCGTGACCCGGATCCACTGATGCGGTTCGCGCTCGTGACTCTGGCGTTCGGGCACCTGGGGCTATGTGCTGTGGTGTTGTTCAAGGGAAAGATCTGGAGCGGGTTGATCGGTCTGTTCTTCGCTCCGATACTCGTTGTCGGTGCCGTGCGCTTGAGCCGGCCAGGTGCGCCGTGGGCGCGGTGGCGGTACACACTCCGACCGAAGAAGATGGAGCGTGCGCTCCGGCGCGAGCGAACCATCAGGCGGCCCGCAATTCGAGCCAAGATCTACATCCAGGATCTGGTGGCGGGCAAGCCGAACCTCGACCATGTCCTCGCTGCCACCGAGGACGAGCTGGACAGGACTGTCCACGCGGCGCCTGCTCCCGCCGTCCCGTCGCCGATGACCGACGCGATTTCGCGACCTGCTGAGTGATCTGGCATGATGGACAGGTTGCCTGTACCAGGCACAGACCTAATCGGAGTACGAACCAGCCGAGTGCCACGAAGTCGTGGTGCCGCTCGGTTCCTCTACTCGTGCGAAGAACGCAAGGATGGCACTACCTATGAACACTCTGGACTTCTTGGACAAGCAGTCGCTGCGCAGCGACATTCCTGATTTCCGCCCCGGCGACACGCTCAACGTGCACGTCAAGGTTATCGAAGGCTCGAAGGAGCGCGTGCAGATCTTCAAGGGCGTCGTCATCCGTCGCCAGGGTGGTGGCGTCCGCGAGACCTTCACCGTTCGTAAGGTCTCGTTCGGCGTCGGTGTCGAGCGCACCTTCCCCGTCCACAGCCCGAACATCGCGCAGGTCGACGTCCTCACCCGCGGTGACGTCCGGCGCGCCAAGCTCTACTACCTTCGCGATCTTCGTGGCAAGGCTGCCAAGATCAAGGAAAAGCGCTGAGAGCAGAGTTACCTCCAGCATTGAACTCGAGCGCCGCATCGACCGTCACGGTCGGTGCGGCGCTTGTCGTTCGAGAGTGTGCAGCTAATCTGGTGCGGTGTCAGATTCCCCGCAGGATCCTCACGGCCGGTCAGACTCGTTGAGCGAGGATGAAAACACCAAGCGTCGTGAAAAGAAGCCCAGATCTTTCTGGCGTGAACTGCCCATCCTCATCCTGGTAGCTCTGGTTCTGAGCTTCCTCCTCCAGACGTTCATCGCCCGCGTCTATCTCATTCCGTCGGAGTCGATGGAGCCGACATTGCACGGGTGTGCAGGGTGCACGGGTGACCGCATAGTCGTGGAGAAGATCGGATATCACTTCGGAGATCCACAGCCCGGGGATGTCGTGGTCTTCCGCGGCCCGGAGTCATGGAACAGTGAGTTCGTTTCCACGCGCTCGTCCAATGCAGTCATTCGTGGTGCGCAAGAGGTGGGTTCTCTCATCGGAGTCGTCGCACCCGACGAGAACGACTTGGTCAAGCGTGTGATCGCCACCGGCGGACAGACTGTCGAGTGCTGCGACGAGCAGGGAAGGGTGCTCGTGGATGGTAAGCCACTCGACGAACCGTACATACAGATGGATTTTCCGTTCACGCCGGGAGTTCTGACCTGTGACACCGAGTTGAAGTCCGGTCGGTGCTTCTCGGCCGTCACCGTGCCCGAGGGAAATCTCTGGGTGATGGGTGACAACCGCAGCAACTCGGCCGACTCACGGTTTCATGTGACGGACGAGCTGATGGGAACCGTCCCGGTCGACAATGTCATCGGCAAGGCATTCCTCATCGCGCTGCCGCCTTCGCGTTTCGGAACCCTCGATTCGCCGGACATTCAGGGGCAATGAGCCGGGGAGTAGCAATGACCGGTACCAGCAGTCGTGCGCGTAGCCGCCCACCGTGGCCGCCCCGACCTGTCATTCGCAGGTCGTCAGGTTTGCGGACGATGGAATCTGCACTCGACCGAAATGGCCTAGGACCCGTTGCCGGAGTCGACGAGGCCGGTCGAGGGGCGTGTGCCGGACCGCTGACTGTCGCGGCGTGCGTATTGGGCCCGAAGCCGTACGCTTCGCTCGCCGATCTCGACGATTCCAAGAAGCTGACCGAGAGGCGTCGGGAGGAGCTCTTCCCGAAGATCAAGCGGTGGGCACGCGCATGGTGTGTGGTGTTCATCGAAGCCGAGGAAGTAGATCGAATCGGCGTGCACGTAGCCAATATCGAGGGTATGCGGCGCGCGGTAGCTGGTCTCGGTATGACGCCTGGCTACGTGCTGACCGACGGTTTCAGGGTGCCCGGCCTCTCGGCGCCGTCACTGCCGGTGATCGGTGGAGACGCTACCGCGGCGTGCATTGCTGCGGCCAGCGTTCTCGCGAAGGTCTCACGTGATCGTGTGATGGTCGAGATGGACGGTCGCATTCCCGGATATGGATTCGCCGTGCACAAGGGATACAGCACGAGGGCACACGCAGCTGCGCTGGCGGAGCTCGGGCCGTGCGCAGAGCATCGAATGTCCTACGCGAATGTTTCCGCGGCCGGGAATCGGCTGCGGGACGCCGCCCCGAGCCCGGGCCGAATGGACTGCGACGAGCCGAGTGCGAGATGATTGTCTTTCACGCTATGAGGACAGGATGAGAGAAAACCGATGAGTGCCGAGGATCTCGAAAAGTACGAAACCGAGATGGAACTCTCGCTGTACCGGGAGTACCGAGACATCGTCGGCCAGTTCAACTACGTCGTCGAGACCGAGCGTCGCTTTTATCTAGCGAACTCGGTGGAGCTGATCCCGCACAATGCCGATGGAGAAATCTATTTCGAGCTGCGAATGTCCGATTCCTGGGTGTGGGACATGTACCGGCCCGCTCGTTTCGTGAAGCACGTCCGGGTGATCACCTTCAAGGACGTCAACATCGAAGAGCTGGAGAAACCCGATCTCAGGCTGCCCGAGTAAAGACGCACGTGACCCCCACGCTGTGGCTGCTGCTCATTGCGTCCGCGATGTACGTCGTCGGCCGTCGTCGGTCCCGGACGAAGCTGGTGATGTGTGCACAGTTGATCGGAGCTGCGACGGTGTGCCTCGTCGTCGGGCAAGTCGTCTGGGCGATTCTTACGCAATGAACGACACTGAGTGAATTGATTTGTCGTAATCTATTGACCTGCAGTGCTTTTCGAATTGATTTGAGGGTCGAGTAGTGGCTGATTCATGGTGTCGAATACCTGAAAGACGACTGTGGATTTCAGGTTTCTTTTGTATTCGACAGTATCTAGTGGTAGAAACGCATTCATCAGCATATTCCCTTCACTGTTAGAGGTTCGGACATGGCGCGCAAGACACTCGTCCAAATGATCGATGATGTCGACGGTTCCGTCATCAAAGATGGACAGGGAGAAACCATCGAATTCGGTATAGGCGGCACCCAGTACCGGATCGATCTGAACCTGAAGCACGCGAACGAATTGCACGAACAGCTTGCGTTCTGGATCGAGCACGCAGAAAAGGTATCTGCCCGTCGTGGGCGCAAAGCGTCGAGCGGCCAGGCCCGCGGTAAGGCGGATCTGCAGGACATCCGGACGTGGGCACGTGAGAACGGTCATGACGTGAGCGCACGTGGGCGGATCAGCCAAGAAGTGCAGTCCGCGTACGAGGCTGCTCACTGATCGATAGAACTCTTCCTGATCGGTAGCACTCTCACTGCTCCCTGGAAACATCGCGGTGCCCCGGCGCTCAGGCCGAAAAGCCTGTTTGCGACCGGGGCACAGTTGTATCCGCCGAATGCACATCGGTCCGACAAATCCGGTTTCTCGGCCAGCGCAAAGTCTCGTTTGTCCACAGGTCCATTCTTTGTGCACAGGGCAATTGTCGACCTGCTGGTTCGCGAGGTATCCACTCCGGTGACGGTGCACAGTCGGATCTGGGTTCGGCAGTCGGCGAACCGATGACCGCAGGGGGACGACGATGTCGAAGTCGAGTTCGGAATTGGGAGCGCGGGGGGAAGCGCTGGCGGCGTTGCACGTAGCCGACAGTGGGATGGAAGTAGTCGATCGTAATTGGCGGTGTAGGTACGGCGAATTGGACATCGTGGCCAGAGATGGCGACACCATGGTCTTCGTCGAAGTGAAGACCCGATCCGGCATCGGCTTCGGGACGCCTGCAGAGTCGGTGACGTATTCGAAGCAGTTGCGCATCAGGCGGTTGGCGTTGGCGTGGCTCGACGAGCGCGGTAGCCCGTGGGTTCGTATGAGATTCGACGTCGTGGCAATTCTGATGACCGGTGACGGTGATCCAGTGATCTCGCATCTGCGCGGGGCCTTCTGATGGCCCTGGGGCGCGCCTTTTCGGTTGCGGTGAGCGGTGTCGACGGTCAGGTGGTGGAGATCGAGGCCGACATCGGACGCGGACTCCCTGGGGTCCACCTGGTGGGTCTACCCGATGCGGCGCTGAACGAGTCGCGCGATCGAGTGAAAGCCGCCGTGAGCAATTCGGGCGGAAAGTGGCCCGACTCGCGGGTGATACTCGCTCTGTCGCCGGCGACACTGCCGAAGGTGGGTTCGGTCTACGACCTGGCCCTCGCGCTCTCCGTTCTGGACGCGGACAAACAGATTCCGCGTCGTGCTCTGGAGAAGACGGTATTCCTCGGAGAGTTGGCGCTCGACGGCCGGCTTCGTGGAGTGCGAGGGGTTCTGCCGGGAGTGTTGGCGGTCAAACGGGCAGGATGGCGCCGGGTTGTCGTCCCGTTGGCCACTCTGGCCGAGGCGGGTCTTGTCGATGGCATCGAGGTTCTCGGCGCGGTGTCGTTGAAAGAAGTCGTCTCCTGGCTACGTGGTGAGACTGTCCTCGATCACCCAGTGCCCGCAGTGTACGACGACGGCACTACGTACCCCGACATGAGCGAGGTCGTCGGCCAGCAGGATGCTCGATGGGCTCTCGAAGTCGCGGCGGCGGGAGCCCATCACATCATGCTGACCGGACCCCCGGGAATCGGTAAAACGATGCTTGCGCAACGGCTTCCGGGGATCCTGCCGCCATTGACCGACGAGGAGTCGCTGGAGGTGACTGCGATTCACTCCGTGGCGGGAACATTGACCGGGGATCGCCCGTTGATCTCGTCGCCGCCGTTCATCGCTCCACATCATTCGACCACAGTGAGTGCTTTGGTCGGCGGAGGCACCGGCATGGCCAAACCAGGTGCGGTCAGCCGAGCGCACAGGGGAGTGCTGTTCCTCGACGAATGTGCCGAAATGGGTGTGAAAGCGTTGGAAGCGTTGCGAACTCCCCTCGAGGACGGTGAGATCAGGATCGCGCGTAGAGATGGAGTCGCTCGCTATCCGGCACGCTTTCAGCTGATTCTCGCAGCCAATCCATGCCCGTGCGCGCCGGCCAGAAATGCCGATTGCGTGTGTGCTCCCACTGCCCGTAGGAAGTACTTGGGAAGGCTGTCAGGGCCACTGCTAGACCGGGTCGATCTGCGAATCGCCATGCAGACAGTGGCAACCGGGGCTCTGGCTGACGAGGTGGGGGAAACGACCGAGGAGGTGCGCGCAAGGGTGACCGGTGCGCGCGACGCTGCAGCAGCACGATGGGCCGAGTACGGCTGGCGTACCAACGCCGAGGTGCCCGGACCCGCGCTGAGGCAGAAGTTTCGGCTGGGGAACGAGGCGTTGCGTCCACTCGAACGGTCGTTGCGAAATGGCTCTTTGACCGCACGTGGCGCAGACCGCGCACTGCGAGTGTCGTGGACACTCACCGACTTGGCCGGTGGCGATATGCCGGGACTCGACGAGGTCGGGGCAGCTCTCGACTTTCGAGACAGGGGGATGATGTGAGCGCACACGATCCGCGCCGTCTTGCGTGGGCGTATCTGTCGCGGGTAGCCCAGGGGCCGCACCGCGCCCTTCTCGAATTCGCTGCAGCGGCGGGGCCCGAGGAAGCGCGGGCTGCTGTCATCGGAGGAGGTCTCGGCGAACGGCTCCAGGTTCGGTCTGGCATCGACACCGCAGCAGTCGATCTCGACCTCGTGGCAGCCATTGGGGGTCGGTTGGTGACTCCGGACGACGAGGAATGGCCAATGTGGAAGTTCCTGGCCTTCGACGGTGTGGGGATGCCCGTCGGGTCGGATCGATGTGCGCCCTGCGCGTTGTGGGTGCTCGGCAGCAGGCCGGTGGCCGAGCTGGTGGACCGGGCGATTTCGATTGTCGGGACTCGGGCCGCCAGCGCCTACGGCGAACACGTGACGGCAGAAATCGCCGGCGATCTGGCGGTGGACGGCTGGACGATCGTGTCGGGCGCGGCCTTCGGCATCGATGCAGCCGCCCACCGCGCAGCGCTCGGGGTTGCCGGAACGACTGTTGCGGTCCTGGCGTGTGGCGTGGACCGTGCCTATCCGTCCGGTCATTCGAGGCTCCTGCAGAGGATCGCCGGCAGTGGTGCAGTCATCAGTGAGTACAGCCCAGGGACCACGCCCGCGAAACACAGATTTCTGGCTCGCAATCGAGTCGTCGCTGCATTCGGATCCGCAGTGGTGGTGGTGGAGGCCGGATGGAGAAGCGGAGCACGAAACACTGCGGCCTGGGCGCACAAGCTCGGCAGGCCAGTCCTGGCGGTGCCTGGGCCGGTGACATCGGCGTCGTCCAAGGGGTGCCATCGAATGATCAGAGAGGGTGAAGCCCGTCTTGTCGCAGATGCACACGATGTGGTTTCGGAGGCAGGTCCCTCGGGTGAGGTGGGCGAAGGTCGGCCGTCGATGTTCCGCGACATCGACGCTCTGTCCGACAATGCCTTGCTCGTCTACGAGGCGCTACCCGCGACTGGCACGCGATCACCTCGGGAGCTGTCGGAACTGTCGTCGCTGCCGTTGACCAAGGTGCGTTCGGTACTTCCACTGCTCGAACTCGAAGGCTTCGCGGCCAGCGACGAAACGGGCTGGTTTCGTGTGGTCACGTCGTGAGCCGGATACGATGCAAGCGAACAACCCACGCTGACATTGACTTCTGGGAGCCCAGTTGGCAGCAGATGAGGGTCCGCAGCCTGCTGCAGACGGCCGCGCCGCACACCTGACAAGATGGTTCACGCTCGTGGTCTCGGTGGCGGCAATCGTCTCGGCGTCCGTTGTCGGAGTGATCACGAACAGTCGGGCAAACGACACCGCCATTGCGACGGCACGTATCAATGCCGAAAACTACGACCGGAACCAAACACGGTCTTTTCTTCGTGTGCAGCGTCAAGACGCGTACTCGAGATTCGATACCGCCGCACAGCGCATGTTCCTCACTCAAAAGGACTATCTCGACACCTTCCGAGCCGAGGGTGACCCATCGGCTCGAGCCGCGGCGGCGGATGCCGCACACAATGCACTGGTCGAGTACTACGCCGTGGTTCCACAGGTCGAGATGTTGGCTTCGCCGGAAATGTACGACTTCGTGCACGCCCTGGAGTCGTCGTTGCGAGGGTATCTCTCGTTGGTAACCGACACGATCGCCTCACTCGAAGCCAATCCTGGACAGAACGTCGACGACATTCTGTCCAGGATTCAGCGGGAGCGCTATCCCGACTCGGCCATCGATCCGAGTGATAGTGAACCGGGGTATGTATCGAGCGACTTCTTGGATATCGCTCGGAGGGATATGGGGAACACCGATGGGTTCTGAGCCGTGAGGCACACCGAGGCAGACGGGATGCCGGTAGCCTGTTTAGGTAACACTTACTAGGTGGAGAATTTCTCACTCACAGTCGTGACAGCTCGGAAAGGCTGAACTACGTGGCACGAAGCACAACAACCCTGACCGTCCTCCGCACCGAGGAACTGACGCCGCACATGCAACGGGTGTATCTCGGAGGTCCGGGATTCGGGGACTTCGAACCGGTTGAGTACACCGATTCGTACGTGAAACTGATCTTCGGTTCCGGCGACGATGAGATCAAGCGCACGTATACGGTCCGATCCGTCGATGCTGCAGCACGAGAAATCGCCATCGACTTCGTCGTCCACGGAGACGAAGGGGTCGCCGGACCGTGGGCTGCACGCGTCGAGCCGGGAGAGGAGATCAGTATGTACGGGCCGTCGGGTGCGTACTCTCCGCGACCGGATGCGGACTGGCACTTGTTCGCCGGCGACGAGTCCGCTATCCCGGCCATCGCCGCAGCAGTGGAGTCGCTTCCCGAGGATGCGATAGCCAAGGTGTTCATCGAGATCTCCGACCGGAAGGATGAGATCTACCTCGAGACCCTCGCCGTCGTGGACGTGAATTGGATTCATCGTGGAGCGCCGTCCAACGTGATCGGCGAGGACAAAGCAGGAGACAATGCGCCGTTGATCGCGGCCGTTCGCGATACGGAATGGCTGCCAGGCCAAGCTCAGGTCTTCATTCACGGCGAGGCCCAGGCCGTGATGCACAACCTTCGTGGATACATTCGAAAGGAACGAGGCGTCCCGGCGGAATGGGCGTCGATCTCGGGCTATTGGCGTCGCGGGCGGACCGAGGAGAACTTCCGCGTGTGGAAGCGCGAGCTCGCCGAAGCAGAATCGGTCTCGGGCACCTGACCGATTCATCTCCGAGGGGCAACGTCGGGCGCGTCAGGTTGCCGATGCGCGCGCCGCGGGCAAGGCTGTGTGCATGGTCGACGCGCTTCCACCCACAGTGACGGTGCATCTCGAGGATTACTCCGAGCACCTCACCCTGGGATGCGGATTCTCGGCGCACACCGTCCGTGCGTACGTGCGGGACGCGGAGTCGCTACTCCGACATCTCGCGGATGCGGATGGCTCGGCAAGCCTAGATGCGCTGGACCTACGTGTTCTCCGATCGTGGCTTGCCAAGCAGGCACGTGACGGATCCGCACGAACATCGATGGCGCGTCGAACGTCGTCGGCGCGAACTTTCACAGCGTGGCTGCAGCGGAGCGGCCGGATTGCGACGGATCCGTCGCTTCGACTGTCGGCCCCGCGAGCTCGCCGGACGTTGCCCGGGGTGCTGAAGCAGAACCAGGCGGCGGAGGCGATGTCGTGGGCCGAGCTGGGGGCGCGCGAACTCGATCCGATTGCGGTGCGGGATCGACTTGTGATGGAGATGCTCTACGCGACCGGGATACGGGTAAGCGAGCTGTGTGGCCTCGATGTCGACGACGTCGACAGCGAGAGGCGCGTCGTGCGTGTCGTCGGAAAGGGCAACAAGGAAAGGTCTGCTCCGTACGGCGATCCTGCCTCACAGGCCCTGGACGTCTGGACGACGTACGGTCGTCCGAGTTTGGTATCTGAACGTTCGGGATCGGCCTTGTTCCTGGGACGTAGAGGTGGGCGCCTCGATCCTCGGCAAGCTCGGACCGCGGTACACGACGTGCTTGCCTCGGTACCGGGTGCTCCGGACCTCGGTCCGCATGGACTTCGGCATTCCGCGGCAACTCATCTCCTCGAAGGTGGCGCCGATCTCCGTGTTGTCCAGGAATTGCTCGGGCACTCCTCGTTGGCGACAACGCAGATCTACACCCATGTCTCCGTCGACCGATTGCGCGCTGTGCACGACCGCGCACATCCCCGAGCGTGACCCGTGCCACGTGCTGATTCGCCAGTGTTTGGTAGGTTCGTTGGAAACAGACCGCTTGCGAAGAATTCTCGGCTCCACAGGGAGTGAAGTCGAAGTTCTTCGCCGAAATCCGGATACGGGGGGACCGTGGGCCGCGACCATCCGCACGGAACTTCGGCCTCGTGGTCCATCCGTGCCGAGCCTGGCTCGACTCCGCCGTCGCGTCCGAACACCACGCCTGTCGAACCTGTCAGGAACACCGGAGGGTCGATGAACGGTGACCGTCAGTCTCCGCCATGGCAAACCCCGCGGGGATCGGACCGCCAGCCCCCGCCGCGGTACACGCCCCCTGCAGAGCCAGGTCCACCGCCACAGGTGCAAGAGTGGACACCGCCGTGGGCGAGCGGCCCCGCGCAGCAACACTCGAACGACCCTCGCTACCAGCCGACAAGTCAGGATCTCGCACCCGACAGTTTGCTACGGCGGCCAAAACGCGCATCGACGTCGGGGTGGCGTCGTGGCGTGCACCGGCTCACCGGGGGAGTCATCAATCCAGGTGAGTCGACGGCGGAGGAACGGTATCGCAATCAGGTCGAGCGGATTCGTCAGCCGGTCCTCGGTGACTACCGGATAGCGTTCTTGTCACTCAAGGGCGGAGTAGGCAAGACCACGACGACCCTTGGGCTCGGTTCGACCTTCGCATCGCTCCGCGGTGACTGCGTCATCGCCGTCGACGCGAACCCGGATTTCGGCACGCTGGGTGAGCGGGTCCCGAATCAGACCTCGTCCACTGTCCGCGACTTGCTGGCTGACGCCGACAACATTCGCCGATACTCCGATATCAGAGCGCATACCTCGCAGGCGCCTAGCCGGCTGGAAGTGCTTGCCGGTGAGCGGGATCCGGCGGCATCGGAAATGTTCGGCGAGCAAGACTATCGCTCGGTCATCGAAATGTTGCAGGTCTACTACAACTTGATTTTGACCGACTGTGGCACCGGCATCATGCACTCGGCGATGAACGGTGTGCTGCAGTTGGCCAATGCACTGGTACTCGTCTCGTCTCCCGCGGTGGACGGCGCGCGGAGTGCGGCAGCAACTCTGGACTGGCTGCAACTGCACGGTTACGGACACCTGGTCGAGCGAACGGTGGTCGTCATCAGCTCCGTCCGTCCGGGATCGTCGGCAGTCGACATGAATCTGTTGACACAGCACTTCCTCGAGCGCTGCCGGGCCGTGCTCGTCGTGCCTTTCGACGAGCACTTGGCGGAAGGCGCCATCGTGGATCTCGAACTGCTGCGGCCGCAGACGAGGGCAGCGTTCGTCGAGCTCGCTGCCATGGTCGCCGACGATTTCCCGGCAGCTTCGGGGCGACACTCCGGGTCGAACTGGCGGTAGGTCAGCTGGGCGTCAGCGGCTTGAGCCGAATCGGCGTGGTCCGCATCAACGCCAAGGGGTCGAGATAGGTTCGGTCGCGCCGCACTCCCCAGTGCAAGCATGGCGTGACACATCCGGCGTGACCTGAAGCCAGCGTGCCTATGACGTCGCCTCCTCTGACTCGAGAGCCCGGCGTGACCGAACTGACGACAGGTTCGTACGTGGTGCGTAGCCCGCTCGGATGGTCCACGGAGACAACTGGTTTGGTAGCGACGATACCGGCGAAGACCACGACGCCGTCGCCTGCGGCTCGAACACTCTGGCCTTCGCGGCCGGCCAGGTCCACTCCTCGGTGCCCGGGCAACCACTCGCGCTCGGGTGGGTCGAAAGGTCGTACGACGAGCGGTCTCGGTTCGAGCGGCCATACGAACGGCGTCGCCTGGGCGTGGGACGGGGGCGCGAACAGAATCGCAACGGTGAGCACCGTGAACAGGCGAGCGACGACAAATCTCATCGTCTCAGCATCCCCGCGAAGTATCCGAGTTCGTCCGCGAAATACCGATCTGTGGACAGAGATCGGATTCATCCACAGGTGGTCCGAGGTCTTGACGGATGGGCCTGGTTATGTGCTGGGGAAACAACGACGTACACTGTGTGAGCGACCTGTGCCTGCACAGGTCGACTTCGCGCGTCCGCGTATCTGTGTGCCCGTCATTCGACGGTACCGCACTGAAACCGGTTGTCGGCGGTCCCATGTCCAGCTCGTATGGGTCCGGCAACCAGCGGACGCCAGGGCAGGGGTCATACGACACTCTGCGTCAACCGGCAATCGAAAGCGAGTTATTCAGCCATGGCTGTAGTAACCATGAAGCAGCTGCTCGACAGCGGCACCCACTTCGGACACCAGACTCGTCGCTGGAACCCGAAGATGAAGCGGTTCATCTTCACCGACCGCAACGGCATCTACATCATCGACTTGCAGCAGACTCTGACCTTCATCGACAAGGCATACGAGTTCGTCAAGGAGACCGTCGCCCACGGTGGCACGGTTCTGTTCGTCGGTACCAAGAAGCAGGCGCAGGAGTCCATCGCCGCTGAGGCAACTCGCGTAGGCATGCCCTACGTGAACCAGCGCTGGCTCGGTGGCATGCTCACCAACTTCCAGACGGTCCACAAGCGTCTGCTTCGCCTCAAGGAGCTCGAGGCAATGGAGCAGACCGGTGGCTTCGAGGGACGCACCAAGAAGGAAATCCTCATGCTCACGCGTGAGATGACCAAGCTGGACCGCACCCTCGGTGGTATCCGGGACATGGCCAAGGTTCCCTCGGCCATCTGGATCGTCGACACGAACAAAGAGCACATCGCCGTCGGCGAAGCTCGCAAGCTGAAGATTCCGGTCATCGCGATCCTCGACACCAACTGCGACCCCGACGTCGTCGACTACCCGATCCCGGGTAACGACGATGCAATCCGTTCGGCCGCACTTCTGACGAAGGTTGTCGCATCGGCCGTCGCCGAGGGTGTCCAGGCTCGTGCGGGCCTCAATACTGCATCCGACGCCAAGCCTGAGGTCGGCGCAGGCGAGCCGCTCGCCGAGTGGGAGCTGGAACAGCTTGCACAGGCGTCGCCCGCTGCCGAGGCCACCACGGAAGCAGCAGCCGAGGCTCCCGCAGCAGAGGCTCCCGCTGCAGACGAAGCACCCGCCGCGGAAGCACCAGCAACGCAGGCTTGATTCAAGGGGGTCCCGACCGGAGTGAAACGATCCGGTCGGGACCTTTCTGCGGCACCGACCTTTTTGCATGCTTTGCCCACCCACAGCATTTTCAGGAGGCTCGCACACCATGGCGAACTACACCGCCGCTGACGTCAAGCGGCTCCGGGAGCTCACCGGCTCCGGAATGATGGACTGCAAGAACGCACTCGCCGAATCCGACGGCGACTTCGACAAGGCCGTCGAGCAGCTTCGTATCAAGGGCGCCAAGGACGTCGGCAAGCGCGCCGAGCGGTCCACCGCCGAAGGCCTCGTCGTCGCCAAGGGCGGCGTTCTGGTCGAAATCAACTCCGAGACCGACTTCGTGGCCAAGAACGAAGAATTTCAGACTTTTGCCGACTCGGTCGCTGCGGTTGCAGCCGAGGGCAAGCCTGCCGACGTCGACGCTCTCAAGGCGCTGGACCTGAACGGCAAGACTGTCGACACTGCACTGCAGGAGCTGTCGGCGAAGATCGGCGAGAAGCTCGAGATTCGTCGTGTCGTGTCCTTCGACGGACCCGTCGCCACGTACTTGCACAAGCGCAGCGCAGACCTTCCGCCCGCTGTCGGCGTGCTCGTCGAGTACACCGGTGACGGCGAAGCGGCTGCAGAGGCCGCTCGTGGCGCAGCGATGCAGGTTGCAGCACTGAAGGCCAAGTACGTCACTCGTGACGAGGTTCCCGAGGATGTCGTCGCTTCCGAGCGTCGAATCGCCGAGGAAACTGCTCGCGAAGAAGGCAAGCCCGAACAGGCGCTGCCGAAGATCATCGAAGGCCGCGTAAACGGCTTTTTCAAGGATGTCGTGCTGACCGAGCAGTCGTCGGTGCAGGACTCCAAGAAGACCGTCAAGGCGATTCTGGACGAAGCAGGCGTGAAGCTGACACGTTTCGCTCGCTTCGAGGTCGGCGCGAGCTGATCGCCCGATACTGACTGGCTTCATCAGATGCCGCCCGTCCGACGCGAGTCGAACGGGCGGCATCTTGCATGTCGCAGGCGGTGTCGTCTGCGACACCGCCGATAAGGCAGGATAAGGGTACGGGTGCTTCAGCGCGCCCATTTATCGTGCGCATTCGAGACGGCGAGAACCGAGGAGAGCAATGACCGATCCCGCCACCGACCGCCCCGGGTTCAAGCGAGTGATGCTCAAGCTGGGTGGTGAGATGTTCGGAGGAGGCCAGGTCGGCCTCGATCCTGATGTCGTCAACAACGTGGCCGAGCAGATCGCCGAGGTCGTGTCCACCGGTGTTCAGGTGGCCGTGGTCATCGGCGGCGGCAACTTCTTTCGTGGCGCAGAACTGCAACAGCGAGGCATGGACCGGTCACGGTCCGACTACATGGGCATGCTCGGAACGGTCATGAACTGCCTCGCCTTGCAAGACTTCCTGGAAAAGCAGGGCGTCGCGACACGTGTGCAGACAGCCATCACCATGGGGCAGGTCGCCGAGCCGTATCTCCCGCTGCGTGCGCGTCGACACTTGGAGAAGGGGCGCGTCGTCATCTTCGGCGCAGGCATGGGAATGCCGTACTTCTCCACCGACACCACCGCCGCTCAGCGTGCGCTCGAGATCGGGGCAGAGGTGCTGCTCATGGCGAAGGCAGTCGACGGCGTGTACTCGGCCGATCCCAGGGAAGATCCCAACGCGACCATGTACGACACCATTACCCACCGGCAGGTGATCGAGAAGGGCCTGAAGGTCGCCGATGCAACGGCATTCAGCCTCTGCATGGACAATCAGATGCCGATCATGGTGTTCAACCTGTTGACCCAGGGGAACATTGCTCGCGCAGTCGCAGGGCAGAGCATCGGAACCTTGGTTACGTCGTGAGCATGACGAAGAAACGAACGAGGACACGCCGGTGACACCGGCACGGACGATGGAGGACAGATCGTGATCGACGAAGCGCTCTTCGACGCAGAAGAAAAGATGGAGAAGGCGGTCACCGTCGCACGCGACGATCTGTCCTCCATTCGAACGGGTCGAGCGAATCCCGGCATGTTCAACCGCATCGTCGTCGAGTACTACGGTGCTCTCACCCCGATTACCCAGCTCGCGAGCATCAACGTTCCCGAAGCTCGCCTCGTCGTCATCAAGCCGTACGAGGCATCACAACTGGGCCCTATCGAAACTGCGATTCGTAATTCCGATCTGGGCGTCAACCCGACCAACGACGGCAACCTGATTCGTATCGGCGTGCCTCAGTTGACGGAGGAGCGACGTCGTGAGTTCGTGAAGCAGGCCAAGGGCAAGGGTGAGGACGCGAAAGTGTCCATCCGCAACGTCCGTCGTAAGACGATGGAAGAACTCAAGCGGATCCAGAAGGACGGCGAGGCGGGCGAGGACGAGGTGGTGCGAGCCGAGAACGAGCTCGACAAGACCACAGCGAAGTACACGGCGTCTGTCGACGAGCTCGTCAAGCGCAAGGAAGCCGACTTGATGGAGGTCTGATCCTCCCGCAGAACCGAGTATGAACATGAAGCAAGGAGACAGCGTCGTGGTGGGTTCGGAACGACCATTGGGGTCTGCCGCACCCGACCCATCGGCGCCCGACGGGTCGGCGACCACAAAGTCACAGGGGAAGGCCGGGCGCAATTTGCCTGCAGCGATCGCTGTGGGTGCCGGCCTCGGAATTTCGCTCATCCTCATCATGGTGTTCGCGCCGCTGGTGTGGATCGGTGTGGTCGCGCTCGCGCTCGCTGTGGCGACGTACGAGGTATCGAAACGGCTCCGCGAGGCAGGGGTGCTCGTCCCTCGCATCCCGTTGATCGTCGGCGGGCAGGCAATCATCTGGTCCGGGTGGCCGTGGGGAACCACAGGTGTCTTGAGTGCCACTGCAGGAACGGTTCTGGTCTGTATGGTGTGGCTGCTGCTGCACCAGGGCCTCGGGTCGGCACCGAAGAACTATCTCCGCGAACTGGCCGTCACGATCATGGTCGCGTGCTGGCTGCCCCTACTCGCGTCGTTCGCTGTTCTTATGGTTCTCGACGACAATGGAGCGGGCAGGGTCCTCGTCTTCCTGATTGCGGTCGTGTGTTCCGACGTAGGTGGATATGTCGCCGGTGTGTTGTTCGGAAAGCACCCGATGGCGCCCGCGATCAGTCCGAAGAAGTCCTGGGAGGGGCTCGCCGGGTCATTGCTGTTCTGCGTCATCGGGTGCCTGCTGACGGTCACCTTGATCCTCGAAGCGAACTCGCTGATCGGCGTTCTTCTCGGTGTCGTTCTCGTCGTGACCGGAACCCTTGGTGATCTCATCGAATCTCAGGTCAAGCGCGATCTGCGTATCAAAGACATGGGGACGTTGCTTCCCGGTCACGGCGGCATCATGGACCGCCTCGACTCGCTCTTGCCGTCGGCGTTCGTCGCCTGGTTGGTCTTCGCAATTCTGCTGTGAGCGACCCCCACACAATCCCGAGTCCGAACATCTGGCACTGGCCACGGGTGTACGAGGCCGAGAATCGCGCGCAGGATCCCGACGGTCGGATTGCACGTGTTCTACGAACAATCGCTCCGTTGCAGAACAAGACCATCGTCGACGTGGGCTGTGGCACAGGCTTTCATCTGCCGCAGTTTGCCGTGGAAGCCGAGCGGGTGATCGGCGTCGAACCGCACGATCCACTGCGGCGGGACGCACTCCGGCGGGTCGCCGAACTCGACACTGTCGAAGTCCTGGCAGGGCACGCCGAGTCGTTGCCACTGCCGGACGAGTCGGTCGACGTAGTCCACGCGAGGACCGCGTACTTCTTCGGTGTCGGGTGCGGGCCCGGGATCACCGAGGCGATGCGCGTGCTTCGACCAGGAGGCAGCTTGATCGTGGTGGATCTGGACGTATCCGCGTCCCCGTACGGAGACTGGATGCGATCGGACCTTCCGAAGTACAACTGCGAGGCTGTGGAGTCGTTCTTCGAAGCACAGGGCTTCGATCTCGAGCGCGTCGATACCCGGTGGAGCTTCCCGGACCGCCTGACACTGCGCTCGGTGTTGGGCATCGAGTTCACCGAACGCACAGCGGCCAGGGCTGCGCGGAGCATCCCTGGCCTCGACATCGACGTGCGGTACCGAGTCCACTGGCGTCGCAAGCCGCGGGGACTCGAACTCGCTTGACCTAGTCTGCGTGAATCCCGAACACTTCGGCCGCTTCGCGGATTTTCAGAGCCTTCGCCAGTCGGGGGAGGTCACTGCCGTCCTTGACGTGTGCACCGTCTGCGCCCAATGCGTCGACGACCTCGTCGGCCCAGGTCACATCACTCGGAGCGGGGGCGAGTTCACGGTTGACGGTCGGGGCCTGTTCGGAGTGCATGCACAATTTGCCCGTCATCCCCATCGACAGTGTCAACGCCGAGTCACGAGCAAGGATGCTCTCGTTCGCGGTGAGGGTCGGTCCGTCGATGGGACCGGGCAAACGGGCTGCTCGTGATGACACGACCAGACGTGAACGCGGATATGCCATCGCGAGAGGCTCGTCGCTCATGCCGGTATCACGACGGAAGTCGCCGCTGCCGAAGGCGAGACGGAACGTCGAGTCCGCGCGAGCGATTTCCGGCGCCGCTTCGAGCCCAACAGCAGATTCGACGAGAGCGAGAATGCGGGTACCGGGCGCGAGGCGTGCCGCGGTGGCTTCTACCTGGCTTCCGCTTTCGGTCTTGGCCAGCATGACCCCGGCGAGGCCATGTAACCCCGACAATGCCGCGAGATCGTCGGCCCAGAAACTGGTGGTTGCGTCGTTGATGCGAACCCATGCCGAATTTCCGGCTTCGAGCCATGCCACGACCGCGTCGCGAGCGGCGGGCTTGGCTTTGGGCGCGACTGCGTCCTCGATGTCGAGGATCACGGCGTCGACCTCGGATTCGATGGCGGCAGTGAATGTGTCCGGCTTGCTTGCCGGAACCAACAGCCACGAGCGTGCGCGCTCGGGCGCCACGCCGGATGTCACTGGGGTTTCCATGAAAGTGGTCACGTCAGACTCCTAGCGGTGATATCGGGCACGCACCAAGCATTATCGATTCAGTTCGATGATGCCAGCTTGTGTGCATACTGTTCACTCGGGTCGGTGTCTACTTTCGCTTTGCGGCGCGTCGGATCTGCAGGATCCGCACTCCGCCCGCAAGAGCCATGACGAGGGCACCCGCGATAGCCGCGAGTAGCATCCCGACTCCGAGTGGCAGCTCGAAGGTCCACACGAAGATGCTGACTGGGACAGAGTCCAGGTTCTGGAGAATGAAGATCAACAGAATGATCAGCACGATCGCGCCGACGACCAATCCCGTCCAGGTCGCAGCAGCCTTGGTATGGGCGATGCCGTCCGGTGACTTCCCTGCCGGACGCCTGGTGTCGCGTACTGCCTCGGGATCCGGCGCGCTGTGATCGCCGGAATCGGGTGTCGTGATCGCGGACGGTGCAGAATCCTCGTACGTCGCGGGAACCCCGGTGGGATCGGCGAACGAGCCGTCGTGCTTGTCGCCTGTTGGTGTTGACATCGTCTGATCCTTTCGCACGCGAGTCTCGGATGCACGCGTATACGTTGTCGATTCGGTTACCCTTCCGATTCGAACTGGAAACAGCAGTGCGGCCGAGACCGGAAGGTTGCTGAAATAGGAGAGATCGCTCGGTAGTGGGACACTGGAAGCACTATGAGTGACTCCGCTACTGCACCCGACGCCACTGACGCCACCGCCACGGCGGAGAACCCCGCGCCGAAGAGTCGCCCGTCGTTGCCGCTTGTGTTCGCGGATCGTAAGCGCGGGATGCCCCCGCGCCACCTCGCGGACCTCGATCGCGACGGTTTGAAGGACGCCGTCAAAGCGCTCGGACTACCGGCATACCGTGCGGATCAGCTGGCACGCCATTACTACGGTCGGCTCGAAGCCGACACCACGAACATGACGGATCTGCCGGCTTCGGTGCGCGAGAAGGTGGGCGCGGATCTCTTTCCGACGCTGCTGACGCCGATCAAGCATCTGGCCTGCGACAACGGGGACACCCGCAAAACACTGTGGAAGGCCAACGACGGCACGCTGCTCGAGAGCGTACTGATGCGGTATCCCGATCGTGCGACGTTGTGCATCTCGAGCCAGGCCGGGTGCGGGATGGCTTGCCCGTTCTGTGCTACCGGCCAGGGCGGCCTCGACCGCAATCTCACGACCGCTGAGATCGTCGACCAGGTGCGTTCCGCGGCTGCCGACATGCGTGACGGTGCGGTGGCCGGAGGCGAAGGCCGGTTGTCCAACGTCGTGTTCATGGGAATGGGGGAGCCGCTGGCGAACTACAAGCGTGTTGTCGCCGCGGTCCGCAAGATCGTCTCGCCTGCACCCGACGGGCTCGGTCTGTCGCAACGATCGGTCACCGTCTCGACGGTCGGGTTGGCTCCCGCGATTCGCAAGCTGGCCGACGAAGGTCTGTCGGTCACGTTGGCCGTGTCTCTCCACACTCCGGACGACGAGCTCCGAGACACTCTGGTCCCGGTGAACAATCGTTGGTCCATTGCCGAGGTCCTGTCGGCCGCGCGGTACTACGCGGATCAGACCGGTCGGCGGGTCTCGATCGAGTACGCCATGATCAAGAACGTCAACGATCAACCGTGGCGCGCGGACCTGCTCGGCAAGAAACTGCACAAGGCGCTCGGCTCGCGTGTCCACGTGAATCTGATTCCACTGAATCCGACTCCGGGCAGCGAATGGGACGCAAGTCCCAAGGACGTCGAGCAAGAGTTCGTCAGAAGAGTGATCGCGCAGGGTGTCTCGTGCACCGTTCGAGATACCCGCGGACAGGAGATCGCTGCGGCCTGCGGCCAGCTGGCAGCCGAGAACTGACTCGCTGCCAGCAGGTGCCTATCGGGGCTTGCGGCGCACGATCACGTCGCGCACCACGATGCCGACGAGTGCGATTGCAAAACCGATGAGCCACAGATCCTCCACCAGACCGGTGTGATTGCCGTGAATCATGAAGACCAGGAACACGGCGACGACGATCGCTGCCACGCGCATGGCCTTGTGCGATTCGCCACTCCATCCCCACTCGGCGGACGGCACCTCGGCGATGTCCTCGTGGGTGTACTCGACCGGGTCGTACGAAGCGGGGTTCAGCTCGGCTTGTGCCACCGGTCGATCCTCTCGGGTAATTCTCGCGCCGTCGGCTCGGCGCGCACGTAAGTGAGAACAATATTTGCATACGACCGCCCGTCGTAGCCACCAGGGTCCACCCGTCCCCGGCGAACCGGGCGCAGAAAGCCGATTGCTGGGAGACTGTCGTTTCGTGACCCCGGAACGACTGTCTCACCCTCCTGTCCCATACCCGCGCGACATGGTCGGCTACGGTGCGACACCGCCGGATCCGAAGTGGCCAGGCGGCGCCCACGTCGCCCTCCAGTTCGTTCTCAACTACGAGGAGGGCTCGGAGAACAACGTTCTCGACGGTGACACGAAGTCCGAGACCTTCCTGTCCGAGATGGTCGGAGCGCAAGCCTTCCCGAACCGACACATGAGCATGGAGTCGTTGTACGAGTACGGCTCTCGAGCCGGTGTGTGGCGCGTCCTCCGTGCCTTCGAGCGTCGTGGCCTTCCACTCACCGTGTTCGCTGTTGCACGTGCGATGCAGCGGAATCCGGAGGCCGTCGCGGCGTTCGTCGAGCAGGGCCACGAAATCGCAAGCCACGGTCTGCGGTGGCTGAGCTATCAGCTCATCGACGAGCACGTCGAACGCGAACACATGGCCGAGGCCATGGAGATCCTGACCGACCTGGCCGGTAGCGCACCACTGGGTTGGTATACCGGGCGCGACTCACCCAACACTCGCTCCCTGGTAGTCGAGCATGGCGGGTTTCTCTACGATTCCGATTCCTACGCGGACGACCTGCCGTACTGGACGCGCGTGGCCCGCGGATCGGAGACGGTCGATCACTTGGTCGTTCCGTACACGCTCGACACCAACGACATGCGGTTTTCCTCACCCGGCGGCTTCTCGACCGGTGACGAGTTCTTCGCACACCTTCGAGATGCTTTCGATGTGCTGTACGCGGAGGGTGCGGCAGGCGCGCCGAAGATGCTGTCGATCGGGCTGCATTGCCGGTTGGTCGGGCGTCCGGCACGGATCGCTGCACTGGAGAGATTTCTCGACTACGTGCAGTCGCACGAGAAGGTCTGGATCGCCAGGCGCGTCGACATCGCTCGTCATTGGATCGAGAACCATTCACCGCAACGCAGTTAGACATCCCAGGGCCGTAATTTGTCAAGCGGCGGTGGGTTGTTGTTCAGTTCGGTGTGCCCAGGCGATGTGTTCGTCGTATTTGGTGCGATGTCGTAGGCAGCCGTGCAGTAGTCCGACGAGTCGGTTGGCGAGCGCGCGGAGTGCTTGGTGGTGGAGGTCCCCGGCGGTGCGGTGTTGGTCGTAGAACGCGCGAGCTCCCGGGCTTTGGCTTATGGCGCAGAATGCCCATTGGTCGATTGCGTCGTAGAGCCGCCGGTTGCGCACGTGCCTGGACAGAACGGCCCGTTTTTTGCCGGACGCGATCGTCAGCGGTGACGTTCCGGCGTAATTTTTGCGAGACTTGGCGGTGGTGTACCGGTTGACGTCGTCACCGAATTCACCGAGCACCCGGGCGCCGAGGATGACACCGAGTCCTGGCAGGGAGAGGTAGATGTCGGCGTCCGGGTGTGCTTCAAAATGGCGTGCGAGTTCGGCTTCGAGGTCGCCGATCTGACGGTTCAGTTCCGCGATCAGCGCTACCGCCGAGCGGGTGGTGGCCGCGAATGCAGCCGCAACGGGCGGCGGTGCTGCGAGGTGCTCGGTGCGTAGCGCAGCTTGGATCTCTGCAGCTCGTGATTCGATATTGCGTTGCCGCCCTGCCCTTTTCAGTATCGCTCGGATGCTCGCTGCACTCAGGTGTGCCGCTTCGGCGGGCGAGGCGGCACGCGAGAGGACGGCGACCGCGTCGCGGTGGTGGAGACTGTTGAATGCTTCGAGTGCGGCGGGGTAGTACTCGAGGAGCGCTGAGCGCAGTGCATTGATTTGTCGGTTGCGGGACCAGATCAGGTTCTGGTGCCCGCGGGCCAACACCTTGATCGCGGCGGCGTCTGCGGTGTCACCGGCGATGGTGCGGTGGTTGTGTCGGTCGGTGCGCACCAGGTCGGCCAAGAGTTTGGCGTCACCGGCGTCGGATTTCGCACCCGAGAGGTGGTGGCGGTCTCGGTAGCGTGCGGCGGCGAGCGGGTTGATCGCGTAGACGGTGTATCCAGCTGCGAGCAGAGCCGATACCCACATGCCTCGGTCGGTTTCGATGCCGACGACGACGTCGGCAGGTTCGCGGGCATGGGAGGCCACCACGTCGTGAAACCCGCTGATGCCTGCCAGACCTTCGGGTAATCGGCGGGACGCCAAACGTTTTCCGTCGGCGTTCATCACGTGGATGTCGTGGTGGTCTTCGGCCCAGTCGTCTCCTACGAAAATCACGGGCAGTTCTCCTCACGTCCGTTTCGGTCACTGGCGGTGAGCCTCGAGGGATCCGGACGGCGACCTAATGGATCAGTGCTCGACTGGCACGACACCCCATCAGCGTTCTGGGAACCCTCGCCGGCCGGTGGGGCCACGATCTAACCTTAGGAGTCGATCTTCTCTCCGGGGCCATATAGTGATCACCCACCAGCGGCTCGGTGATCAGCTTTCTCCGACTAACTTCGCTACTGTCGAAGACTCGCCGATCAAGTCCCATTAGGTGCCGGCGAGGTGTTTCAGCGCGGCGATGTACCGGTCGGTGAAGAGCTGCTGTACACCTCGTCCGACTGGTCCGCCGACCTTCGTGAACCATCTGCCGGGGCGTGAGAAAGCACGTATGTGGGCGTATACGACGGCATCGTCGTCAGACGCACTGTGTTCATCCATTTCGACGAGGAAGCACTCTTCGCCCTGCTCTGGGTGCCCGGCGAGCGTTCCGTACGCGAACCCGGCTCGGTGTGTC
The DNA here is from genome assembly GCF_037327425.1 of Rhodococcus sovatensis. Lineage (NCBI taxonomy): Bacteria > Bacillati > Actinomycetota > Actinomycetes > Mycobacteriales > Nocardiaceae > Rhodococcus > Rhodococcus sovatensis. Next base: position 2,505,674 of record NZ_CP147846.1, on the reverse strand, counting down.
TCGTCGATCACGTAGACGACCCGGCACGGTATCCGTATTGGACCGAGTCTCAGAACCACGGTCGCTCCGGTGTCGGCCGTTCGGGTGTCGGATTCGACGCGAAGTCCAGCACGTCGGTGCATGTCCCAGTTCGTCAAACCGGCCACTGCTGCTTCGTATGCAGCCCGGCCGGTCCCGATCGGAACGCGTCGGTCGATGTGGTGAAAGCCGTCGGGCAGCCGGCCGCGGGTAGCGCCCACGTCGTCGTACGAAAGGTCCATGACATCCGAGCCTGCCACGAGAGGGAGTACGCATAGGAGACTCTCAGGCTCGATCAGGAACAATGGACGCCGTGCCAGAGCCTCGAACACCTGCCGAGCCGTCGTCGAATACTCCCAAGCGCGTTCTCCTGCTCGGCAGTACCGGATCGATCGGCACCCAAGCCCTCGACGTCATCGGCGCCAATCCCGACCTGTTCGAGGTGGTGGGGCTGGCTGCGGGTGGTGGAAACGTCGAACTGCTCCGTCAGCAGATCAGAGAAACAGGAGTCGACGCGGTGGCGGTGGCGGACCCCGCCGCGGGGGCAGAGCTGAACCATCCGAACACACTTGTCGGAGACCGGGCCGCCACCGAGTTGGTGGAGTCGACGTCTGCTGACATCGTGTTGAACGCCCTCGTCGGATCCCGCGGCCTCGAGCCGACTCTGGCTGCCCTGAAGACCGGCGCCACGTTGGCACTCGCCAACAAGGAGTCGCTGGTGGCGGGCGGCGAGCTGGTGATGGCCGCAGCGGCGCCCGGGCAGATCGTCCCGGTCGACTCGGAGCATTCGGCGTTGGCTCAATGTCTGCGGGGAGGGCGCGCCGACGAGGTCGAGCGCCTGATCCTCACGGCGTCGGGCGGGCCGTTCCGAGGGTGGTCGGAGGTCGAGCTGAAATCGGTGACACCGGAGCAGGCAGCTGCCCACCCGACGTGGTCGATGGGCCCGATGAACACCCTCAACTCCGCGACCCTGGTGAACAAGGGCCTCGAACTCATCGAAACGCACCTGCTTTTCGGAGTGCCGTACGACCGAATCGACGTGACGGTACACCGGCAGTCCATCGTCCATTCGATGGTCACGTTCTTCGACGGGTCCACCATCGCGCAGGCCAGCCCTCCGGACATGCGACTACCCATTGCGCTGGCTCTCGGCTGGCCGAACAGAGTTCGCAGCGCAGCGCGCGCGATCGACTTCACAAGGTCGTTCACCTGGGATTTCCAGCCTCTCGACGACCGAGTTTTCCCCGCGGTTCAACTTGCACGTGAGGCGGGTATCCTCGGCGGCTGCATGACCGCGGTGTACAACGCTTCGAACGAAGTGGCCGCGGAAGCCTTCCTTGCCGGACGAATCGACTTTCCGCAGATCGTGGACACCGTCAGGAAGGTCGTCGACGATGGCAGTGGCGAATGGGTGGCCACGCCTACCAGTGTCGGCGAAGTACTCGAAGCCGACTCCTGGGCTCGCCGCCAGGCCCGCACGCTCTTGAACCAGAAGGACTGAACCAACCATGGTGTTCGCATTCGGCGTCCTCCTCTTCGCGCTGGGCATCACGGTGTCCATCGCTCTGCACGAGGCGGGGCACATGTGGACCGCCCGCGCCACGGGAATGAAGGTGCGACGGTTCTTCATCGGGTTCGGACCGAAGGTCTTTTCGTTCCGCAGAGGCGAGACCGAGTACGGATTGAAAGCGATTCCGGCGGGTGGCTTTTGCGACATCGCAGGTATGACCGCGATCGACGAACTCGCACCCGACGAAATCGAGCGGGCGATGTATCGGCAGAAGACCTGGAAGCGTCTCGTGGTCATGATGGGTGGAATCGGGATGAATCTCATCCTGGGGTTTCTGCTGATCTTCATCCTCGCGATCGGGTGGGGGTTGCCGAATCTGAATCCGCCGACCTCAGCGCTTGTCGGCGAAATGCCGTGCGTCACCGCAACCCAGAACGACGACCTGACCTACCCCGAATGTTCCGGTCCGAGCCCCGCGTACGAGGCAGGGATACGCGAAGGCGATGTCATCGTCTCGGTGAACGGCACCCCGACCGCGAACTTCACCGACGTGGTGAGGGCTACCCAACCTCTCTCCGGCACAGTGGATTTCGTTGTCGAACGTGACGGTGCCGAATTGACGTTCCCGGTTCAGGTTCAGCAGGTTCAGCGCTGGGTGTCCGACGGCACCGAGACCGGCCGAGAGTCGGCAACGGTGGGCGCAGTCGGTGTTCAGCTCGCGCAGTTCTATCCGACCCAGTACAACGCACTTGCCGCGATTCCGGCGTCGTTCGCGTTCACCGGTGACATGTTCGTCGAGACCGCGCATCGGCTGGTGCAGATGCCGAGCAAGGTTGCCGACCTGTGGACCTCGGTCACCGGCGGCGAGCGCGATCCAGAAACTCCGATCAGTGTCGTCGGCGCCAGCGTCATCGGCGGACAGCTGGTCGAGCGGTCCATGTGGCCGGTCTTCGTCTTGCTCCTGGCGAGTTTGAACTTCTTCCTCGGCATCTTCAATCTGCTGCCGTTGCTGCCGCTCGACGGTGGGCACATGGCGGTCACTGTGTACGAGCGAATCCGCAACTTCTTCCGGAACAGGCGCGGACTGCCCAACGGTGGGCCCGTGGATTACATGAAGCTCATGCCAGTCACCTATGTGGTGATCGTCATCGGCGGTGCGTACATGTTGCTCACTCTCACCGCGGACATCGTGAACCCGATCCAGTTGTTCTAAGTAGACTCGCTCGTAGAGCTCAGGGAAGAAGGCAACGAAGTGACTGTGTCAGTCGGATTGGGAATGCCGGCGCCGCCGGTTCCCGTACTCGCACCTCGACGTAAGACGCGTCAACTGCAGGTCGGATCTGTTGGAGTGGGAAGCGACCACCCCATTTCCGTGCAGTCGATGTGCACGACCAAGACCCATGACATCAATGCGACTTTGCAGCAGATCGCCGAGTTGACGGCGTCCGGTTGCGACATGGTTCGTGTGGCATGCCCCACACAGGACGATGCCGACGCACTGTCCATCATCGCGAAGAAGAGCCAGATCCCGGTCATTGCGGACATCCACTTCCAGCCCAAGTACATCTTCGCTGCGATCGACGCGGGCTGCGCCGCGGTCCGGGTGAATCCGGGCAACATCAAGGAATTCGACGGCCGCGTCAAGGAGGTCGCGAAGGCCGCCGGTGAAGCGAACATTCCGATCCGTATCGGCGTCAACGCGGGTTCGCTCGACAAGCGGATGATGGACAAGTACGGCAAAGCGACCCCGGAAGCGCTCGTCGAATCGGCGCTGTGGGAGGCCGGTCTGTTCGAAGAACACGGGTTCGGCGACATCAAGATCTCCGTCAAGCACAACGACCCCGTCGTCATGGTCGCCGCCTACGAGCAATTGGCCGCGCAGTGCGACTATCCGCTGCACCTCGGCGTCACCGAGGCGGGCCCAGCGTTTCAAGGCACCATCAAGTCGGCGGTGGCGTTCGGCGCGTTGCTCGCACAGGGGATCGGCGACACCATCAGAGTGTCGCTGTCTGCACCGCCGGCCGAGGAGATCAAGGTCGGCACACAGATTCTGCAGTCGCTCAATCTGCGTCCGCGCAAGCTGGAGATCGTGTCGTGCCCGTCCTGCGGACGAGCACAGGTCGACGTGTACAAGCTGGCCGACGAAGTCACCGCGGGCCTGGACGGCATGGAGATCCCGTTGCGCGTGGCAGTGATGGGCTGTGTCGTCAACGGACCGGGTGAAGCCCGCGACGCCGACATCGGTGTGGCATCGGGTAACGGCAAGGGCCAGATCTTCGTCAAGGGAAAAGTCATCAAGACCGTTCCCGAGGCACAGATCGTGGAGACCTTGATCGAGGAAGCGATGCGCATTGCCGAGGAATTCGACAATGATGAAGGTGCGGATGCCGGAACTCCGGTGATCACGGTCGGGTAGGTACTGGGTGGGGCCGAACTTCCCACCGAGCCGGCTTCATCTGGCAATCTGTCTCAGTGAGGGTGGATGCGGGTACCGGTGGATGCGTTGGTAGGAGGTGACACGAGGTGCTGAAACTCCTCGGCGCCAAGCCATTGAGCAACAAGGACACAGCCAATGTCCTCCGGGTGCTCGATGCCGACCCCATCGCGACGTGCATGATCGCCGCGCGAGTCCAGGAATTCGGTCTCGACCCGCGCGCGTTCCACGGTGAGATGTGGAGCCGTGGCGGTCCGGACGAATCCCTGTGCTTCTACGGCGCCAACCTCGTGCCGCTTCTCGGTTCGGTCGACGATCTACGTTCCTTCGCCGATCGTGCGTGTCGTGGTCCCCGGATGTGTTCCTCGCTCGTCGGTCGCGCCGAGTTGACGCTGCCGCTGTGGGAGATGCTCGAAGCTGACTGGGGCGCTGCCCGGGAACTTCGATGCGAGCAGCCCCTCCTGGCGGCCTCCCAGCTGTCCGAGCATGCGGCCGATCCAGGCGTTCGGCTCGTACGTGCCGATGAACTCGACGTCTATCTGACCGCTGCTGTCGCGATGTTCATCGAGGAGGTCGGGGTCGATCCGCGAGCGAACGACGGCGGCCGCGGATATCGACGTCGAATCGCCGGTCTTATCGCCGCAGGCCGAGCCTGGGCGCGGTTCGAGGACGGTCAGGTGATCTACAAGGCCGAAATAGGCTCGCAATCGGTCACCGTCGGCCAGATCCAAGGGGTGTGGGTACATCCTCTGTATCGAGGCCACGGACTCGGCTCTGCCGGCACAGCAGCGGTCGCGAATGCGGTGGTTCGCAGCGGCCGCATCGCCAGTCTGTACGTCAACAGCTTCAACTATCCGGCCCGCAGAGCGTATGCGCGCATCGGTTTGAAACAGGTAGCGACGTTCACGACGGTTCTTCTGGACTGAGTGCGATTCGGTCACCGTTGTTGCGTCGCGGTCGAACTACGATGAGCGCGATGAGATTCTCGGATGTACGGCTGTCTCGCCGTCTCGCCTCCGCTGCAGCGGTCTGTGTGGCGGTAGTGGGTTCGGTGACCGCATGTACTCCGAGCCCGGATGGTCCCGAACCTGCCGCCCAAGCGTTCCTTGCGGCGTTCTCGGCTCGCGACATCGGCGGCGCGTCCGGAGACACAGATCGGCCCGATTCGGCGGCCACTGCACTGAACGACGCCTGGGAGAACCTGCAGGCGGAATCCCTCGACGCCAGAACGACTTCGGTGCGCGTCGACGGTGACACCGCGACGGTGGGCTACACCTATCGATGGCACCTGCCGAAGGATCGCGTGTGGACGTACGACGGCGAGTTGCAGATGGGCAGGACCGACGGCCGATGGGGAGTTCGGTGGACGTCGACGGATATTCACCCTGGTCTCGGTGAGACACAGACGATGGCCCTTCGGTCGACTGCGCCGCCGCGAGCGAGGGTCAACGAACGCTCGGGAACCGATGTTCTCGTCCCTGGTGTGGTGCACCGCGTCAAGATCGATGCCGACGAGTCGTATGACATCGTGGCATCTGCCACCGGTCTGGCGCGGATACTCGGCCAGTTCGACGAGACCATTTCTGCACAGAGCATCGTCGAGTCTGCAACGTCGATCGACGGGGACTACCCGGTTGCGCTCCTGCGTGACGAGGACTACCAGACCGTGGCAGCGTCCTTGTCCGGACTGTCCGGGGTGACGGTCTCCGACGAGTCGGATCTCATTGCGACCGACCGAACGTTCGCACCCGACCTCGTGTCGCAGGTCAAGAAGTCCGTGATCGACGAAGTGGACGGCAAAGCTGGGTGGAGTGTCGTCACCGTCAACCGCAACGGTGTCGACATCGAGGTCTTGACCGATACGCCTCCCGAGCCGGCACCGTCGTTCTCCATCACCCTCGATCGCAATATTCAGGTGGCCGCACAGAACGCGGTCAACGTTCGCGCAGAGCAGGCAATGATGGTGGTGATCCAGCCGTCGACCGGTGCGGTTCTGGCGGTCGCGCAGAACGAGGAAGCCGATCGTGACGGACCCGTTGCCTCGGCGGGGTTGTACCCGCCGGGATCGACGTTCAAGATCGTCACCGCGGGTGCAGCGATCTCGATCGGCCTCGCCGGGCCCGAGTCCACTGTGCCGTGTCCGGGCCGAATTGTGATCGGCGAGCGGAGCATTCCCAACTACAACGAATTCGCTCTCGGCAACGTCTCCATGAGTACGGCATTCACCCGCTCGTGCAATACGTCCTTCGCGAAGCTTGCCAGCGAAATGCCCGCGGACGCATTGACGATCGCGGCGTCGCAGTTCGGCGTCGGTCCGGAGTACGGCGTGGTCGGTCTGCCCACCGATTCGGGGTCGGTTCCGCCGGCCGAGGAACTGGTTCAGCGCACCGAAGACGGATTCGGCCAGGGCAAGGTGGTCGTCTCGACGTTCGGTATGGCGCTCGCCGCGGCAACAGTCGCCAACGGTTCGACCCCTGTGCCGACGCTGATCGCCGGGCGGGAAACGACCATCGAGGGTGAGCACCCGGCCATCGAACCCGCCATGGTCGAAGGACTTCGAACAATGATGCGCTCAGTGGTCACGAGCGGTACTGCGGAGCGCATCGCAGACCAGGGTGAGGTGTACGGCAAGACAGGGGAAGCCGAAGTCGAAGGCGGATCCCATGCGTGGTTCGTGGGGTATCGCGGCGATCTTGCGTTCGCGACGCTCGTGGTTCGTGGTGGAAGTTCCGACAACGCCGTCGCGGTGACGCGTGAGATGTTCGAGCAATTGCCCGAGGGGTATTAGGACAACAGGGTATTAGGGCAACAGGCCGAGCTTGCGCACGGCGACGACGGCTTCGTGCCGCGTCCGGGTTCCGGTCTTGTTCATGACGCTACGTAGGTAGGACTTGACGGTTTCCGGTTTCAACGACAGCCGTGCGGCAGCATCGGCATTGGTACACCCCAGCGCGACCTGAGCCAGCACGTCCAGCTCGCGTGCAGACACCGCAATGCTGTCGTCGCCGACTGCCGGGCGGAATGCGAGGGCGATCCGTTCCGACAGGCGCGTCAACTTCGACTGCAACACCGGATCCTCGGCCGAGCCGGTCAACGCCCGAATCTCGGCGTGGACCTCACGTAGTGCTTCCATGGCCGCAGCCGAATCGACGTTGTAAGGCCGCGTGCCTAGGAGTCGCACGCGCCGGTCCACTTCGTCTCGGATCGCGATCTCCTGCGAAAGGCGCCGCGAGGCGCGGACCATCGCGTCTGCGACGCGGTCGCCGATCGGGCCACGTTCCCGTACCGCCGCATACATGACTGCGCGCGAAGCACCCTCTACGACGACCGGCACAGCCAGCACGGACCGAAGGCCTTCACTGAGGACCGGTTGGTCGTAGTCGTGCGTGATGTACTGCGAATTGCCGTAGTCGCTGACTGCTGCGGGGCGACGCTGATCCATGACTCGACCGCCGAGACCGGATCGACTCGGAATCATCAGTCCCTGAAGACCGCGGGTCCTGGTGCCGTGCAATTCGCTCAGGTACAGAGTGTGACCCGTCACCTCGCCGCCGAACACCACCGGAATGCCCGATGACCTCATCACCTCACGTAGTTCTGCGCGCAGGGCGTCACCATCGCGTGGTCGTAGTAGATCGGTGGACGGCACGAGTCGACCCCTTCGTCGGTTCTGTGAGCTGAATCATAGCCGCGTGCACGCAGGCGGTGACGTGGCATGTGCAGCGACTAGCCTGATCACCATGTCTGTGACCGCCGAGAGCAAGCCCCGTCAGCCACTCGTGCCGGGCGTAGTGTCGCCCGTTCGGTCCGTGCCGAAGTCGATCGAGCGACCGGAGTATGCATGGAAACCGACGGCGGACGAAGGCCACGAACCGTGGGTTCAGACGCCGGAAGTGATCGAAAAGATGCGTGTCGCCTCGAAGATCGCAGCTCGGGCGCTGCAGGAAGCGGGCCGAGCGGTCGCGCCCGGTGTGACGACCGACGAATTGGACCGCATCGCGCACGAGTACATGATCGACCACGGGGCCTACCCGTCGACGCTCGGCTACAAGGGATTCCAGAAGTCGTGCTGCACATCGCTCAACGAGGTCATCTGCCACGGCATCCCCGACTCGACCGTCATTCAGGACGGTGACATCGTCAACATCGACGTCACCGCATACATCGATGGCGTCCACGGTGACACCAACGCTACGTTCCTCGCGGGCAACGTATCCGAGGAAGCACGCCTGCTTGTCGAGCGAACGCACGAAGCCACGATGCGGGCGATCAAGGCCGTCAAACCAGGTCGCGCGCTGAGTGTGATCGGTCGGGTCATCGAGTCGTACGCCCACCGCTTCGGTTACGGAGTCGTCGAGGACTTCACCGGCCACGGCATCGGAACCACGTTCCACAACGGACTCGTTGTTCTGCACTACGACCAGCCGTCGGTCGAGACAGTCATCGAACCGGGGATGACGTTCACGATCGAGCCGATGATCAACCTGGGAAAGATCGACGCCGAGATGTGGGACGACGGGTGGACCGTGGTGACCCGAGACCGCAAGTGGACTGCGCAGTTCGAGCACACCCTCGTTGTCACGGATACGGGTAGCGAGATCCTGACACTGCCGTGAGCGGAGCCTGCGGAGTGAATAGCGAATGACTGCCGTGAGCGGAGCGGGTGAAACCGGCGGAGCGTTGCTGGTTGCGGGGACCACGTCCGACGCAGGCAAGAGTGTTCTGGTTGCGGGTCTGTGCCGGTTGCTTGCTCGACGGGGTGTGTCCGTAGCGCCGTTCAAGGCGCAGAACATGTCCAACAATTCGGTGGTCACCCTCGACGGAGGTGAGATCGGCCGTGCGCAGGCGATGCAGGCACGTGCCTGCGGTCTCGAACCCAGTGTGAGATTCAATCCGGTCCTGTTGAAGCCGGGAAGCGACCGCACGTCTCAGCTGGTGGTACGCGGCCGTGCGGTCGCGCAAGTGTCTGCTACGAACTACGTCGAGCATCGGCACGCGCTGCGTGCCGTCGTCGCGGCAGAACTGCAGTCACTACGCGAGGACTACGCAGTGGTGATCTGTGAAGGCGCTGGTTCTCCTGCCGAGATCAATTTGCGGTCGACCGATCTCGCCAATATGGGTTTGGCGACGGCGGCATCGTTACCGGTGATCATCGTCGGTGACATCGATCGTGGGGGAGTGCTGGCGCATCTCTACGGGACAGTAGCCGTGCTCTCCCCGGAGGATCAGGCGTTGATCAAAGGGTTCGTGATCAACAAGTTTCGTGGCGATCCCTCGCTGTTGGCACCTGGCCTCGAACAACTCGAAAGCCTCACCGGTAGACCGACGTACGGCGTCGTTCCGTACTCCGAGGACCTGTGGATGGATGCCGAGGATTCGTTGGGGACCGTCGCGGATGCGCCCGTCGGTCGACCTGCCCGCCCGGTCGGGTCGCAATGGTTGCGGGTGGCTGCGATCCGCCTGCCGCGCATCTCGAACACCACCGACGTCGAGGCTCTGGCGTGCGAACCTGGCGTATCGGTTCAATGGGTGACCGAACCGTCTCGATTGACGGATGCGGACCTCGTTGTTCTGCCCGGAACCAAGGCGACAGCCTCGGATTTGGATTGGCTCCGCCGAACGGGTCTGGCGGACGCATTGGTGGAGCGCGCGCGGCACGGGCGTCCTGTTATCGGAATCTGTGGCGGCTATCAGATGCTCGGGAGGTCGATACGGGATGGAATCGAGTCGGGAACGGAGAAGGTCGCGGGTATCGGCCTGTTGGATTTCGATGTCGAATTCGCGCCGGACAAGGTCCTCGACCGCGTGATCGGCACTTCTCCGAGGTTTGCCGATGTCGCCGTCGCCGGATACGAGATTCACCACGGCCGAGTGGTCCGTGGTGGCGACGATCCATTGCTGCGATTCTCCGATGGACGAGCCGAAGGCAGTGTTTCCGGTTCGGTCCTGGGAACCCACTGGCATGGATTGCTCGAGTCGGATGATTTCCGACGAATGTTCCTTCGTTGGGTCGCCGAGCTTTCCGGCCGCGACGGATTCGAAGTAGCCGATGCGACGTGTGTCGTGGCGATGCGTGAGCAACAACTCGACCTGTTGGCAGACCTCGTGGAGAACAACGTGGATGTCGACGCTGTGCTCGACGTGATCGAGCACGGCGTCGACTCGCATCGGGGTGTGCAGTAGCGTCGTATCCCATGGATTACAAGTTGCGGATCGCCGGACCGGATTCGCGGCACGCGGTATTGCTGCTGCCCGGCGTCGGCGACCCTCCGGACGTGTTCGACGCCGTGGCCGAGCGTCTGCACAACTCGGACCTGAAAACGGTTGCGGTGGAGGACATCAGCGGCCTCGACCACGATGCGGTGCTCGAGGTACTGAACGAAGTGGCGTTGCCGTGGGTGCACCTGGTCGGCAACCGGGAAGGCGCCGAGTTGGCGTGGGGGCTGGCGGCACGAACCTTCGGCAAATTCGCGAGCCTGGTGGTGTGTGATCGGACGCATCCGGCGATAGCCGACGACACCGGTACCGTGCTGGCTGCCGACTGCCCGCCCGTCGAATTGCCGACGACACTGGTGATCGGCAGTTCACTGCGTCGCGCCGGCGCCGACAGCAGCGGCAGGCGTGTATACGGCGACTTCCGCGTCGTTCAACTCGACGGTGTCGAGAACATTCCGTCGGATGCCCCAGCCGCGCTTGCAACCGAGATCGTGCTCCGCACCAGCCCCTGGTAACCGAAGCAGGTGAGTGTCAGATATCGAGTCCGAGTAGCGCGTTCTCGACGACCTCGGGTAGGCCGGGATGGATCCAGTACTGGCCACGCGCCATCTCGGTCACCGTCGTACCGAAACTCATCGCCTGGATCAACGGCTGGATGACGGTGGGTGCCTGAGCGCCGATCACGTGCGCGCCCAGAATTCTGCCGGTTCCCTTCTCGGCGACGATCTTGCAGAAGCCTTCCTGGTCTTCCATGGCCCAGCCGTAGGCGACGTCGCCGTAGTTTTGCACCTTCACAGCGATATCGAATCCGGCGTCGCGTGCTTCGGCCTCGGTCAGCCCGACCGCGGCGATCTGAGGATGAGTGAACACCGCGGCGGGCACGAATCGATGGTCGAACGCGCGGAAGCTCGAGGTGTCCTCCCACGCGTGCTGCAGGAGGTTGTACGAGACGACCCGCGCTTCGTGGTTCGCCACGTGTTTGAGTTGGTACTCGGAGGACACGTCGCCGATCGCGAAGACGCCGTCGGCGGTGGTGCGGCCGAACTCGTCGACGACGATTCGGCCCTCGTCGTCCAGTTCGATTCCAGCCGCCTCGGCGCCGATGTGGTCACCGTTCGGCTCGCGGCCGATCGCGACGAGCAATGCGTCACCGAGCACCTTGGTCCCGTCGGCGAGTTCGAGCCCGACGAGACCGTCCTCGGACACCGCCTCGGACTCGCCGGAGTTCAGGTGTACGTCCCAGTTCTTCTGCGCCAGCTCGGTGAATCGCGTCGACACATCGGTATCGAGCCCACGCAACAACGTGTCCTTGCGCGCCACGATCGACACTTTCGATCCGAGCGCGCCGAATACGTGTGCGAATTCCGCTGCGATGTAGCCGGATCCGAGGATGACGAGATGTTCGGGGAGTTCGGGGAGGCGCATCACGTCGTCGTTCGTGTGGAATTGCACGCCCGATCGACGCACCTGCTCCGGGATCACGGGTCGCGAACCGGCGGCAACCACCACTTGGTCTGCTGTGATCACTCGACCGGTGCCGGTGTCGATCGTCCGGGGTCCGGTGAACGTCGCGTGTCCGGAGAACAGCGTCACGTTGGGACTACCGCTCTCGCGGTAGCGCTTTCCGCCTGCAGCGATGGGATCGATGCGACCGAACACTCGATCGACGATGTCGGGCCACCGCACAGCATCGAGTGTGGAGTCGACACCGTAGCGAGAGGAGTCGCGGATCGTCCGAGCCACCTCCGCGGCGTAGACGAACATCTTCGTCGGAATGCAGCCGACGTTGAGGCATGTGCCGCCGAACGGGGAATGCTCTTCGAAGAGCGCGACTTTCAGGTCGGCGAAGCGGTCGTCGGCGATCGAGTTACCCGAACCCGAGCCGATGATCGCGACATCGAAATGGTCGGTGTCGGATCGGTCGGTGTCGAGATGGCTCATGAGATGGTTCCGATCTCGGAGTGGTCCTTGCCCGACTCACGTTCGATGTGGGCACTTCGGTACAGCCAGTCGAGCCATTCGTCCACTTCGTCGAATGCGCGTGTCCGCGCCTCCTCTCGGGAGAGGAACACGTCGTGGCGAGCGCCTTCGATGGGGACGATCGTGGTGCGGTCACCCAGACATCCGGCCCATCGCGCAATCTGTCGTACATCGAGCACTGCATCGGCGACATCGATCTTGGAGCTGTACTTGCGCGAGAAGTGTGTGACCTTCGACCGCAGAATCAGCGACGGGATTCCGATGTCGAGACCGCGATGCAACTTCGCGTGGCCGTGCCTGATCGCGCGGATCCACCCGAACGTGATGGGAAAACCCGACAGCGGTTTCCATTCGAGGTTGTAGTCCCACTCACCATGGTGGTCTTTGGAGAGGGAGAGTCCGTACGTGTCGAGTCCTTGGCCTGGAACGGCAGTCTTGGACTTGACCCTGCCGATCACATCGATCGCGGCCGTGCCCACGCTGCGGACGGCCGACGGCCCTTGCAGATCGAACCAGGGGCTGTTCAGAATCACCCCGTCGATGCCGAGGCCCGCTGTTCCGCCTTCTCGACGATTGAGCCGGTCCAACCACAGGGGCAGAATCAGTCCGCCGGTGGAATGGGCAATCAATACGACGGAGCCTTCCGTCGCCTCGCGAACCAACGCCAGTGCCCGGTTCAGTTCTTCGTCGTAGAACGCCAGATCGGTCACGAAGTGCGGAGTATGACCCTCGCGCAGGGACCGGCCACATTTGCGCAGATCGAGTGCGTAGAAAGCAAAGCCGTCGGCTGCGAAGTGCTCGGCCAGGTGCTGTTGGAAGAAGTAGTCGGTGAACCCGTGCACGTAGATCACCGCCCGGCCCGTCGAATCCGACTCGGCTGGTTGGTACCGGACGAGGGTGGCCTCGACCTGCCCTTCACCGTCCGGGTCTTCGCCCAGGTCGATAGTGGTCTGTTCGTAGCCGTCGCCGAGGACATCGGGCACCCAGGTAGTCACAGATCACAACTGTAGTAGGCACTGCCGGCGGCGCATCAGGAGCACAATCGAGTCAGGGCTTTTCGAGTGTGTCGGAATGGGTACATACGGACGGGTAACGTAACCGCCACCTGAAGCAGATTTGCCAGAGAACTCACGGACAAGGAAGTCGATTCTCCAGTGTCGAATGAACAGCGGTCGAACGAAGAGCAGGTCAAGCAAGTGAAGACCGACGTGGTTCTCGTCGGCGCCGGGATCATGAGCGCCACCCTCGGCGCGTTGCTGAAGCAGCTCGAGCCCGAATGGTCGATCGACGTGTACGAGCGACTCGATGCCGCTGCTGCCGAAAGCAGTGACGCATGGAACAACGCAGGTACCGGCCACTCCGCGCTGTGTGAGTTGAACTACACCCCGCAGAACAAGGACGGGTCGGTCGACATCGCCAAGGCGCTCAACGTGAACGAACAGTTCCAGGTCTCGCGTCAGTTCTGGGCACACAGCGTCGAGTCGGGAGTGCTCAGCGACCCCAAGAACTTCATCAATCCCATTCCGCACGTCAGCTTCGTCCACGGCGAGTCCAACGCGAAGTACCTGCGGGCCCGCTACGACGCACTTGCCTCGAACCCGCTGTTCGAAGGTATGGAGTACATCGACAGTCCGGACGAGTTCACCCGGCGTCTCCCGTTGATGGGCACGGGACGAGACTTCTCGGACCCGATCGCGCTCAACTGGAGTGATGCGGGAACCGACGTCGACTTCGGAGCCCTCACCCGTCAGCTGCTCAACTACATTTCCGGCTCCGGTGGCACCGTCCACTTCGGCAGCGACGTCCGGAACATCACCAAGCAGTCCGACGGCACGTGGAACCTCAAGATCGCCAACCTGCGGACAGGCGCGAAGAAGACCGTCAATGCCAAATTCGTCTTCGTCGGCGCCGGCGGCGGCGCGCTTCACCTACTGCAGAAGTCCGGGATCAAGGAGATCAAGGGCTTCGGCGGCTTCCCGGTCAGCGGCGAATGGCTGCGATGCACCAACCCCGATCTCATCTCGCAGCATTCGGCCAAGGTGTACGGCAAGGCGTCCGTCGGCGCCCCGCCGATGTCCGTTCCCCACCTCGACACCCGCGTCATCGGAGGCAAGGCCGGCTTGCTCTTCGGGCCGTACGCCGGATGGTCGCCCAAATTCCTGAAGCAGGGCAAGCTCACCGACCTACCCAGCTCGGTCAAGCCCGGGAACTTGATGTCGATGCTCGGCGTCGGTGTCACAGAGTTGGGACTGGTCAAGTACCTCGTCAGTGAGCTCGCGCAGTCCGAAGCCGACCGTGTCGAAACTCTTCGTGAGTTCGCGCCGAACGTGATCGGCAAGGATTGGGAACTCGTCACCGCCGGCCAACGCGTGCAGGTGATCCGCAAGAAGGGCCGCGGCGGCGTCCTGGAATTCGGCACCGCTGTCGTCAACGCGGCAGACGGCACCATCGCGGGACTGCTGGGCGCGTCACCCGGAGCCTCGACGGCCGTGCCGGCAATGCTCGACGTTCTGCAGCGATGCTTCGGTGACAAGTACGCCGGATGGCAGCCCAAACTCGAGCAGATGGTTCCGTCGCTGGGCCGAAAGCTGGCCGAGGATCGGTCACTGTTCCGTGAGATCTTCGACTGGACCTCGCAGCGATTGCAGCTCGAACAGACCTCTCGATTCGCACAGCCCAGTGGCGTGTGATAGCAACAGCTGATGACTACGCAAGCTGCTGCCCTCAAGCGGTCCTGGGCCTTGGACCTGTCCAACAACACCTTGTACGACCTGTTGAAGCTGCGTGTCGAGGTCTTCGTCGTCGAGCAGGCGTGCGCCTACCCTGAGCTCGACGGCCGCGACCTCCTGACCGAAACGCGACACTTCTGGCTCGAACGCGACGGTGAGGTCGTGTGCACCTTGCGTCTGCTGGAAGAGCACGACGACGGCGAGAAGGCGTTCCGAATCGGACGGCTGTGCACGCAGCGGTCCGCCCGCGGACAAGGCCACACGACGCGAATCCTGCGCGCCGCGCTCGCGGAGGTCGGGTCCGCTCCGTGTCGAATCAACGCACAGAGCTACCTCGTCGACATGTACGCCAAGCACGGGTTCTTGCCCGACGGCGAAGAGGTACTCGAAGACGGAATCCCACATACTCCGATGCGCCGCGGCGGCGGTACTCCGTGGAGCGAGAGTTAGATTCGGATCGGCAACAAAGAACGACACCGGAGCTGGTGCGGGGAAGTCCTGTGCGAATCAGGCGCGGTCCCGCCACTGTGTAGGCACCGGGCACACTGCCCGGCACCGAAGTCAGATCGCCGCACAGCTTCGTAGCACGGCCCGTCTGTCCGGCGGGTCATTCATATCCGGCGGCGCGGAGTCCGCCGGGACGAAGGAGATCATCAAGTGCAGCAGTCCGGCTATCCGTTCAGTGCGATCGTCGGTCAGGATCAGCTGCGCCTGTCCCTGGCCCTGTGCGCAGTTCACCCCGGTATCGGGGGAGTGCTCGTGCGCGGCGAGAAGGGCACGGCCAAGTCGACGGTGGTTCGTGCGCTCGCAGCACTGCTGCCCGAGGTGGAAGACGAAGGCGTCACGCGGCCGGCGCGGCTGGTCGAACTACCGGTCGGGGCGACCGAGGACCGCGTTGTCGGCTCGCTCGACCTGGAGAAGGTGCTGCGCGACGGTGAGCGCGCGTTCCAGCCAGGTTTGCTGGCCGCCGCACACCGGGGAGTCCTGTACGTCGACGAAGTGAATCTGCTGCACGATCATCTCGTCGACGTGCTTCTCGACGCTGCCGCGATGGGCCGAGTACACATCGAACGTGACGGTGTATCCCACTCGCACCCCGCACAGTTCGTTCTCGTCGGGACGATGAATCCCGAGGAGGGCGAACTGCGCCCCCAACTCCTGGACCGGTTCGGACTCGCAGTCGACGTCAGAGCCTCTCGTGACGTCGACACCCGAATGGAGGTTGTTCGGCGGCGCCTGAACTACGAACGCAACCCGGAGGTGTTCGCCGCCGCGTACTCGGCCGAGGACGAAGAGGTCGCCGCTCGAATCCGTCGGGCTAGAGCCGTCGTCGACGATGTCGTGCTCGACGACACCGAACTGCGTCGAATCGC
Organism: Rhodococcus sovatensis; assembly: GCF_037327425.1. Classification (NCBI taxonomy): domain Bacteria; kingdom Bacillati; phylum Actinomycetota; class Actinomycetes; order Mycobacteriales; family Nocardiaceae; genus Rhodococcus; species Rhodococcus sovatensis. The sequence continues at coordinate 2,489,414 of NZ_CP147846.1, read as the reverse complement.
GGCGCTGTGCGCGTCGTTCGATGTCGACGGTATGCGAGCTGATCTCGTCGTTGCTCGAACGGCTACCGCGCATGCGGCGTGGCGCGGCTCGGCCGTGGTGGAGGAAGCCGATGTGCGGGTCGCCGCCGAACTTGCTCTGCCGCACCGTCGTCGGCGAGATCCCTTCGACGAACCGGGGATCGACGACGGGGCACTGGACGAGAAGATGCGTGATGCCGCCGAACAGGCCGACGCGCATCGCCCGGATACCGACCCCGACCCGACCGACCCGACCGATCCGGATACCGACCCCGACCCCGACCCCGAGGGAGGCGGAGCTCCGGAACCGGGTGAAGAACCGAACGCGGAGTCACCGCCGCGCAGCGGAGGTTCGCGTGAACGGGACGCCGCAGCACCGGGCGCGCAGTTTCGTGCCCGCACGATAGAGCTGACGGGCATCGGCGAAGGGGCGCCCGGGCGCAGGTCTCGATCACGTTCGGCGCAGGGGCGTGCGGTACGGCCGACGACGGAGCGCGGCAAAGGAATCCACGTGATCGGGACACTCTTCGCAGCCGCGGAGGAGCAGGTGAGTCGCGGGCGCACCGAGGGTCGATTCAAGCTCGAACCGGCCGACCTCAGGGGGGCGTTGCGCGAGGGTCGCGAAGGCAACCTGATCGTCTTCGTCGTCGATGCGTCCGGGTCGATGGCCGCGCGTGATCGTTTGGCCGCGGTCACCGGCGCAGTCCTGTCGCTGCTCAAAGATGCCTATCAACGCCGCGACAAAGTCGCAGTCATCACGGTTCGTGGACGCGACGCCGAGCTCGTGCTTCCGCCCACGTCGAGCGTCGACGTGGCGGTCACGCGGCTTCGCCGAATGAAAACCGGCGGCAAGTCGCCCCTCGCGCAGGGCCTCCTGAAAGCACGTGAGGTGGTGCTTCGTGAAAAAGTTCGCGATCCACTGCGGCGTGCGCTCGTAGTAGCCATGACGGACGGTCGTGCCACCGGGGGGATCGATCCCGTCGGACGCGCACGTATCGCGGCCGACCGCATGGCCGGCGACGGAATCGCATCGGTGGTCGTCGACTGCGAAACTTCGCTGGTGCGACTGGGTCTCGCCGCCGACATGGCCAAGCATCTGGGGGCGGGATACGTCCGATTGGCCGATCTGTCGGCGGAGCAAGTCGCCGCAGTCGTCCGCGCGGCTGCGTGAGGAGCGGGTAATGCCACAGGGAGTCCCACTCGCAGGGTCGGTTCCGGAAGACGGACTCACGACCCGTCAGCGTCGCAACCAGCCTGTTCTGGCGGTGCACACCGGGCCAGGCAAAGGAAAATCGACGGCCGCATTCGGGATGGCGCTGCGGGCCTGGAACCAGGGATTCGATGTCGGAGTCTTCCAATTCGTGAAGAGCGCGAAGTGGAAGGTCGGCGAAGAAGCCACGTTCAAGATGCTCGGTGAACTTCACGAGTCCACCGGTACCGGTGGCGCCGTGGAGTGGCACAAGATGGGCGAGGGCTGGTCCTGGACGCGCAAGAAGGGCTCCGAGGTCGATCACGCCGCCGCGGCTGCCGACGGGTGGACCGAGATCGCTCGCCGATTGTCCGAGGAGACCCACCGCTTCTACGTCCTGGACGAATTCACCTATCCACTCAAGTGGGGATGGGTCGACATCGACGAGGTCGTCGAAGTCCTGACGAACCGCCCGGGCAATCAGCATGTCGTCGTGACCGGGCGCGACGCGCCCCAGGCGCTGATCGACGCCGCGGATCTCGTCACCGAAATGACGAAGGTCAAGCATCCGATGGACGCAGGCCGCAAGGGCCAACGCGGCATCGAATGGTGACCGCCTCCGTTCCTGCAGTCGTCATCGCTGCTCCGGCATCAGGCAGCGGCAAGACGACGGTAGCCACTGGTCTGATGGGCGCTCTGCGCGCAGCCGGCCGTCGGGTCGCCCCGTTCAAAGTAGGACCGGATTACATCGATCCTGGCTACCACGCACTGGCCACTGGACTGCCCGGTCGCAACCTCGATGCCGTCATGGTCGGCACTCGACGAATCGGACCGCTGTTCAGGCACGGCACCGCCGGGTGTGACATCGCGATCGTCGAAGGCGTCATGGGCCTGTTCGACGGAAAAATCGACATGTCGGGTGCGGGTGCCGCGTCCGCCGAAGGGTCGACGGCCGCCGTCGCTGCGATGCTCGGTGCGCCGGTCGTGCTCGTCGTGGACGCACGCGGACACAGTCAGAGTCTTGCGGCGGTGCTGCACGGTTTCACGACGTTCGATTCGTCGGTCCGGATCGGCGGCGTCATCCTGAACCGAGTCGGGAGTCCCCGGCACGAGGAAGTACTTCGACAAGCTTGCGAACGCGTGGGTGTACCGGTGCTCGGTTCACTTCCTCGGATGACCGAACTCGCCGTGCCGTCACGCCATCTCGGGCTGATCACCGCGCTCGAGCACGGTGGTCGCGCACGGGATGCTGTCGATGCCATGGCCGACCTCGTCCGTACCCATGTCGACTTGGGTGCGATCGAGGCTCTGGCATCTTCCGCAGTCACCGACACCGCGTGGGACACGGACGTCGAAGTCGGCGGGCGTCACGACAGTTCTCCCGTCGTCGCGATCGCGGGCGGACCTGCGTTCACGTTCGGATATGCCGAGCACGTCGAGTTGTTGCGCGCGTCGGGGGCCGAGGTCGCGGTGTTCGACCCGCTCACCGACGCTTTGCCGGAGCGCACTGCGGGAGTGGTGATTCCAGGCGGATTCCCCGAAGAGCACGCCGAGGCCCTCGCGGCGAACACTGCCCTGTTGAGTGGCGTGAGGGACGCTGCCTCTCGCGGCATTCCGATCCATGCCGAATGTGCAGGTCTGCTCTACCTGACTCGCTATCTGGACGGTCACGCGATGGCTGGGGTGATCGACGCCGACGCTCGTTTCGGATCCGTTCTCACGCTCGGGTATCGCGACGCGGTTGCTGTGGAGTCTTCGGTGCTCTTCGAAGCCGGTCAACGAGTGACCGGCCACGAATTCCATCGAACGATGTTGGTGGACAGCGATGGTGTGCATAGTGCCCCGGCGTGGGGATGGCGATCGACCGGTCCAGATGTCGGCGTCGTTCGCGAAGGTTTCGTGCAGGGCGGTGTCCATGCGTCGTATCTGCATACCCACCCCGCCGGAAATCCGCGATCGATCGGGCGATTCGTGAGTGCATGCGCACGTTATTGCAGCCTCGATGTCTGAACGGGTCGTTCTCGGGCTCGGCATGACGAGTTCGGCCACGCCGGTGGACGGTCTGGCCGTGTTCGACGAGGTGTCGTCTCGGGACTGGGTTGTAGTTGCAGTCTCGACCCTCGAGGGGAAAGAACCACAGGCACAGCCCGTCGCCGATGCGCTCGGCGTCCCGTTGCTCGTATGGTCGGCGGCGCGGCTGAGCCAGGTGGACGCACCTCATCCGTCGGACCGGGCGCGGGCCGAAACGGGTACCTCCAGCGTCGCCGAGGCCGCGGCCATTCTCGCCAGCGGCGGCGGTGAACTGATACTGGGCAAGACGAGTTCGCGGGGTGTGACGCTCGCCGTTGCTTGCGTCGAAGACTAGAACACGTTCTAATATTGCATGCGCTTCGGACTGGTCCTGTTCACCTCGGATCGTGGAATCACACCCGCCGCTGCCGCTGCCGCGGGTGATCGGCTTGGCTTCGCGTCGTTCTACGTTCCCGAGCACACCCACATTCCGGTTCGGCGGGAAGCGGCTCATCCGCAGACCGGCGATGCATCCTTGCCCGACGACCGCTACGCGAGAACCCTGGACCCTTGGGTGTCGCTGTCCACTGCCGCTGCAGTCACCTCGACCATTCGCCTCGGCACAGCCGTCGCGATTCCGGTCGAGCATGATCCGATCACGTTGGCGAAGTCGATCGCCTCGCTCGATCACCTCAGCGGCGGCCGGGTCAACTTCGGCGTCGGCTACGGCTGGAACACCGACGAACTGGCCGATCACGGTGTCCCGGCGGGGCGTCGCCGCACGATGCTTCGGGAGTATCTGGAAGCGATGCGTTCGTTGTGGGCGAGCGAGGAAGCGGAGTATCACGGCGAGTTCGTGAACTTCGGCGCAAGTTGGGCATGGCCGAAACCTGTTCAGGGCAGCGCGATTCCCACCCTCGTCGGCGCGGCGGGAACGGACAAGAATTTCGCGTGGATCTGCCGGTCGGCGGATGGCTGGATCACCACCCCGGGGGAGCGGGACATCGAGTCGAGAGTGTCCACACTGCAACGAATGTGGACGGAGGCCGGCCGCGACGGGAAACCGCAGATAGTCGTTCTCGATTTCAAGCCCGACGAGGTCAAACTCGACCGTTGGCGCGAGCTGGGCGTGACCGAAGTGGTGTATGGGATGCCCGACAAGTCGGAGGACGAGGTGCTTGCGTATCTCGAGCGACTGGCAGGCAGGCTGCTCACACGTCTGTGACCACCCGCAGTAGCGCGCGGCGACTCGGTAGGGGCATCGTGTGAACGATGACGTCGTCCACACCTCTCGTTCTTGGTCCGCTAGTGCGCTACGTCGGCGCACACGACGCAACGTTCTGGTTCGAGTTCGATGGGCCGGGAACCGTGCGCGTCACCACAGACATGGGTGTCCACGGTGAAGCGCCGACGTGGGGAGTTCACGGTCACCACTTTGCACTCGTTGCATTGACCGATCTGCCGGCGAACACTGCGATCACCTACGATGTGTCGTTCGAAGCTCAGGTGGTGTGGCCGGAGGCCGGCAAGACAGCCGCAATTCACACCATCGACCGCGACGGTCCGGTCACCTTCGCTTTCGGCTCGTGTCGGCGCGGAGACAACTACGGCGACGAGTCACTGCAACGAATCGGTGCGGACGCGTTGGCCGGGCTCGGTACGAGAATGGCCCACCAGGATCCGAGCGAGTGGCCGCAGGCTTTGCTCCTGCTGGGCGATCAGGTATATGCCGACGACCCGTCACCGGAGATCATCGAGCGGTTGCGGGCGCGCAGGGCGTCGGGCGCCGGACCGGACAGTGCCCGCGGCACCGATGCGGAGGACGAGATCTGCGACTTCGAGGAGTACTCGTGGCTCTACCGCGAGTCCTGGGGTGTCGAGCCGGTACGGACGTTGCTGGCCAGCGTTCCCTCGTGCATGATCCTCGACGACCACGACCTGCGCGATGACTGGAACTCGTCTGCGTCCTGGCGCAGGGACATCGAGACGAGGCCGTGGTGGAAGGACCGAGTGATAGGTGCTTTCTCGTCGTACTGGGTCTATCAGCATCTCGGGAACCTCTCGCCGAAAGAACTCGCCAGCGACGGTTTGTACGAGGCCGTTCGCACTGCGGCGTCGGATTCCGATCGAGAAAGCGTGCTCGCCGATTTCTCGTTGCGGGTCGACGCCGTTCCCGACACCGGACGGTGGAGCTTCTACCGGGACTTCGGCGACACTCGCTTGGTCATGATCGACTCGCGTTGTTCACGGGATCTCGATCCGGCGAACCGCGCGATGGTCGACGACGCCGAGTGGGCATGGGTGCGGGAGCGAGCACTGGAGACCTCCCCGCGGCACTTGCTCTTCGGTTCTTCACTCCCGTACCTGATGCTCCCTGCGCTGCACCATCTCGAGCAGTGGAACGAGGCGGTGGCACAGGGGAGTTGGGGCAAGCGTGCGGCAAGAGTGGGGGAGAAGCTTCGCATCGATCTCGATCTGGAGCACTGGGCTGCCTTTGGAAAGTCGTTTGCGGACATGGCAACTCTGACTAGGGAATTGTCCCGGAGTGACACCGCACCGGCAACCATCATGTGGCTCTCGGGTGACGTGCACTGCTCGTACGTCGCGCGGGCGGAGTTCGGCGTCGGCGGCGAGGTGCCGGCGACGTATCAGCTGACGATGTCACCGTTCCGCAATCCTTTGAACCTGCCGATCCGAGCCGTGAACCGTCTGGCGATCAAGAAGCCGGTCGCGCGGATCCTCTCTCGGCTCGCGCGGGCTGCGAAAGTGGCGCCACCGGATGTGACGTGGGGTGCCGAGGCGGGCCCGTGGTTCGACAACGGAGTGATGCTGTTGACCACGGAGGGGGACTCCGCGCGTCTGCGCGTCGAACACGCGCACGTCGACGCAGAGGGTAGGCAGACGCTGAACACCACTCATGCGATGACGTTGGCATAGATTCGTAGGTGTGGCCCACCTCGAACTGACCGATATCGACTACTTCCTGCCCGACGGCAGGCAGCTCCTCGGTGGGGTCGGTTTCCGCGTCGGCGATGGTGCGAAGACCGCACTGATCGGGCCGAACGGAACCGGCAAAACAACGTTGACGCGGATCATCGCCGGCGACGTGTCGCCCGAAGACGGCAGCGTGACGCAATCCGGTGCCCTCGGAGTGATGCGACAATTCGTCGGTCAGCTCCGCGACGATTCGACAGTTCTCGATCTGCTGCTGTCTGTGTCCGCACCTGCGGTTCGCAGCGCAGCGAAGGCCCTCGACGATGCCGAGAACGCGATGATCGAGATGGACGACGAGAAGACACAGCTCAAATACGCAGCGGCACTGTCCGATTGGGGAGATGTCGGCGGCTATGATCTGGAGCCCTTCTGGGACAAAGTCACGATGTCCGCGCTCGGCATGCCATTCGATTCGGCGAAGTGGCGCGCAGCGGCGACGCTGAGCGGCGGCGAACAAAAGCGCCTGGTACTCGAAGCACTGTTCGCGGGTAGCGACCAGCTACTCCTGCTGGACGAGCCGGACAACTATCTGGACGTCCCGGGAAAGCGGTGGTTGGAGAAAACGATTCGTGAGTCGGACAAGTCGGTTCTGTTCATCAGTCACGACCGCGAGTTGATTGCCAACGCTGCCACCCGAATCGTGACCCTCGAACCGGGTATCAACGGTGCGACGTCGTGGGTGCACGGCGCTGGTTTCGATACCTACTACGACGCGCGCGACGATCGGAACGCTCGCCTCGACGAACTGAGAAGACGGTGGGACGAAGAGCGCGTGAAGCTGCGTGCACTCGTCCTTCGGCTGCGCGAGAAGGCAAAGTTCAACGATGGTGTCGCGGCCCGCTACCACGCTGCGCAGACGCGCCTTGCTCGGTTCGAGGAGGCAGGGCCACCGGAGGCGGTGCCGCTGAAGCAGAGTGTGACCGTACGACTGCACGGGGGCCGGACTGCCAAGCGCGCACTCGTGTGTACCGGGCTCGAGATGACCGGACTGATGAAGCCCTTCGACGCGGAGATCTGGTTCGGCGACCGTGTCGCTGTGCTCGGTTCCAACGGCTCGGGCAAGTCGCACTTCCTTCGCCTCCTCGCCTCGGGCGGTACCGATCCGGAACGCGAGCACGAGCCGGTCCAAGAACTCGCGCTTTCCCCGGTTCCGCACACCGGCACGGCTGTCCTCGGGGCCCGCGTTCGTCCAGGACTGTTCGCGCAGACTCACACCCGTCCCGATCTGACCGGAAAGACCTTGCTCGACATCCTCCATCTCGGTAACGAGCACCGCGACGGGATGGGACGGGAAGCTGCAAGCCGAGCCCTCGACCGCTACGGCCTCTCCCGTGCCGCGGAGCAGCTGTACGACAACCTCTCGGGTGGGCAGCAGGCGCGCGTGCAGATTCTTCTCCTCGAGCTCTCGGGAGCAACCTTGCTTCTGCTCGACGAGCCGACCGACAATCTCGACCTGTTGTCGGCCGATGCACTGCAGGATGCGATCGCTGCGTTCGAGGGGACTGTGATCGCGGTAACTCACGACCGGTGGTTCGCGCGCAGTTTCGAACGATTTCTCGTGTTCGGGTCCGATGGACAGGTGTACGAATCCGATGAGCCGGTATGGGACGAAACACGTGTCAGGCGAGAGCGCAGCCTGCGGAGTGACCAGTCGAAGCGAGAGCGCAGCCTGCGGTAGCGTTTGCGCCGTGAATTCCACTGACTCCGATGTGACCGACTCCGATGCGACCGATTCGCCTTATCTCGTCGGCCTGAATCTGTCGGGAAAACGTGTCGTGGTGTTCGGTGGTGGCACCGTCGCGCAGCGACGCCTACCGCTGTTGATCGGTTCCGGCGCGCTGGTGCACGTCATCACGCGGGAAGCGACGCCGGCCGTCGAGGCGATGGCTACAGGCGAGCAGGTGACGCTCGAGCTGCGCGATTATCGCCGCGGCGACCTGGATGGAGCGTGGTACGCGATCGCGTGTACCGACGAGGCGGACACCAACGCGGCGATCGTTGCCGAGGCCGCGCGTTCCAGAATTTTCTGTGTTCGCGCAGATGTCGCTCGCGACGGCACCGCAGTCACGCCCGCTTCGGCGGACTACGACGGACTGACGCTGGGCGTCCTCGCAGGAGGCGAGCATCGGCGATCGGCGGCCGTCCGCAATGCGGTCCTGGAAGCTCTTCAATCGGGTGTGATCACCGATACCGCCCATGTTCCTCACACCGGCGTCGCACTCGTCGGCGGAGGACCCGGTGACCCGGACCTCATTACGGTGCGGGGCAGGCGACTGCTGGCGTACGCCGACGTGGTTGTCACCGATCGTCTCGCGCCACCCGAACTGCTCGCCGAGCTGGGACCGCACGTCGAGGTGATCGATGCGTCCAAGATCCCCTACGGACGGGCCATGGCTCAGGAGGCGATCAATCAGGCGCTCATCGATCGCGCGAGGGCAGGGAAGTTCGTCGTCCGACTCAAGGGCGGTGATCCGTACGTGTTCGGCCGGGGGTACGAGGAGCTCGAGGCACTGACCGAAGCCGGGATCGCTGTGACGGTGGTGCCTGGAATCACGAGTGCGATCTCGGTACCGTCCGCCGCGGGCGTCCCTGTGACCCACCGCGGTGTCACACACGAGTTCGTCGTGGTGAGCGGGCACGTCGCCCCCGATCATCCCGACTCTCTCGTCGACTGGGATGCGCTTGCCCGGCTGAAGGGGACGATCGTGCTCTTGATGGCTGTGGAGAGAATCGACAAGTTCGCTGAAGTTCTGATCCGGGGTGGCCGGCCGGCGACGACGCCGGTACTCGTCGTGCAAGAAGGGACGATGCGCACCCAGCGTGAAGTGCGCGCGGACCTGTCCACGATCGCGCAGCGTGTGAAGGACGAGGCGATACGCCCGCCTGCGATCGTCGTGATCGGAACCGTTGCTGGTTTTTCCGTGGACTCTCGGTAACGTGAACTCTCGTGCCTGACCACTCGCAGCCCGCAGCGCCGTCCACGCAAATTGTTTACCCGGTGACGACCCGGGCATTCGGCCTGGCCATCATCGTACTCAGCGGACTGCAGTTGATGGTGGTGCTGGATGGAACGGTTGCCAACCTTGCGCTTGCGCCTCTGCAGGCCGATCTCGGGCTGAGCGACGCGGGCCGCAACTGGGTGCTGACGTCGTATGCGTTGGCGTTCGGTGGACTCATGCTGCTCGGTGGGCGTTTGGGCGACGCGTTCGGCCGAAAGAAGATGTTTCTCGGCGGCGTGATTCTGTTCACCATTGCGTCGCTGCTCTGTGGTCTGGCTGTGAACGAGGCGACACTGGTGGCAGCGCGGGCGTTGCAAGGCGTCGGTGCCGCGGTCGCCTCCCCGACGGCTTTTGCACTGGTGGCAACAACGTTCGCACCAGGTCCCGTACGCAATCAGGCAATCGCGATCTACGCCGCGATGACCGGTGTCGGTTCGATCGCAGGTCTGATCATCGGCGGAGCGTTGACCCAGGTGTCGTGGCGATGGATCTTCCTCATCAACGTGCCGATCGGGATCATCATCGTCATCTTGGCTCTGGTGTCCCTCCGGGAGACCGCGGGCGTTCGGCTGGCCCTCGACTTCCCGGGCGCGATACTCGGCACACTTGGATGCACGGGTGTAGTGCTTGCGTTGAGTGAGGGAACCGAACTGGGCTGGCTCAGTCCGTTGGTGCTCGGATCGCTCGTTTCAGGTCTCGTGTTGCTTGGATTGTTCCTGGTCGTCGAACGCCGGGCCGACAACCCGCTACTGCCGTTCTCGCTGTTCTCGGACATCAATCGCGTTGCCACGTTCGTTGCAATCTTTTTCGCCGGCGGCGTGATGTTCTGCCTTGCCGCGTTCGTCGCGCTGTTCGTTCAGGACATCCTCGGCTACAGCCCACTGTCCGCCGGCCTCGCGTTCGTGCCGTTCGCGTTCGGCCTCGGTGCGGCGGCGTTCATCACCTCGCAACTTGTCGTGAGGGTGCAGCCGCGCTGGTTGGTCATGGCAGGCGCGGCCATCATGGTCGGATGGTTGCTGTTCTCGGTGGCGACCATGAACGCGGACTCGTCGTACTTCCCGGGCATCTTCTTCCCGGTCATCGGTATCGGATTCGGTGTAGGCATGGCATCGATACCACTGCCGCTGTGCGCTATCGCAGGTGTCCCGGCTACCGAGATAGGGCCGCTGACGGCAATTGCACTCGTCGCCCAGACTCTCGGTGGACCGGTAGCACTGGCGATCGTGGGTGCCCTGACCACCTCACGCACATTGTCCCTCGGCGGGACGACCGGACCAGCCACTCTGATGAACGATGTCCAGTTGGACGCACTGAGCTCGGGCTACATGTTCGCGCTCTTCTGCTGCGCGGTCTGCGCTGTCGTGGCAGGCATCGCGGCCTTCTTCATCCGTTTCACTCCGCAGCAGGTAGCCCAGGCGCAGGCCGCCCAGGAAGACGCGCAGTCGTCCTAGGGCTCGACCGTGTCGCCCAGCGAAATCAGCAGCTTTCGTAGTAGCCGGTTCAGCTCCGTTCGTTCTACAGGTTCGAGATCGGCAACGAGACGTGCCGCGTTTGCCACGTGGCCGTCGACGACTCGCTCCACCAGTTCGTGTCCTGTGGCTGTCAGGGTGATCAACACACTGCGGCGATTGTTCGGATCGGTTTCGCGGGTGACCAGTTGTTTGGCCACGAGCCGGTCCACGCGGTTGGTCATGGCAGCCGAGCCGACCATCGTCCGCGCGACCAGACGTTTCGGAGTCAGCGTGTAGGGAGCGCCGGAACGGCGCAGTGTCGCGAGCACGTCGAACTCCCAGGGCTCCATGCCCTGGGCTACGAAGTACTCGCTGATATCGTGCTCGACCAGGCTCGATGCTCGTGAGAGTCGACCGACCACGCCCATCGGGGTTGCGTCCATCTCGGGCCGTTCGCGCTGCCATTGCGCGAGGAACGAATCTACTGCGTCGGTCATCGGTCCTCCAAGAAAGATTCGACATCGAACTGTTTGACGAACCGTAGCATCCCGCCTACTATCTCGATGTCATATTGTTTGATATCGAAATATTGGGAGCAAGTGTGGTTCTCTCGTCGTCCTTTCGCAATTCGTTGATCACTGTCGTCGCGCCAGTCGTCTGGGGTAGCACCTATCTCGTGACGACCGAGCTGTTGCCGCCGGATCGGCCGCTGCTGGCTTCCGTTGTGCGTGCGTTGCCCGCGGGTCTGATCCTCGTCGTTCTCGGTCGTGCGCTGCCTCGTGGACGCTGGTGGTGGCGCACCTTGGTGCTCGGGATCCTCAACATCGGCGCCTTCTTCTACTTCTTGTTCGTCGCTGCCTATCATCTGCCGGGTGGCGTCGCAGCGCTGGTCATGAGTGTCCAGCCGATGATCGTGCTGCTCATGGGTGCTGGACTGCTCGGTGCCCGAATACGGGCTGTGCACATCTACTCGTGCATCCTCGGCGCCGTCGGTGTCGGCCTCCTCGTAGTACAACCAGGCGCAAGTCTCGATCAGATCGGTGTGCTCGCCGGTCTGGCGGGCGCTGCAAGCATGGCTTCGGGCATCGTGCTCACAAAACTCTGGGGCAGGCCCGACGGTGTGGGCGTGCTGACGTTCACCGGCTGGCAACTCACCGTCGGCGGCGCAGTCCTGCTGCCGTTCATGATGATAGGTGAAGGAATCCCCAGAGTTGTTACAGCAGAAAATATCTCGGGCTTCCTGTATCTGAGTGTGATCGGTGCGTTGCTTGCGTACGCAGTGTGGTTTCGTGGAATCGAGAAGCTCCCGGCCCTCGCCGTGTCGTTTCTGTCGTTCGCCAGCCCGCTCGCCGCAGCATTGTTGGGCTATCTGGTTCTGGGGCAGTCACTCTCACCGGTTCAGCTGATCGGCGCTGCTATCGTCGTAGGGGCTGCCATCATCGTGGTTGCTGCAGGTTCGCATCCGTCGAAAGGAGGACGCGGCACAGTGGGGATCGCCACTAGCGTCGAGGTGTGACGACCGATGCGCGCTACCGATCTCTCGATGTCCTTCGCGGGATCGCGATTCTAGGCACGTTGGGAACCAACGTGTGGATCTTCACCAGTGGCTCCGGGCTCGTCGGGTACCTCGAGACGCTGGGAACAGCGCAGGGTGGCTGGGGCATCGCCGAGCGGGTGCTTCAACAACTGGCACAGGGCAAGTTTCTGGGCCTGCTGACGATCATGTTCGGAATCGGGTTGGCGATTCAGCAACGGTCGGCACTGCGAAACAACGTGCGGTGGCCAGGGCGATATCCCCTCCGAGCTGCCCTCTTGTTCGTGGACGGGCTGCTGCATTTCGTCTTGTTCACCGAGTTCGACGTGTTGATGGGATATGCGATCACCGGCCTCGTCGTGGCGTACGTGCTCGTGACAAGCGAACGCGCACAACGGAGATGGATGGTATGTGCTGCCGTGGTCCATGTCTTTCTCATTACCGCAATCGCCGCCGCGATGTTGACACTGGCGTCGAGTGCATCAGGTGACCCCTTGTCCCCGAACCCGTACGCCGACGGTTCGTTCTGGGATCTGATGGTCTTTCGCCTCGACAACGCGCTGGCGTTCCGGGCCGAGACAATCCTGATTCTGCCCATGTCGATCGCCCTTTTTCTACTGGGCGCAAGATTGTTTCGAGCGGGTGTTCTCGGTGAGGAGGGGGCCGTTCTTCGCAGGCGCCTCCTCCTCGTCGGTCTCGTCGCTGCGCCGGCGGACTTCGTCGTAGGAATGTTCGGTTCCAGTGCGGGACTCATCGTCTCTCGCTACCTTCTTGCGCCGCTGGTGTCGTTGGGAATTCTTGCCCTCGTTGCGCAGCACTACATCGGTCGCTCGGGCATGACCTTCGTGACCGGACGGCTGTCGGAGATCGGCCGGATGGCGTTGTCCGGCTACGTCCTGCAGAACGTCGTGGCGTCGACTCTGTGCTACGGCTGGGGGTTCGGCATCGCGATCGGACTCGACACCGGTCCGTTGCGGGTTCTGGGAACTGTCTCGGTCTACATCGTCACAGTCGTCTGTGTCAGCACCTTCGCACATGTGTGGCTGCGCCGGTATCAGCGTGGTCCGATCGAGTGGTTGTGGAACTACTCGTTCGAGAGGATTCCGCTACGTACTCTTTAGATCGGCTTCGTCGGCGGCCGCGTGGCCGGACTCCCATCCCTCGGCGTCGAGCCTTGGTCCTCGCATCATTCTGACCCGGGGAAAGAGTCGGTCGAACTCCTCTTCCACTGCCACGGTCTGCGCTGCGAGCATCGGAAGCAGCTGCTCCGACCGAGTCGTCGCCTCCTCCAGCGCAGTCGCGTCCACCTCGGCGAGCCGTTCACCGATCCTGATCGCATACGCGTACAGAAAAGCCTTGCCGAATGCGGCAGAGGCAGATCCTTTGCGGTTCTTGGCCTTCGGCGAGTGCGCGAGAGCGCGGGTTGCCTGGATCAGCAACGACGTGAACAGGACTTCCGTTTGCTCGACATCGACGGGTGATCCCACAAGTGTGGCAACCGCGAACCCGGAGTCCCAGATGCTCTTCACCCGATTGGCCGTGCTGACCCCGTGCAGCAGCTGCGCTTTCGGTGGAGCATGGGGGTTGTCCACGTGCAGTCTGCGGCTGACGACATCGACGTTCCCCTCCGTCAGCAGTAGGGAATCGATGGAATACCGCGTCATCAGTTCCTGCGCCTTGGCGGTGAGGGTTTCGGCCTCGAGGTCGAAATCGGTGGCGTCGGCTTTCGCGAGCAACCCGCGAATGCGGACCAGCACCTTGTCGTTCGGTGATCGAGCGCCTGGAACCTGCCGGTCGGTTCGGGGTATTCGCTTTTTCGGCCATTGCGAAGGAAGAGGGCCGATCTGCGGCCACCTGGGTAAGGACTGCCACTGACCGAGCAGAGTGAGAACGGCGACCCATTGATTGCTGGCGGCGATGTAGTCCCACCGCCCGCCCGGCCTCGGCAACGCGGCCAGGAAATTGGGGGTCGTGTCCACAGTGGCCGCCGCTGCGGGGTACAGAGCACAGATCTCGGACAACTGTCCGACCCAATTCTCCGGCGCGCGGTCGTCGGCGGACGTCAGGTCGGATTCGTGCAGGATCACTGCCGCCGCAAGCGAGGACACAGACGTGGTGTTCTGTCGCCGAACGACATGCAATAGATCGAACGGTTGCCAACCGTTCTCGTACATCGTCGAAATCATGTTCGTCAACGCCAGAGAACCCAACGCCTGGGCGTCGAACTCTTCGAGTCCGACAAGCTGGTCGGCGACATCGTCGACGAGTCGGGGATTCTTGGTGCGGCCGCTCGCAGCGTCGGCGCCCTGACGTAGCAGACCCGGTACCGGATTCATTCGGTCAGCACGATCAATTCGGTGGGGGAGCCGACTTCGACCCGAAGCCCTGCTTTGGAGGCGATCCGCGCTAGGGCCCGCACGTCCTTGGGCTCGGCCGTCGTCAAGGTCAGCGCGCGTGCCAGTAGACCCTTGTGGTGTTTGTTGAAGTGACTGACCACGGATCTGCTTCCGTCCGGCTTTTCGGTCAGAACAGTCGCAGTGACGGCACCGGGGACGGGACCGAGTTGCTGATAGGTCCCGGATCGAAGGTCGACGACGAGTCCATTCGCCTCGCCGACCAGTGCTTCCGTCAGCTCCGGTTTCCAATGGGATCTGAGGGTTCCGAAACCGGGGATCTTCGACGTGCCGGACAACCGATACGACGGGATGGGGTCGTAGGCGCGCACTGCCCCGAACAACGCCGAACCGATCCACAGGCGCTCCGCAGCGCGAGTGCGGCCTGCCTTGGTGAACCCACGCGCATCGAGCGCGTCGAAGAGCACCCCGGTGTAGCGGCTCAGCGCAGGTGTGGTGGGCGAGGTCCACAGCGCCACGTTGCGTTCGATTTCGTCGGCCTGCGTCGGCCCCAGTCCCAGGGCAGCACTCGATGCGTCGACGTCACCGGCCAGCTCGACGAGCGCATCTGCGAGCTTCTGCCGAAGTGGAGTCAGCGCAGGAAGTGACAGACCGTGCAGATCGAGAGGAGAGCCGTCGCCACCGTCGGACTTCGTTTCGGAGGGGGGAAGCAGGATCAGCACGGGGAGCAACGTTACCGTTCCGCTGGGCACCGACTACGCTCATACCCCGTGATCACCCGTCTCTCGCAGCTGTTCCTTCGTACCCTTCGCGACGACCCGGCCGACGCCGAAGTCGACAGCCACAAGCTGTTGGTGCGCGCAGGCTACGTCCGTCGCATAGCGCCGGGCGTGTACTCGTGGCTGCCACTGGGCCTCCGAGTGCTTCGGCAGGTCGAGAAGGTGGTTCGTGAGGAGATGAATGCAATTGGGGCGCAGGAGATCTCGCTCCCGGCGTTGCTGCCCCGTGACCCGTACGAGACCACAAATCGGTGGACCGAATACGGCGACGCACTGTTCCGCCTCCAGGACCGCAAGGGCACCGACATGCTGCTCGGACCCACGCACGAGGAGCTTTTCGCGCTTACGGTCAAGGGTGAATACAACTCCTACAAGGATTTGCCGGTCACCCTGTACCAGATCCAGACCAAGTATCGCGACGAGGAACGTCCCCGTGCGGGCATCCTGCGCGGACGCGAATTCGTCATGAAGGATTCGTACTCCTTCGACCTGGACGAGGACGGGCTCAAAGCGTCGTACCACGCCCACCGCGAGGCATACCAGCGGATCTTCGCTCGCCTCGGTGTCAAGTACGTCATCGTCGCCGCAACGTCGGGGGCTATGGGCGGCAGCGCGTCCGAGGAGTTCCTGGCCGAAAGCGACATCGGCGAGGACACCTACGTCCGGTGCATCGAGTCGGGTTACGCGGCCAACGTCGAAGCGGTCACCACCGCTGCTCCCGACTCGCTCCCGATCGAGGGGCAGCCGGCCGCCGTCGACTACGAGACCGGTGACACTCCGACCATCGCGACACTCGTCAGCTGGGCCGAGACTGCGGATCTCGGCCGTACCGTCACGGCGGCGGACACACTCAAGAACATCCTGCTCAAGGTGCGCCAACCAGGTGGCGAGTGGGAACTACTCGCGATCGGCATTCCCGGAGATCGCGAAGTGGACGAGAAGCGTCTGGAGGCCTCGCTCGAGCCGGCCGAGTTCGAACTCCTCGCCGACGCAGACTTCGAAGCCAATCCGTTCCTGGTGAAGGGCTACATAGGACCACGAGCTCTGCAGGCCAACGGGGTTCGCTACCTCGTGGACCCGCGAATTGTCGACGGCACGTCCTGGATCACCGGGGCCGATGTCAAGGGCAAGCATGTGGTGAACCTCGTCGCAGGCCGTGACTTCACTCCGGACGGCACGATCGAGGCAGCGCGGGTGCGCGACGGCGACATGTCCCCGGACGGTCGAGGACCCCTGGTCAGCGCTCGCGGAATCGAAATCGGGCACATTTTCCAACTCGGTTACAAGTACACCGATGCGTTCGCCGTCGACGTCCTCGGGGAGAACGGCAAGCCGGTCCGCCTTGTGCAGGGTTCCTACGGTGTCGGTGTTTCTCGCCTGGTCGCCGTGATCGCCGAGCAGATGCACGACGACAAAGGTCTGCGTTGGCCCGCCGCGGTGGCCCCGTTCGATGTCCACCTCGTCATCGCCAACAAGGACGGGGTCGCCCGGGAGGGTGCCGAGGCGATCGCTGCCGAGCTGGACATCCAAGGATTGGATGTCCTTCTCGACGACCGCAAGGCCTCGCCAGGGGTGAAGTTCAAGGACTCCGAGCTGATCGGGATGCCTCTCGTCGTCGTCATCGGACGCGGATGGGCGGACGGCAAAGTCGAGATTCGTGACCGGTTCACCGGCGAAAGCCGAGAACTGGACAAGGAGACTGCGACTGCCGAGATCGTGAAGGCCGCCCGCACGAGGAACTGATTTCACAGTCCTGGTCGGTTACTCGCTGGTAGCTTCGAGTAACCGACTAGGAGAGGTGACAGCGTGGCGCACGTTGCTTTGTTCGATCCCACAAAATTCGACACGACCCGATTCGATGACGAGACCGCCCGGCAGTTGCGCGCGCTGATCGATTGGTTCGAAGGTCGTGGCAAGGCGCGGTTGCTCGCCGACGATCTGGGCGCAGTCTGGACCAGTGACTTTCTCGATTTCGTCGCTAAGGAGAAGTTGTTCGCGAACTTCTGCACTCCTGCCGCGTACTCCGATGGCGATCCGAACAAGCGCTGGGATGCATTCCGTAATGCGGCTCTGAGCGAGATACTCGGGTTCTACGGGTTGTCCTACTGGTATGCCTGGCAGGTCACCGTTCTCGGTCTCGGACCGATCTGGATGAGCGCGAACGACGCGGCAAAGTCCCGCGCGGCCCGTCTGCTGGACGAGGGCGGTGTCGCGGCGTTCGGGTTGTCCGAGCGGGCACACGGTGCCGACGTCTACTCCACCGACATGGTGCTCGAGCCGACGGGCGAGAGTGACGTCGAGTTCACCGCAGCGGGGGAGAAGTACTACATCGGCAACGGCAACATCGCCGGTATGGTGTCGGTCTTCGGTCGGCGTAGCGACATGGACGGTTCACCGGCCTATGTCTTCTTCGCCGCAGACAGCGGTCACGAGAAGTACTCGTTGCGAGACAATGTCGTCCACGGTCAGATGTTCGTCAGCACGTTCGTGTTGGAGGACTACCCGGTTCGCGCCGAGGATATTCTGCATTCCGGCGCGGACGCGTTCTCGGCGGCGCTGAACACCGTAAACGTCGGGAAATTCAATCTGTGCACCGGATCCATCGGAATCGCCGAGCACGGGTTCCACGAGGCGATCACGCACGCGCACAACAGAATCTTGTACGGAAATCGCGTGACCGACTTTCCGCATGTACGCGCAAGCTTCGTAGATGCCTACGCACGCTTGATCGCGATGAAACTGTTCAGCGCGCGGGCTCTGGATTACTTCCGAGCTGCAGGCCCCGACGACCGCCGCTATCTGCTCTTCAATCCGATGACGAAGGCCAAGGTGACCTCGGAGGGTGAGATCGTGGTGCGGACTCTGCACGATGTGATTGCTGCCAAGGGATACGAGAAGGACACATACTTCCGCGAAGCGGCCCAATTGATCGGGACGCTGCCGAAGCTCGAGGGCACCGTCCACGTCAATGTCGCGCTGATGCTGAAGTTCATGCCCGCGTACATGTTCACGCCCGTCGACTTTCCCGCGGTCTCGACGCACGACGACGCTTCCGACGACTCGTTCTTCTTCGCTCAGGGTCCGGCTCGTGGGGCAGGAAAAGTGCGTTTCCATGATTGGGCGCCGATGTACGAGAAGTACTCCGGCGTTCCGAACGTCGCGCGCTTCTACGAACAGGCGCTGGCCTTCAAACAGTTTCTCGCGGATGCGGCACCCGACGAGGGGCAGCAGAAGGACCTCGACTTCCTGCTGAACGTCGGGCACCTGTTCTCGTTGGTGGTCTACGGGCATCTGATCCTCGAGAGCGCGGACGCGGTGTCCACCGAGGTGCTGGATCAGATCTTCGACTTCCAGATTCGCGACTTCTCGGCGTATGCCGTTGCGTTGCACGGCAAGCCGTCCTCGACCGAGGATCAGCAGTCGTGGGCGCTGGGTGCAATTCGCAAACCCGTCGTCGACAGAGGGCGGTTCGATGCCGTGTGGGCGGAGGTCCTCGGTTACGACGGTGCGTACGAGATGAATCCCTAGGGCGCGTTCTTCAGCTGGTCCAGGTCCGAACCGAATGCGCAGATCGCCAGTTCGCCGAGTGCGGGGTCGTCTTCGGCGAACTGGGGTGCCTGCATGGCGAGAAGGCAATTCAGTAGCATGCCGTTGGCGATGAAGTCGCGGGCTTCATCGGGCGTGCAGCCAGTGCTGTCCTTGATCTGGGTGTAGATGGCGGCCATACCTGCGCGGCCCTGTGCTCCGATCTCGGGAGTGCTCCCTGCCGTGAACCCGTGCATCATCACCAACAGCAAGTCCTGGTCGGCGACGAGTTCGGTGTAGGCCCCGCCGAGTGCTGCCCATACGTCGCCGTCCGGATACGGTCCGGTTCCGTTCAGCACGGCGTCGAAGGCCTCCATGATTCCGTCGATGGCTCGTTGAAACGCCAGTCTGAACAGCTCGCTCTTGGTGCCGAACATGCGCACGACGTAGGGCTGTGACACGCCTGCCTCTTTGGCCACGGCGTCCGTGCTGGTGCCGGCGTACCCGCCCTTGGCGAATGCGCGGGTGGCCGCGTCGAGCACCAGCTCACGACGGTCGGATGCGTCCATGCGGGTGGTCTTCGTCGGAGCTGCCATGTTGACAGGTTATCAGTCGATAACTAGCGTCTGTCGCGTAAGTAATCATTCGATGCTTACTAAAGAAGTTGCTTCACGCGAAAGGATCGACGATGGCCGCTACCGCCGAAACCCAGCACTCACCGTCACGCACTGTCCCCATCTGGGTTGGGATCGTCGCGGCCTCGCTACCGATGTTCATGGCAACCCTCGACAACCTGGTGATGACGAGCGCGTTGCCGGTGATTCAGGCCGATCTGTCGGCGTCGGTCGGCGAACTTCAATGGTTCCTCAACGCGTACACCTTAAGTTTCGCGACCCTGATGCTCGCGGCAGCTACGTTGGGCGATCGGTGGGGTAGGCGAAACGTCTTCCTCGGCGGCATAGCGATCTTCACCCTCGCCTCCATTGCTTCGGCTCTGGCGACCACCCCTGCTCTACTGATCGCCGCGCGGGCAATTCAAGGCGCCGGCGCAGCGGCGATCATGCCACTGTCACTCACGCTCCTTGCCGGTGTTGTTCCAGCCGCGAAACGTGCTCTGGCCATCGGAATTTGGGGAGGGGTATCCGGACTCGGGGTCGCGCTGGGTCCTGTGGTCGGCGGCGCGGTCGTCGACGGCATCTCCTGGGAGGCAATTTTCTGGATCAACGTGCCGGTCGCCCTCATCGCCGTGCCGCTCGCACTCGTCACGTTGAAGGAATCGTTCGGCCGCAGGCAACCTCTCGACTATCTCGGGATCGTGCTCGCGGGCGTGAGCGTCTTCCTACTCGTCTGGGCCGTCGTCCACGGCAACGATGATGGTTGGGCCTCCAGTACGGTGCTGTTGTCGTTCTTGGTGTCGGCGCTCGCGTTGGTGGGCTTCGTCCTTCGGCAACGGCGTGGCGCGTTCCCCGTCGTGCCACTGAGGCTGTTCCGCTCGCGCAGTTTCTCGATCGCGAACATCATCGGTGTCACCTTCACGCTCGGAATGTTCGGTGCTGTCTTCCTCCTGTCTCAGTACCTGCAGATCGTCATGGGGTATTCCCCGTTCCAAGCGGGACTGCGCACTTTGCCGTGGACGGCGGCGCCGATGATCGTGGCGCCGCTCGCAGGTCTCCTCGCGCCGAGGCTCGGTCTTCGCGCACTGCTCGTGGGTGGACTCACGCTGCAGGCCGGGGCGCTGGTCTGGATGGCCGCCATTCTGCAACCCGGGACGTCCTACGCGAGCATGGTCCCCGCTCTGGCGATGGCCGGCATCGGAATGGGGCTGACCTTCGCGCCATCTGCAACTGCGGTACTCACCGACATGGCCGAGGTCGATCACGCTACGGCGAGCAGTACCAACTCCACCATCCGCGAGATCGGTGTCGCGCTCGGAATTGCGGTTCTGACGGCGGTGTTCCTCGGTGCGGGAGGCTCGTTGACACCGACCGGCTACACCGATGCGCTTGCACCGGCGCTCCTCGTCGGCGCAGGAGCGGTCGCGGTGGGAATTCTCGCCGCGCTGTTCATGCCGTCAGGGACCACAGCTGCCCAGGAAACGATCAGGGCTGGCCGGGAAACGGAGTCGAGGACGGAACCACTCCCAGGATCTCTCGCCAGTTCGCCAGTCGCAGCGCAGCTTCCGTGAGTGCAGTGATTCCGGTCTCTCTGGTGGGGCCGGACTTACTGCGTTCGATCACAGACCGCCATGCGATCGAGGTGTCCACCTCCGCTTGCGCGGCCAACTGAGCCGCAGTGATCGGATCGGTGACCGGGAAAGGCGTCGTATAGGCGGTGGCAGGTGGGGGTGCGGTGACACTTGCCGCCTTCAGGGCATCGATCGTCGCGTCCCGCCGGGCCCGGTGCGCTGCGGCGTTGACCGCAACGAGATCGGCCCGCGCTGGATTCGAGAATGCCCCGACGATTCCGTACGCGAACACGGCGGCGTACTCCGAGTGCAGTGCGTCGACCAGAGCTTGCTGCTCCTCTCCGAGTTCGTTCATGCCAGTACTACGATCGACTGAACGGTGCACGCGGCGCTGATCGAGCCGAGAAGCCCGGCTCGATATCCCGACTCGTTCCGGGCCGAGTCCGCTGCGCTGCGCCCCGATTCGGACAAGCCGGTCAACAACTCCTCCAACGTCGGCGGTGGGACCTGCGTAGTTGTAGTCGTAGACGGGGTGGACGGGGGGATGCTCTCGCCGCCCGAGACGCGGTCGATCTCCGCGGCCAACGAATCGGCGTGTGCGCTTCGCTCGGACTGAATCACCGAGAGTTCGTTCACGCGTTCGGGAAGGATCGCGATCAACGCTGCCGCCATGTCCGCGTCCTTGCGGGCTCGCCGAAGGTGCGTCGTCAGAGTGTCGACCGTCGCAGCAGTGTCCTCGCCGGAAGAGCATCCGGCGGTCGTGACGAGACCGACGGTCGCGAGCGCTGCGCCCGCCGCAAGCCGGATCGCCGAGCGGCGACTGAGGGAAGGGGCGATTGCGGACGTCGGCACGTTCACATGGTGCCAGGTACGCCCTCGGCCATGCGCACCCGCACCTGGTCACGGACGCGTCTCGATGGCGCTAGGCTGTACGTTCACCGTCTGACGATGATTCGCCCACAACTTCACGAGGAGTGCACACCGCGATGCCTGTTCCGTCCAAGGAGAGGGTCATCGCGCTCCTGTCCGATCTGATTCATGCTCAGGGCTTCGACCTCGAGGACGTCAACGTCGTGTCTGCGGGCAAGCACAGCGCTGTTCGGATCATGGTCGATCGCGAGCAGGGCATCGATTTGGACACTCTGCCGATTCTCAGTCGTGAGATCTCGGAGGTGTTCGACGCCGTGTCGGACTTCGGCGAAGCGCCGTACACGCTCGAGGTCACCACTCCTGGTATCGACCGACCGTTGACGGAAGAGCGGCATTGGCGCCGTGCTCGGGGCCGGTCGGTGCGTATCGAGTTGGCCGAGGAAAAGTTCGACGGGCGAATCGGGGTACTCGACGGCGGTGTCGTGACCATTGTCACGCGCACGAAGGGCGTTCTGGCCACTCGGGCTGTCGAACTCTCCAGCGTCGTCAAGGCTGTTGTACAAGTAGAGTTCTCGCGGCCCAAGGTCGAAGAGATGGAGTTGGCGGGCGGCGTCGTGGACGGTCGGCCTGCGCCTGCGGACTCCGATGAGATCGTGAATGTGGAAGCACCGGAAGAAGGGTCCGACAAGTGAATATCGACATTGCTGCGCTGCGTGCGATCGAGGCCGAAAAGGGCGTCTCGATCGACACTGTCATCTCGACGATTCAAACTGCACTGCTGACCGCGTACCGGCACACCGAGGGCCATCAGCAGCACGCGTGGATCGATGTCGATCGTAAGAGCGGTTCGGTCAAGGTTATGGCCAAAGAGATCGACGAGGACGGCAACACCATCTCGGAGTGGGACGACACTCCGGAAGGATTCGGTCGTATCGCCGCGACGACAGCGCGTCAGGTCATCTTGCAGCGCTTGCGTGACGCCGAGCACGAGCGTTCCTTCGGTGAGTACTCCACTCACGAAGGTGAGATCGTCAACGGGGTCATCCAGCGCGATACCAGGGCCAATGCCAAAGGCACCGTCATCGTCCGCATCGGCAGTGAAGCCAACGGGGCGGACGGTCTGCTTCCGCCGGCCGAGCAGGTTCCGGGCGAAAGCTACGAGCACGGCGAGAGAATCAAGTGCTACGTCGTCGGAGTCGCGCGTGGTCAGCGTGGGCCGCAGATCACGCTGTCCCGCACGCACCCGAACCTCGTTCGGAAGCTGTTCGCACTCGAAGTGCCCGAGATCGCCGACGGGTCGGTGGAGATCATCGCTGTCGCCCGTGAATCGGGCCATCGCTCCAAGATCGCCGTGTTTTCCACCGTCTCCGGTCTCAATGCCAAAGGTGCGTGCATCGGACCCATGGGACAGCGCGTGCGCAACGTCATGAGCGAGCTCGCGGGGGAGAAGATCGACATCATCGACTTCGACGAGGACCCGGCGACGTTCGTCGGGAATGCGCTGTCGCCGTCGAAGGTTGTGTCTGTGACGGTCGTCGACGCAGCTGCCCGCGCAGCTCGCGTCATCGTCCCGGATTACCAGCTGTCCCTGGCGATCGGCAAGGAGGGCCAGAACGCCCGGTTGGCTGCTCGGCTGACCGGTTGGCGGATCGATATCCGAAGCGACGCGGCCGCGGCACCCGAGTCCACCAGCGGGTAAGTGCAGAATGCGGAGTTCGGAGCAATACAGCGGTAGAGTAGGAGTTGGTTCGGAATTGAACTCCATGCCCCGCAGTCATGTGAGCACCGGTTCGACGCCTATACGTCTACCGGTGCGAACTTGTGTCGGGTGCAAGGAGAAAGCTCCGACCGCCGATCTGCTGCGTGTCGTGGTCAGTCGTTCGGGCGGTGAACCGCAATCTTTCGATTGCATCGTCGTCCCGGATGCCGAGCACCGACTTCCTGGTCGAGGCGCATGGTTGCACCTCGATCGGACTTGTCTCCACAACGCGGAGCGGCGCCGAGCCTTCGGCAGAGCACTACGAGTACCTGGAGCGATCGACATTTCCGCAGTCGACGCCTTCGTAGAGCGCAGAGTTCTACCCGACGAGAAGAACAGGCAACAGCACTGATGAGCACACCGTGAAGCACCGACGATGAACGTCCATCGGAATTAACCCGAGGTCGTGCAGGCACCAATGCCTCGCTCGGCCTCTCAGTGAGGAGAGCAGTGGCAGGCAAGGCCCGCGTGCACGAGTTGGCAAAAGAACTCGGTGTCACCAGTAAGGAACTACTCGCACGGCTCAAAGAGCAAGGCGAGTTCGTCAAATCAGCGTCGTCCACCGTCGAGGCGCCGGTAGCGCGTCGTCTACGTGAATCATTCCCGTCCGAGAAGTCGGACTCGCCGTCCGAGAACGGCAGCGCGAACGCGAGCGCACCCAAGCCGAGTACAGGCGCCAAGCCTGGCGGTCCGCGTCCGGGCCCCAAGCCTGCTGCGCGTCCGACGCCCGCAGCTGTGGAACCCGAAGTTCCGGCAACCCCGGTACCAGCAGCTCCGGCACCAGCAACGCCGGCACCAGCAGCTCCGTCCCCCGCCGCACCGGTAGAACCGGCTGCTCCAGCGGCCGCGACCCCGTCTCCGGCTCAGCCGACACCGGCTCAGCAGGCACCGGTCGCCGCAGAGACGGAATCGGCACCTGCCGGACCGAAGCCGGGCGCACCGGGACCGAAGCCAGGCCCCAAGGCGCCTCGGGTCGGTAACAACCCGTACTCCTCGGCGCCAGTGGAGCGTCCGGCTCCACGCCCGGCTCCAGGCAGTCCCCGCCCCGGCGGCGGACGGCCGACTCCTGGTCAGGGCGGAGCTCGTCCGGCCGCAGCGCAGGGCGGAAGCCGCCCAGCTCCCGGACAGGGCGGTCCCCGTCCGGCTCCGGGCCAGGGTGGACCTCGTCCGAGCCCCGGTTCTATGCCTCCCCGTCCGAATCCAGGTGCAATGCCGACACGTTCGGCACGACCGAGTCCGGCAGCAGGGGGCCGCCCCGGTCGTCCAGGTGGCGCGCCAGGTGGACGTCCGGGTGGCGGCGCAGGCGGTGGCGGATACCGCGGCGGCGGCGCACCGGGTGCGCCCGGTGGTGCTCCCGCAGGTGGTGCTCCCGCAGGTGGCTTCCGCGGTCGTCCAGGTGGCGGTGGCCGTCCCGGTCAGCGCGGAGCGGCTGCAGGCGCATTCGGTCGTCCGGGTGGAGCTGTCCGCCGTGGACGCAAGTCGAAGCGAGCGAAACGCGCCGAGTACGAAAGCATGCAGGCTCCGGCAGTCGGCGGCGTCAGGTTGCCTCGCGGCAACGGTGAGACCATCCGTCTCGCTCGCGGCGCATCGCTGTCGGACTTCGCGGACAAGATCGACGCGAACCCCGCAGCGCTCGTGCAGGCCCTGTTCAACCTCGGCGAGATGGTGACGGCGACTCAGTCGGTCAACGACGAGACGCTCGAACTGCTCGGCGGCGAAATGAACTACGTCGTCCAGGTCGTCAGCCCCGAGGACGAGGATCGCGAACTTCTCGACAGCTTCGACCTCACCTACGGCGAGGATGCGGGTGGCGAGGACGATCTCGAGCAGCGTCCGCCGGTCGTCACGGTCATGGGTCACGTCGACCACGGCAAGACGCGACTGCTGGACTCGATCCGTAATACCGCTGTTCGCGAAGGTGAAGCCGGTGGTATCACGCAGCACATCGGTGCCTACCAGGTGCTGACCGAGCTCGAAGGCAACGAGCGTCTCGTGACGTTCATCGACACCCCCGGTCACGAGGCCTTCACGGCCATGCGTGCTCGTGGTGCCAAGGCCACGGATCTCGCGATCCTGGTCGTCGCTGCCGACGACGGCGTCATGCCTCAGACGGTGGAAGCGATCAACCACGCGCAGGCAGCAGATGTGCCCATCGTGGTCGCGGTCAACAAGATCGACAAGGAAGGCGCGAACCCGGACAAGATCCGTCAGCAGCTGACCGAGTACGGCCTGGTTGCCGAGGAGTACGGCGGCGACACCATGTTCGTCGAGATCTCCGCCAAGCAGGGCACCAATATCGATGCCCTTCTCGAAGCGGTGCTGTTGACTGCAGATGCGTCGCTCGACCTGCGTGCGAACCCGGACATGGATGCTCAGGGTGTCGCCATCGAGGCACACCTCGACCGTGGACGCGGACCGGTTGCCACGGTCCTCATCGCCCGCGGAACGCTCCGCGTCGGTGACTCGATCGTGGCGGGAGACGCGTACGGACGCGTTCGCCGCATGGTCGACGAGCACGGCGAAGACGTCACCGAAGCGCTGCCGTCACGTCCCGTCCAGGTCATCGGTTTCACATCGGTTCCAGGTGCAGGCGACAACCTCCTGGTTGTCGACGAGGACCGAATCGCCCGTCAGATCGCGGATCGACGAAATGCACGCAAGCGCAACGCGCTCGCAGCGAAGAGTCGCAAGCGCATCAGCCTGGACGATCTCGATGCAGCTCTGAAGGAGACTTCGCAGCTCAACTTGATCCTCAAGGGTGACAACTCGGGAACCGTCGAGGCGCTGGAAGAGGCCTTGCTGGGTATCGAGATCGACGACGAGGTCGAGTTGCGCGTCATCGACCGCGGAGTCGGTGGCGTCACGGAGACCAACGTCAACCTGGCGTCGGCGTCGAATGCGATCATCATCGGCTTCAACGTTCGTGCGGAGGGCAAGGCCACCGAGCTTGCCAACCGCGAAGGCGTGGACATCCGGTACTACTCGGTTATCTACCAGGCGATCGACGAGATCGAGAAGGCCCTCAAGGGCATGCTCAAGCCCGTCTACGAAGAGGTTGCTCTCGGCCAGGCCGAGATCCGCGCGCTGTTCCGTTCGTCCAAGGTCGGAAACATCGCAGGTTGCCTGGTCACCTCCGGTACGATCCGTCGCAATGCCAAGGCACGACTGTTGCGTGACAGCACAGTGGTCGCCGAGACCGTCACGATCTCCTCGCTTCGCCGCGAGAAGGACGATGCGGTAGAGGTACGCGAGGGTTATGAGTGTGGTCTCACGGTGACGTACTCGGACATCAAGGTCGGCGATGTCATCGAGGCGTACGAACTGCGTGAGAAGCCGCGCGACTAGCACGTGCTCGGCTGTGGTGGATCAAGGGGAGTGACACTGCACTGATTCGAACGAGGCCCGGCGGCGGTACTGATCGGTACCGCCGCCGGCATCGTTGGGGTCTAACCGATTCGAAGGATGGCCGCGTGTACCTGGGTGCTCTCGAGCTGGACGTGTTGTTGGGGGATGTCCGTTCGCTCGCCGACAAGCGTTCGACGGTGTTGCCGGTTCTGTCGGAGCTGCAACGGTTCGGAGTGTCGGCAGCGGAGACGGGGGAACGAGATCGGTTTCGACGTTCGTTGTTCGGCATCGCGGCCGTCGGCTCCGATGTCGAAGGTCTGCACGACAAGCTGGACGAATGCGAGCGACATGTCGCCGAGCGTCACGATCTGGAATTGTTGGCAGTCAGAAGAAGAATTTTCGGTCCCGAGGACTGACTCGGCACCGCGTGTGAGGAGCGTGAAAGTTCATGGTGGATCAGGCAAGAGCTCGTAGGCTCTCGAAGCGAATTGCCGCCATCGTTGCGACGGCCATCGACCACGAGATCAAAGATCCGCGGCTGGCGTTCGTGACGATCACCGACTGCAAGGTCACGGCCGACTTGCACGATGCGACGATCTATTACACGGTTATGGGCGAGGATCTCGACACCCCTCCCGATCTTCAAGCCGCGTCCGCAGGTCTCGAGAAGGCCAAGGGTGTACTGAGGTCGAAGGTGGGTGCAGGAACGGGCGTCAGGTTCACCCCGACGTTGACGTTCATGACGGACACGGTCCCCGATACCGCGCGTCACATGGAAGAGCTGCTGGAGCGGGCTCGACAGGCTGACAGCGAAGTCGCACGGGTGGCTGCCTCGGCCAAGCCCGCGGGCGACCCCGACCCATACAAAGCTCCACGCGAGTCCGTCGAGGATTCCGAGTCCACCGACGTGGACTGATCGAGTGGACGACATGTTCGCTTCTGCGATCTCGCTGCTCGAGACTGCGCGGAGTGCGACGGTGCTGTGCCACGTGCAGCCGGACGCCGACACGATCGGCAGCGGTCTTGCGATCGGAACGGTATTGGCTCGGCGTGGCGTCGAGGTGCAGGTTGCATTTGCAAGTCCCAGTGAGCTTCCCGAGTCGATGAACGAACTGCCCGGCCGTGACATGCTTACTGCGCCCGAGGACGTTCGGTCTCGAGTCGATCTGGTCGTCACGGTCGACGCGGGTAGTCGTGGCCGACTGGGTGCGCTGGCCGACCGAATCGACATGGCCGACGCCTGTCTGGTAATCGACCACCACCGGTCCAACACGAGATTCGGCACGCTGAACGTGGTCGACGACGGTGCGGAGTCCACGACGGCTGTCATTACGCGCCTGCTCGACGCGTGGAACGTTGCCGTCGATACTGACCTGGCGCACTGTCTGTTCGCCGGCCTCGTCACCGACACCGGATCATTCCGATGGGTTCGTCCGGGGTCACACCTGCTTGCCGAGCGGCTTCTTGCGACCGGCATCGACGGTGCCGCGATCGCGCGCAAACTGCTCGACAATCACCCGTTCGGATGGCTTCCGATGCTCGGTTCCGTTCTCGGTTCCGCCGCTCTCGTACAGGATGCGGTCGGTGGTCTCGGCCTCGTGTACGCGGTAATTCTGCGTGAAAATTCCGAGGGTATGCGATCCGAGGAGATCGAGAGCGTCATCGACATCGTTCGGACGACGTCCGAGGCCGAGGTGGCTGCCGTTTTCAAACAGCAATCCGGTGACGAGTGGACCGTGTCGCTGAGGTCGAAGACCGCAGTGGACGTCTCGACAGTGGCTGCGACGCTCGGGGGCGGCGGCCACCGCAACGCGGCGGGGTTCACAGCACACGGTGCGAAGACCGATGTGATCGACTTGCTGGTCGATGCGCTCGGCTGAGACGAGCGCAGCCGGAGATGCATCACCGCGTCGCATTCTCGGTCTCGCGCTGCCCGCCCTCGGCGTGTTGGCAGCCGAGCCGATCTACTTGCTATTCGACGCCGCTGTCGTCGGACGTCTCGGTGCCCTACCTCTTGCGGGTCTGGCGGTAGGCGGCCTCGTTCTTGCGCAGGTGAGTACTCTGACGTTTCTCTCCTACGGCACGACGGCGAGAGCCGCTCGTTTGCACGGGGCAGGGCGTGATCGAGACGCGGTCGGGGAGGGCGTCCAGGCGACCTGGCTCGCGCTGGCACTCGGTCTGATCATCGTCGGTGTGATGCAAGTGCTGTGCGTACCGATTCTCTCGGCCATCGGCGGCGGTGGTGAGATCACGACCGAGGCCACCACGTGGTTGAGGGTGGCGATACTCGGCGTGCCGTTCATCCTCGTGTCGCTCGCGGGCAACGGTTGGATGCGAGGACTTCAAGACACCGCACGGCCACTCCGTTTCGTGCTTGCGGGGCTTGGCCTGTCAGCGATTCTGTGCCCGGTGCTGGTCCACGGTCTGCTGGGTGTCCCGCATCTCGGCCTGGTCGGCTCGGCCGTTGCGAACGTCCTCGGGCAAGCCGTGGCCGGTGGGTTCTTCGTGGTCGCGATCATTCGCGCAGGAGTGCCGCTGCGTCCGTCGTGGTCGATCATGCGAGCGCAGTTGATACTCGGCCGAGACCTGATCATTCGAACGCTTGCTTTCCAAGCATGCTTCTTGTCGGCCGCCGCGGTGGCGTCGCGATTCGGTGCAGCGTCGGTCGCCGCCAATCAGGTCGTCCTGCACATGTGGAATCTCGTTGCGCTCACTCTCGACTCGTTGGCGATCGCAGCGCAGTCACTGGTCGGCGCAGCTCTCGGCCGAGCTGACGCGAGCGGCGCGACTCGGCTCGGGTGGCGTCTGACCGTCTGGTCCACGGTGTTCGCGATCGCACTTGCAGCGCTGTTCGCGGCCGGTTACACCGTAATTCCGGGGCTGTTCACAACGGACCTCTCGGTTGTTGCGGCGATGCACTCCATCTGGTGGATTTTCGTGGCGATCGTTCCGATCGCGGGAGTGGTGTTCGCACTCGATGGGGTGTTGCTCGGAGCGGGGGATGCCGCGTTCCTGCGCACGGCGACGCTGGGGTGCGCACTGATCGGCTTCCTGCCATCGATCTGGATGGCGCTGGCGTTCGACTGGGGTGTGCGCGGAATTTGGGTCGGGCTGAGCATCTTCGTGATTCTTCGCATGATCACCGTCGTCGTGCGGATGATGTCCGGCCGCTGGGCGCTGGTGGGTGCGGACATTCAGCGCGTCGCGGAGTGAAGCGCTACTTCTTGACTCTTCACGACGAAGAAGACGGTTAGACCGGGTTCGAGGTCGAGTTCGGCAACGGCGGCGGGCGTGACGTCCGCTGCGATTCCGGGACTCCCATCCGGATGCTGATCCGCCCTGATACGGACTGTTGCACCGTGGACGTCCATCGATGCGATGGTCACCGGAAAGACGTTGCGCGGGCTGGCGTGTGGCGGTTCGAGGTGCACCGCGACGGCGGCGGGTGCGAAGACCGCGACACCGCTGCCGGCGCTGTCGATTCCGCCTAGCCTCGAAACGGTTAGCCCCGACACGGTCAGCCCCCAGGACGTGCTCAGCGAATCGGCGCCGTCCATGGTTCCCGATAGGAGGTTGACGCCCGCGATCCGTGCAGCGAAGGCGCTGCGGGGAGCCGTGAGTACCTCGGTGGTCGGGCCGCGCTCTACGATCCGTCCACTCTCGACGACCACAACGGTGTCCGCAAGTGCCAACGCGTCGAGCAGGTCGTGAGTGACGATGACGGCCGTCCGTCGTTGTTCGCGCAGGACCCTCCGCAGCACGCGTCGAAGGGCAGGTGCGGTGTCGACGTCGAGGGCCGACATCGGCTCGTCGAGGAGGAGGACCCGAGGATTGGCTGCCAGGGCACGTGCGACGGCGACGCGCTGCGCTTGGCCCCCGGAGAGTTCACCTGGCTTGCGCCCGGCGAGTTCGATCGCGTCGACGGACTCGAGCCATGTGCGGGCTCTGAAGTGTGCTTCGCGTTTGCGCAGGCCGCGACTGCGGGGACCGAAAGCGACGTTCGCTTCGACAGAGAGGTGCGGAAACAGAAGGGCGTTCTGCGTCAGGCTTGCGACCCCACGGGCATGGACAGGGACGAAGGTTCCTTTGTCGGTGTCGGTGTCGGTGACGACGTCGTCTCCGAGCAGTACGCGTCCGGTGTCGGGTCGGATCAATCCTGCGATCACGGACAGCAAGGTCGACTTTCCTGCGCCGTTGGGCCCGAGAACTGCCACGACTTCGCCGTCGGCGCAGTCGAACTCGAAGGACACGTCACGACCGATGACGTCGGCAGTGAGCGATATCGAACTCACAGTGCACCCGCCACACGCCGACCGCGAGCAGCGACGACGACTATGGCCGCCACGACGATGAGCAACAGCGACAGTGCGACGGCCGCGTCGGCGTCGGTCTCCCGCTGAAGGTAGATCTCCAGCGGGAGGGTCCGAGTCACCCCTTCGAGCGAACCAGCGAAGGTCAGGGTCGCGCCGAACTCACCGAGAGCGCGTGCGAAGGCGAGGACCGATCCTGACACGAGGCCGGGCAAGACGAGTGGAATGGTGACACGTCGAAGTACGGTGGTGGGACGAGCGCCCAGCGTGGACGCGACCGTTTCGTATTCGCTACCGGAACTGCGCAGTGCCCCTTCGAGACTGACGACGAGAAACGGCAGTGAAACGAATGTCTGGGCGAGTACCACCGCCGTGGTGGAGAACGCAATGGATAGTCCCCATCCCTCGAGATATTCACCGAGAAGACCGAGCCGGCCGAACGTGTACAGCAAGGCGATACCACCCACCACCGGTGGCAAGACAAGGGGCAGCAGAACGAGAGCTCGCAGTATCGACAACCCGGGAAAGTCAGTGCGGGACAACACCATAGCCATCGGTACGCCGAGGATTACGCACAACAAGGTGCTCGTTGCCGCGGTTCTCAGGCTGAGTATCAGGGCAGTGCGCGAGGACTCGGACGTCACGAGCGGAACGAAGTTCGTCCAGTCGATCTTCAGCAGGATCGCGAGAAGTGGCGTGAGAACGAACAACGCGCCCAGTGCTGCGGGAACGAACATCCACCTCGGGAGTGCAGGCCTCACGGAGCCGCGAACCCGGCTTCGATCAGTACTTGCCGGCCGGTCGGGCCGGTGAGCAGTGCTTCGAATGCCGACGCCGCGGCAACATTTCGACTGCTCTTCAGAACAGCAATGGGATAGGTGTTGACGGCTTCTCGGGCTTCGGGGAAGTCGACGGTCGTCACCTGGTCGCCGGCGCCTGCTGCATCGGTGACGTAGACCAGGCCCGCATCTGCCTGCCCCGACGTGACCTTGCCCAGGACGTCGGTCACCGAAGCCTCCTCGCTGACCGCCGGAACTGTGGTGCCGGTTGCTTTCTCGAGAGTGGCGGTGGCGTTGCCGCACGGAACCTGTGGTGCGCAGACCACCGTCAGGATGTCGGGGTCGGCCAGGTCGGCGAACGACGCCACGTCCTTGGGATTGCCGGGCGCGGTGACGATCGTGAGGGTGTTTTTCGCGAAGTTCACGGGCTCGCCATCGACGAGGTTCGCCTCGACAGCCTTGGTCATGTTGATGGTGTCCGCCGAAGCGAAGACGTCTGCCGGTGCGCCCTGCGCAAGCGCAGTGACGAGGTCCGAGGACCCGGCGAAGTTGAATTCCACGGTCACTGCGGGATTCTGGGCCTCGAACGTCTCACCCAGCTCTGTGAACGTCGATTTCAGCGATGCAGCTGCAAAGACGGTGATGGTGTCCGTCGCGGAGCCGGCGCCTTCGGAATTGCCACATCCCGCCAGCAGGATGACAGCTGCGCCGAGGACGAGAAGACTGATCGGTGTTCGCGTCACGAGGCCGTTGCTTCGACGATGACGGTGGTTGCTTTGACGACGGCGACCGAAATCTTCCCCGGCTCCAGACCGAGGTGTCGTACCGATTCGGTGCTCATGAGCGAGACGACAGTGAAGGGTCCACACTGCATCTCGACCTCGCTCATGACGGTGTCCGAAGTCACTTTCGTGATCAGTCCGACGAAACGGTTGCGGGCCGAACTGCCGGTCCCGGTCGGATCCGGTGGTGGTGTTGCGTGCTGACGGGCAAACCGAGCCAGTTCGGCGCCGTCGATGACCTTGCGTCCCGCGTCGTCCTTCTGTGCGGGCAGTGCACCGCTGTCGATCCATCGACGGACGGTGTCGTCACTGACCCCGAGTAGTTCTGCAGCGTCTTTGACGCGAATCCGTGGATGCGGCACAAATCAAATAATAAACCAGCAAATGCGTAGGTTCTAGCGGTTTCGACGAGAAATGACTGCACGGGCCAGGAAGTGGGCGGCTGCCAGCGCCACGGCGCAGACGACTGCAGTGATCGCGAAGCCTGCCACGAAGTTGTCGGAGGCGATTCCCGCTAGAAACGCAGCCATCACGGAGAGCAGCACACCTGCTGGAAGAATTCCCATGGCCCGATTGTCGCACCGTCAGGAATCGCAGGAGACAATGAAGCGTTGGTAGTGATTCGGAACCCACACACACGCAATCGGAAGGACTGTGGCCTGTGACAGCCAAGCTCTGGGCAGTCAGTGACATCCACGTAGGTCACCGCGGCAATCGTCCGGTCACCGAGGATATTCACCCCGAATCGCCTGAAGACTGGCTTATCGTTGCCGGCGACGTCTCCGAGAAGACCGACGACATCAAATGGGCCCTCCAGTTGTTGCGCAGCAGGTTCGCGAAAGTGATCTGGGTGCCCGGCAACCACGAGCTGTGGACTACCGCCAAGGATCCCGTACAGATTCATGGTGTCGCGCGGTACGAGTACCTGGTGAACCTCTGTCGTGAGATCGACGTGGTGACGCCGGAGGATCCTTATCTCGTGTGGGAAGGCCAAGGTGGCCCAGCCACCCTCGTGCCGATGTTCCTGCTGTACGACTATTCGTTCCTGCCGCGAGGTGCGCTCGACAAAGAACACGGTCTGAAAATCGCACGAGACAAGAATGTGGTCGCAACGGATGAGTTCCTGCTCTCTCCGCAACCCTTCGCGACGCGAGATGCGTGGTGCCGCGCGAGAATATCGGCCACCGAGGAGCGACTCGACGGCCTCGACCTGTCGATCCCGACGGTCCTGATCAATCACTTTCCGATGGTTCGCCAGCCGACAGACGTCCTGTTCTACCCGGAATTCGCGCTGTGGTGCGGTTCGACGCTGACGGCCGATTGGCACACCCGCTACAACGCAGTGTGTTCGGTGTACGGGCACCTCCATATTCCGCGCACCACGTATTACGACGGTGTGCGCTTCGAAGAGGTTTCCGTCGGCTATCCCCGCGAGTGGAAGCGTCGTGGTTTGCCCAGCAACGTACTTCGTCAGATACTCCCGGTGCCCGAGTACCCCGAGGGAACGCTGAACAAGTGGGGCGGGCACTTCACCGTCACGCCCGAGATGGAAGCCGAGGTCGAGAAGATGAGGGCAAACAAGTGATCGAGTCGATCCTGCCGAACGGCGTCGTCGCTGCGGAGCTCTTCGAGGATCCTCCTGGCCTTCAGCCGCATCCGCTGGAAGCACCTCTCGTCGCCAAAGCAGTCGACAAGCGCAAGCGTGAATTCACCTCGGCTCGGCACTGCGCGCGCGTGGCGATGGACAAACTCGGGGTCGAGCCGGCTCCGATCATGAGGGGCAAGTCCGGCGCCCCTCAGTGGCCGAAGGGCGTCGTCGGCTCGTTGACCCATTGCGACGGCTATCGCGGCGCAGTCCTCGGATACGCACTGCAAGTGCGGTCCGTGGGTATCGACGCCGAACCACACGGGCCGCTGCCCGACGGCGTTCTGGACGCCGTGAGTCTGCAAGCCGAACGCGAGTGGCTCGGCACGACCGATTCCGGCATGCACTGGGACCGTTTGTTGTTCTGTGCCAAGGAAGCGACCTACAAGGCGTGGGAGCCGCTCACCGGCCGCTGGCTCGGGTTCGAGGATGCCCACATCACGTTCGAGCGGACGTCGACGGGAAGCGAATTCTCCGGCACATTCCACTCGAAACTTCTGGTGCCTGGACACACCGAATCGGGCGCTCCGTTGTCCTCGTTCGACGGTCGTTGGCTGATCTCCGATGGGCTGATCGTCACGGCGATTGCAGTGATGTGATTCCCCGCCTGGCAGAATGATCACTCGTGTCTGCACGCGGAAAATTGTCCTCCGGCCTCGTCGGCGCCGGGTTGTTGATCGTGGACAAGGGTCCCGGGGTGACGAGCCACGACGTCGTGGCCTCGTGTCGCAAGTTGTTGGGCACCCGGAAGGTCGGGCATGCCGGGACTCTCGACCCGATGGCCACGGGGGTTCTCGTCCTCGGCATCGAACGAGCGACGAAGATGTTGGGTCTGCTGGCGCTGACCACCAAGGCGTACACCGCAACCATTCGGCTCGGCCGAACCACGTCGACGGACGACGCAGAGGGCGAGACCGTCGCGGACGCCTCGGCAACGGCGCTCGAGGACGCGGACATTGCCCGGCAGGTCGCGCTGCTCACGGGCGATATCGAGCAGGTTCCCTCCAGCGTCAGTGCCATCAAAGTGGACGGACAGCGCGCACACAAGCTGGTGCGCGCCGGCGAGGAGTTCACGATCCCGGCGCGACGGGTGAGCGTCACTCGCTTCGACGTGCTTGCTCGGCGTGACGTCCCCGGCACCGGGTTCGTCGACCTCGATGTCGAGGTCGAGTGTTCGTCCGGCACCTACGTACGTGCGCTCGCTCGCGATCTCGGCGCCGCGCTCGAGGTCGGCGGCCACCTGACGGTATTGCGCCGCACGCGTGTCGGGCCGTTCACACTCGAGCACGCGCGGACGCTCGAGCAACTTGCGGATGCACCCGGTGTCAGTCTCGACATCGACGAGGCGGCTCGCACCGCGTTTCCGCACCGGCAGGTCGACGCGGAGGAAGCCGAAGCGATCAGTCAGGGACGGTGGCTCGATCCGATCGGGCTTGCTGGGGTGTATGCGGCAATCGACCCGACCGGCCACACCATTGCGCTGCTCCAGGAGAAGGGGAAGCGGGCGAGTTCGGTCATGGTGGTCCGACCGGCGACACTGCGAGGTCTGTAGCTACGCGGGAATCATCCAGATGGCTTCGGCAGCGCGTTGGCCGAGGTCGATCGAGTTACGTTCGCCGTGCCCGAGCTCGATGGCCACCGTGCCGGCGTAATCGCGCCGCTCGACGACCGTGATCGACAGGTCGAGCGAGATCCCGACGGAGTCGAAATACCTGAGCATTGCGGGATCGGAGTCGGAGATGCGCGCAACCCGTCCGCACTGACCGTCGGTGTAGTCGCTGAGGCGAGTCGCCTCGGGTGAGGAGATCGCGCCGTCGACGGAGGGGATCGGGTCGCCGTGTGGATCCCGTTCCGGGAAACCGAGTTTCGCGTCGATGCGCGACATCATGAGGTCGGAGACGGCGTGCTCGAGTATCTCTGCTTCGTCGTGAACCTCGTCCCATCCATAACCGAGTTCGCGCACCAGATACGTTTCGATGAGCCGGTGTCGGCGAACCATGGCGATAGCTGCGGCACGCCCGCGATCGGTGAGAGAGATCGCCCCGTACCGCGCATGATCGACCATTCCCTGATCGGCGAGCTTTCGAATCGCCTCGGACACGGTCGAGGCGGAGACACCGATGCGCTCGGACAGCATCTTGGTGCTGACCGAATCCTCGCTCCACTCGCTGGCAGTCCAGATGACCTTCAGATAGTCCTGCGCGACAGCCGACAGCTGCACTTCGTCGGCAGTGGACGGGTCCTCGGTACGTTCAACCACGCAATGGAGCTTAGGCAATCCATCCAGAAATGACACGTCAGCGTGCTCGACGCTCACACGGCGGCGGCCTCGCGGCGTCGAAGTGCGCGCGTCACTATGCCCTGCGTCGGACTGAACAGGTACGCAAGCGTGAACACCGATCCCTGTGCAAGTACGACGGTTCCGCCCGAGGACACGTCGAGATAGAAGCTGACGTAGATCCCGACCACCGCGCAGCCGACGCCGATAGCCGGTGCCAGTAGGAGCATGCGCCTGAAACTCTGGGTGAGCAGATACGCCGTCGCACCGGGTGTGATGAGCATCGCGACGACCAGAATGACTCCAACTGCTTGCAGTGCGACCACCGTCGTCAGTGCCAAGAGTGTCAGCATCAGCCCGGACAGGAATGTCGGGGAGATACCGACTGCTCGCGCCTGCGTGCGATCGAACGCGAACAACGTGAAATCTCGTCGTTTGACGATCATGACCACGAACGCAAGTCCGCCCAATACGACGACCTGCCACATGTCGCTCTGCGATACGCCGAGCAGATTTCCGAACAGGATGTGATTGAGGTCGATCTGACTGGGGAACTTCGAGATGAGTACCACGCCGAGTGCGAACAACGTAGTGAAGACAACCCCGATGGCCGCATCCTCCTTGACCTGGGTGGTGTTGCGCACGACTCCGATGGCGCCGACCGCGACGAGTGCGAACAGCAACGCTCCGATGGCGAACGGAGCGCCGAGCAAGTAGGACAGAGCGACGCCCGGCAGGACCGCGTGCGAGACGGCGTCGCCCATCAGGGACCAGCCGATCAGCACGAGCCAGCAACTCAGAACCGCGCACACGATGGATGCGACGATCGTGACGAGCAGGGCACGTTGCATGAAGGTGTATTGCAACGGCTCGACGAAGAAATCTACGAGATACACGGTCAGCTCGCTTCCGAGGTGCGCAGGGGGTCGACGCCGAAGGCCATCGCGAGATTTTCCGGACGTAGTACGTCCTGTGGCGTGCCATTCATCAGCACTCGTTGCTGCAGTAGCACGGCTTCGTCACACAGGTCGGGCAGAGCATGCAAGTCGTGCGTGGACACCAGGACCGAAGCGCCTGCTGCGGTCAGTTCACGGAGCAATCTCGTGATGGTGGCCTCGGTCCGCTTGTCGACGCCCGCAAACGGCTCGTCGAGCAGAAGCAGTGACGCCTCCTGCGCGATCGCGCGCGCCACGAACGCGCGTTTGCGTTGTCCGCCGGACAACTGACCGATCTGGCGACCGGCCAGTTCGGTCAGATCGACCCGTTCGATCGCTGCGGCGACTGCCTCGCGGTCCACGGCGCGGGGGGTGCGCATCCAGTTCTGTTTGCCGTAGCGCCCCATCATCACCACCTCGCGGACGCTGACCGGGAAGGTCCAGTCGACCGATTCGCTCTGCGGGACGTAACTTACGGTCCCGTCCTTGCGTGCTTTGGACGGGAGTCCGCCGAAGATGCTGATCGATCCGGTGTCCGGCCGAACGACGCCCATGATCGCTTTGAACAGGGTGGATTTGCCGGAGCCGTTCATGCCGACAAGACCGCATACCCGGCCGGGTTCGAGTGTGAGCGAGGCGTCGATGAGGGCGGTGACGTCGCGGTAGGCGACGCTGACTCCGGATACGTGCAGGGCTGGTGTCATCTCGTTCATTCCGGCTTTCCCAATAGAGCGTCGGTAATGGTGCGGGCGTCGTAGGTCAGAAGGTCGAGATAGGTCGGAACTGGTCCACCTTCCTCGCTCAGTGAATCCACGAATAGCTTTCCGCCGAACAGGGCGCCGGTGTCCTCGGCGACCTGAAGTTGGGCCTTGTCCGACACGGTGGACTCGCAGAACACCGCCGGTACGTCGTTGTCTTCGACGAAGTCGATCGCCGCGACGACTTGCTTGGGAGTGCCCTCCTGCTCGGCATTGACCGGCCAGAGGTACATCTCCTGCAGGTCGAAATCCCGAGCCAGATAACTGAATGCGCCTTCGCACGACACGAGTGCACGCTGGTTCGGCGGCAGCTTGTCCAGATCGGTCTTCAACTCGGCGCTCACGGCGCGGATTCGAGTCTTGTAGTTCTCCGCATTGGCGCGGTAGTCCACCTCGTGGTCGGGATCGAGGCGAACGAACGCCGCGGCGATGTTGTCGACGTAGGTCTCCGCCACGACCGGTGACATCCAGGCGTGCGGATTGGTCTTGCCCGCGTAGGCGTCCCCACGAATGAACACCGGGTCCACGTTCTCGCTGACGACGGCGTGTGGGGCCGGGACGCGTTCGACGAACTTCTCGAACCAGGCCTCGAGGCCGAGGCCGTTGTCGAGGATGAGGTCCGCCTGCTCAGCGGTGCGGAGATCTCCGGGAGTGGGCTCGTAGCCGTGGATCTCGGCTCCGGCCTTGGTGATCGATTGAACCGTCATGTGCTCACCCGCGACATTGCGTGCCATATCTGCCAGGACCGTGAAGGTGGTGAGAACGAGAGGCTTGGATTCGTCGATCTGTCCGACATCGTCCTCTCCGACCGCACGAGCGCACCCGCTCGACGCAGCGACGCACACGAGCATTACTGCGACGATGCGAAAAAATAAGTTCGGCACACCGAAATATTGGCAGACCGTTCGAAGGTTTGTCCACAGGTGTTTGCCGAGACACACCGATCCGGAAGTGACCGCTCGAGGTGTGGGCCGTAGGCTTCGCTTGTGCTGAGATGGCGAGGTCTCGACGATGTACCTGCCGACTGGGGTCGCTGCGTTCTCACGATCGGCGTATTCGATGGCGTGCACCGCGGTCATGCCCAGCTGATCACCCGGGCGGTGACCTCGGCTCGGGAACGTGGGGTGCCGAGTGTGCTGATGACATTCGATCCGCATCCCATGGAAGTAGTCCGTCCGGGAAGCCATCCGGCGCAACTGACTACGCTCACCCGCCGGGCGGAGTTGGCCGAGGAACTCGGCATCGATGTCTTCTGTGTGATGCCGTTCACGCCCGAGCTCATGAAGCTGACACCCGAGCGCTACGTGCACGAAATTCTGGTGGAGCGGCTTCACGTGGCAGAGGTGGTCGTGGGGGAGAACTTCACCTATGGCAAGAAAGCGCTCGGCAACGTCGCCCTGCTGCGCAAGATCGGTGAAAGATCAGGGTTCGCAGTGGACGGTGTCAACCTTCTCGCCGAGCATGCGGTGACGTTCTCGTCGACCTACATTCGTTCGTGTGTCGACGCGGGTGACGTCGCCGCCGCCGCTGCAGCTCTCGGGCGCCCACATCGGGTCGAGGGAGTCGTGGTTCACGGTGACGGCCGTGGTCGACAGCTGGGATATCCCACAGCCAACGTCGCTCCGCCGATGTACTCCGCCATTCCTGCAGACGGCGTGTACGCCGCGTGGTTCACCGTGCTCGGCCCTGGACCGATCATGGGTACGGTCACTCCGGGTGAGCGGCACCGCGCCGCAGTGTCGGTCGGGACCAATCCGACGTTCTCCGGGCGGACTCGCACTGTGGAGGCGTTCGTTCTGGACAGCGACGGCGACCTGTACGGCCAGCATGTGGCCGTGGACTTCGTCGAGCGCCTACGCGGTATGGAGAAGTTCGACTCGATCGACGACTTGGTCGAAGAGATGGGCAGGGACTCCGAACGGGCACGCGCAGTCCTGTCCCGGCAACCCTCCTGATAGGCTGTCTCTTCGGTGCACGCTGCGGTCCGTGGTGGCTGCACCGCTTTCCTTTCCCGCGGACGTCAGTGATCAGGAGTAGTACCAGTGGCATTGACCACCGAACAGAAGAAGACCGTTCTCGGCGAGTACGGCTTGCACCCGACCGACACCGGTTCACCCGAGGCTCAGGTCGCGATGCTCACCAAGCGCATCGTCGATCTCACGGAGCACCTCAAGAAGCACAAGCACGACCACCACTCCCGCCGCGGCCTCCTGCTGCTGGTCGGACGTCGTCGTCGCCTGCTGAAGTACATCGCCAAGGTCGACGTCACGCGGTACCGTTCGCTCATCGAGCGTCTGGGACTGCGTCGCTAGTTTCCAAGTTCGAAATATGCAGTAGCCAACGAGGCAGTGCTTAGACTGTTCCTCGTTGGCTTTCTGTGTTTGCAACGCCAGCAGGACATCGCGAGCACATGGGTGCTCGCGCATCGCCGTGCCCACCCGACGCTGTCGCAGTGTCGGTCGTAAGTGCTGGTTCGGGCACGGCAAAGACGAGAGGACGAGAAGAAGAGTATGACGGAAACAACAACGATAGAAGCCGAAGAGGGCGTCTACGAAGCCACCGCCGTGATCGACAACGGCACCTACGGCAAGCGCAGCATCCGTTTCGAGACCGGCCGCCTCGCGCAGCAGGCCGCCGGCGCAGTCGCTGCCTACCTCGACGAAGACACCATGCTCCTGTCGGCCACGACGGCCGGCAAGCACCCCCGTGAAGGATTCGACTTCTTCCCACTGACGGTCGACGTCGAAGAGCGGATGTACGCCGCGGGACGCATTCCCGGATCGTTCTTCCGCCGTGAAGGCCGTCCGTCCACCGACGCCATCCTCACCTGCCGCCTCATCGACCGGCCGCTGCGCCCGACGTTCGTCGACGGACTGCGCAACGAGATCCAGGTCGTCATCACGGTCCTGAGCCTCAACCCCGCCGATCTGTACGACGTCGTCGCGATCAACGCGGCCTCTGCCTCGACGCAGATCGCCGGCCTGCCGTTCTCCGGCCCGATCGGTGGCGTTCGCGTCGCGCTGATCGACAAGCAGTGGGTCGCGTTCCCGACCAACGAGCAGCTCGAAAAGGCTGCGTTCAACATGGTCGTCGCCGGCCGCATCGTCTCCGGATCCGGTGCCGACGCAGACGTCGCCATCATGATGGTCGAGGCCGAGGCAACCGAGAACGTCATCGAGCTCATCGAGGGTGGCGCAACAGCTCCCAACGAGTCCATCGTCGCCGAAGGACTCGAAGCATCGAAGCCGTTCATCGCAGCGCTGTGCACCGCACAGCAGGAACTGGCCGCCAAGGCCGCAAAGCCCACCGGCGACTACCCGGTCTTCCCGGCATACCAGACCGACGTGTTCGACGCCGTCGAGAGTGCCGCGAAGATCCCGCTGAACGAGGCACTGACGATCGCGGGCAAGGCCGAGCGTGAGGCCAAGCTCGACGAGGTCAAGGCTCAGGTCCTCGCCTCGGTCGGCGACAGCTTCGTCGGCCGCGAGAAGGAGATCGGTGCCGCATTCCGCGCACTGACCAAGAAGTCGGTTCGCCAGCGCATCCTCACTGATCACTTCCGCATCGACGGCCGCGGCATCACCGACATCCGTTCGCTGTCCGCCGAGGTTGCGATCATTCCGCGGACACACGGATCGGCTCTGTTCGAGCGCGGCGAGACCCAGATCCTGGGCGTCACCACGCTGGACATGGTGAAGATGGCGCAGCAGGTCGACTCGCTCGGGCCCGAGACGTCCAAGCGTTACATGCATCATTACAACTTCCCGCCGTACT
The DNA here is from genome assembly GCF_037327425.1 of Rhodococcus sovatensis. Lineage (NCBI taxonomy): Bacteria > Bacillati > Actinomycetota > Actinomycetes > Mycobacteriales > Nocardiaceae > Rhodococcus > Rhodococcus sovatensis. The sequence continues at coordinate 2,447,141 of NZ_CP147846.1, read as the reverse complement.
CCACCGGTGAGACCGGTCGCGTCGGTTCGCCCAAGCGTCGCGAGATCGGCCACGGCGCGCTCGCTGAGCGCGCTCTGTTGCCGGTTCTGCCGAGCCAGGCAGAGTTCCCGTACGCCATCCGCCAGGTTTCGGAGGCGCTCAGCTCCAACGGTTCGACGTCGATGGGCTCGGTCTGTGCTTCGACTCTGTCGCTGCTCAACGCCGGTGTGCCGCTGCGCGCGCCGGTGGCGGGCATCGCCATGGGTCTCGTGTCCGACGAGGTCGACGGCGAAACCCGCTACGTCGCTCTGACCGACATCCTCGGCGCTGAGGATGCGTTCGGTGACATGGACTTCAAGGTCGCGGGCACGAAGGACTTCGTCACGGCTCTGCAGCTCGACACCAAGCTCGACGGCATTCCTTCCAAGGTGCTCGCCGGTGCGCTGGCGCAGGCAAAGGACGCTCGCGCCACGATCCTCGAGGTCATGGCCGAGGCCATCGACACCCCGGACGAGATGAGCCCCTACGCTCCTCGCGTCACCGCGATCAAGGTGCCCGTCGACAAGATCGGCGAGGTCATCGGGCCCAAGGGCAAGATGATCAACTCCATCACCGAGCAGACCGGTGCCAACATCTCGATCGAAGATGACGGCACGGTCTACGTCGGTGCAGCGGACGGCCCGTCCGCACAGGCCGCGATCGACATGATCAACGCCATCGCCAACCCGCAGCTGCCGAAGGTCGGCGAGCGTTTCCTGGGAACCGTTGTCAAGACAACGGCTTTCGGTGCATTCGTCTCGCTGCTCCCGGGCCGCGACGGACTGGTGCACATCTCCAAGCTCGGTAACGGCAAGCGCATCAACAAGGTCGAGGACGTCGTGAGCGTCGGATCCAAGTTGCGCGTCGAGATCGCCGATATCGACAACCGGGGCAAGATCAGCCTCGTCCCTGTCGAGGACGACTCTGCCGCTGCGCCAGTGGAGGCTCCGGCCGACGTTCCTGTCGAGGCAAACGCTGAGTAACACGACTCGCGGCAGAACGGTGCGTCCCTATGGGACGTACCGTTCTGCCGTTTCGGATCCCGCCGGGCAGAACCTCGGCGTTCGGCGTACAACTCTGCCTGGTGGTCTTCGCGTCGTCACCGAGTTCGTACCTGGAGTTCGGTCCGCGTCGGTGGGCGTCTGGGTAGCAGTGGGCTCCCGTGACGAGGGGCCGAGTGTGGCAGGCGCCGCGCACTTTCTCGAGCATCTCCTGTTCAAGTCGACGCCGACGCGAAGCGCACTCGAAATCGCTCAGGTCATGGACGGTGTCGGTGGCGAGTTGAACGCCTTCACGTCCAAGGAAAGTACGTGCTTCTACGCACACGTCTTGGACGATGACGTCGAATTGGCCATCGACCTGGTCAGCGACGTGGTTCTGCGTGGTCGGTGCCGGTCTGCCGATGTCGATGTCGAGCGTCAGGTAGTGCTCGAGGAAATCTCGATGCGTGACGACGACCCCGAGGATCTTCTGGGCGATCTGTTCCTCGAAGCCATGTTCGGCGACCATCCAGTCGGCAGGCCCGTCATCGGCACGGTCGAATCGATCGAATCGATGACACGTGCTCAGCTTCGCTCGTTTCACAGCCGTCGCTACACCCCAGATCGGATGGTCGTGGCGGTCGCAGGCAATGTGGACCACCGACGGACCGTCGCACTGGTCAAACGAGCCTTCGCGCAGCATCTGCACAAGGGCGTGCACCCGGTGCCGCGCCGTGAAGGCGCTGTGCGGCTGCGTGATCGTCCGGAACTTCGGTTCATCCGTCGCGACAGCGAGCAAGCTCATCTGGCCCTAGGCGTCCGCGCGTTCGGGAGGCACGAGGGGCATCGGTGGGCTCTGTCGATCCTCAACGCGGCGGTCGGTGGGGGACTGTCGTCGCGGTTGTTCCAGGAGATCCGTGAGGAGCGCGGGTTGGCCTATTCGGTGTACTCCTCGGTGGACACGTTCGCCGATTCCGGCGCGTTCTCGGTGTACGCGGGATGTCAGCCGGAGAACTTGGCCGAAGTGACCACCGTGATACGGGAGGTCCTGGCTCAGGTCGCTTCCGACGGCATCACCGACGACGAGTGCGCGCGAGCGAAGGGTTCGCTTCGCGGGGGGCTCGTTCTCGGGCTCGAGGACTCGGGTTCGCGAATGAACCGTATCGGCCGGAGCGAACTCAACTATGCCAACCACCGGGATATCTCCGACACGCTGTCTCGAATCGATCAGGTGACGGTCGAGGAGGTGCGGGACGTGGCGAGGGTGCTGCTGACTCGCCAATTCGGCGCAGCCGTCGTCGGTCCGTACAAGAACGTCCGCCAGTTGCCGGCGTCGGTCAAGTCGATCGTAGGTTGAGGGCCCGGGCGACTACAGTTGAAGAGACTTGCGCCATACATCTCTTCAAGAGTGGGGTTCCACATGTGGTACTGGATATTCAAGTACGTGCTCATCGGACCCATACTCCGCGTTCTGGGAAGGCCTCGGGTCGAAGGTGCTCACCATCTACCGGAATCTGGGCCCATCGTCTTGGCCGGCAATCATCTGACCGTGGTCGATTCGTTCTTCCTGGTTCTCGTTGTCAAGCGCCGGATCAGGTTCGTGGCGAAGAGCGAGTACTTCGAAGGCGGAGGAATCAAAGGGCGGTTCATTCGCTGGTTCTACACCAGCGCCGGCCAGGTTCCGGTGGACAGATCCGGCGGTGGCGCCGGAGACGCAGCATTGGATGCGGCGCGAAAGATACTGGCCGACAACGGGATCTGGGCAATCTATCCCGAGGGAACCCGGTCGCCTGACGGTCGGCTCTACAAGGGCAAGACCGGAATGGCGCGGGTCGCCCTCGAATCAGGGGCACCGGTTGTGCCGGTTGTGATGTTCGGTACCGAGAAGTTCAACCCGGTCGGCACTCGCATGTGGCGTCCGGCGAAGATCGTCGTCAGATTCGGTCCAGCGCTCGACTTCTCACGTTACCGCGAGTTGTCCGCGCATCACGCGGTCGTACGGTCGGCAACGGACCAGGTCATGTCAGCCCTGATGGATCTGTCCGGGCAAGAGTACGTCGACACCTACGCTGCAAAGGCGAAGGCGGCCTGATCAGCCTTTGCGGCTCATCAACAACTTCCACGGCACGAGTGCCGATTCGAGTTGGACGGACAAGCTCATCTTCGACTCGCCATCGTTGCGTTCCTCGAAGCGAATCGGCACCTCGGCGATCTCGAGACCCTGGCGGACCGTTCGGTAGTTCATCTCGACCTGGAATGCGTAGCCGTTGCTCTCGACCGAGGTGACGTCGATAGCGCGCAGCGTGGAGGCATGCCACGCCTTGAAGCCCGCAGTCGCATCCTTGACCTTCAGTCGAAGAATCGTGTTGACGTAGAAGTTGGCCCAGGCGGAGAGAGCCTTCCGATGCCAGGGCCAGTCGCTCGCCACTGCGCCACCCGGTACGTAGCGGGATCCGAGCACCACAGCGGCGTCGGTCTCGCTGAGGGTCCGGATCATCAACGGAATGACGTCGGCGGGATGCGAAAGGTCGGCGTCCATCTGCACGACGATGTCGGCACCGTCGGACAGAGCGCGGGTCATCCCCGCTACGTACGCCCGGCCGAGGCCGTTCTTCTCGGTGCGGTGTAGCACGCTCACCGGCGGAGTCGAACCTGATTCCGCCATCTCGTCGGCGATTTTTCCGGTGCCGTCCGGAGAGTTGTCGTCCACGACGAGAACATGGAGGTTCTCCAGTTTCAAGTCTGCGAGCATGCCCACGAGCTTGGGGAGGTTCTCGCGTTCGTTGTACGTGGGTACGACAACGGTCGTCTTCGGAGCGCCGCTGGGATAAGTCACGCTCGTATGATCCGTGATCGGGGTAGCTAGAACCAAATAACGGACATCTCGGCCGTGGCCGGTTCAGTGTTTTCCCAGCTCGAAGCGGCCTAGCTCGGAGGCGGTGTTGTGCAGGTCACACTACTGGAGGTCGATTCGTACGGTGACTGGCCCTCCGGTGGGCCCAACAGGTGGCGCACGAGGAGGGTGGCGAGTGCGGCCAGAACGGCTACGACGACGATCACGGCGACAACTGACAGAATTCTCTTCGGACCTCCGAAGAGTTCGTTCGAACTCATTCCTCCATCATGGGCCATCACGACGTGAAACGTACCTCGTCGTCAGTGTTGTCGATCACCACGGAGTTGCCGCCGCGGCGCTTGGCCTCGTACATCGCTGCATCCGCGCTGTCGAGCAGCTCGCCGAGCAGAGCGCTGATCGGCTGAGACACCACGCTTCGATAGTGAATACCGATGCTCGTCGTCGTGTGTCCGGCTGTATTGCACTCGGGGATTTGTTGCCTGAGTTGCTCGGCAGCGATCGAAGCCTTGTCGAGGGAATCGGTAGTCACGACGACGAATTCCTCGCCGCCGGTCCGTGCAGTGATTGCGGGCGCGGGGAAGAACCGGTTCAAGGTTTCTGCCGTTCCCCGAAGCACGTCATCGCCGAAGCTGTGTCCGAAGTTGTCGTTGACCGACTTGAAGTTGTCGAGGTCGGCGACGAGTACCGCAATGGTCGATACATCGTCGAACAGCGAGTCGACCGCAGATTCGAGCCCACGACGGTTACGAAGTCCGGTCAACGGATCGAAATGCGCAACGACGGCGTCCCGCCTGAGGAACGTCAGATATGCCTGCGTCAGGACCGGCGAGGTGACGAGGACCATCACGAGAACGATGAGGTACGCCGTGCTCTGGCCGGCCGGAACATCGGTGTACAGCAGCGATTGGGCGTAAAGGACGCCGCAGGTTGCCAACGCCCACACTTGGTGAGCCACGAACACAGTCGTGTTGTGGAAACCCGCGAGGTAGTTGCCCACGACACCGAGAAGTGCCGCGCACAGCATCGCGACCTGCGGATCTTCGAGAGCAATCAGCACGCTTGTGACGCCGACTTCCGCGTACGCGATGAACATGAGTGAGCCCCGGTACGTGGGCCAAGGGCGACAAACCCACCTGAACCCGACGACGACGGTGCTGAGGGCAAAGACTCCGACGACTGCGGGCGGCAGCCAGCCCGGTGACAGGACGGGAGTGATGAGCGCAAGCACGCAGACGAGGCCGTAGGCCCAACAGCACACGCCTATTGCGACCTTTGTTCGGCGGAGTATTGGATGTGACTGGGCATACGCGACGTTCCACGTGTAATCGGTCGGCTGCGACCACCACTCGCGCAACGCGTTCATCGATGGGCCTCTGCACTCCCCGAGCGAAGTGATACGCGGTAGTTCGATAGTCCATTGAACCAGAGGGGGAGACTGTTCGGTCGGGAAGCCTATGATCGGATCGGCTACGAACCCGGCATCGTCAACGGACGAACACAGCCGCGCTCTCCGCCATGCTCAGTAGTGGTTGCGGAAACACACCGAACGCGACAGTCGTGAGCACGCCGAGGCCGATGGCGAGGGACGTTGCGGGCCCGGGGGCGACGACGGTAGGGCTGTCGTCGGCGTCCGAGAAGAACATCAGCACGACGACACGCACGTAGAAGACAGCGGCGATCGCGCTGCTCAGCACGCCGACGATGACGAGAGGGGTAGCGCCGTTCTCGGCTGCCGCCTGGAATACGGCGAGCTTCCCGATGAATCCGCCCGTCAGCGGTATTCCGGCGAAGGAAAGCAGAATCAACGCGAATGCGGCGGCGATCACGGGTGATCGGCGTCCGATCCCGGCCCAGCGCGCAAGCTCGGTTACTTCGCCGTCGTCGTCGCGCACCACGGTCACGATCGCGAACGCGGATACCGTGGTGAACCCGTATACGAACAGGTAGAACAGGATTGCAGCAAGGCCCTGGGTGTCGAAGGCGATGAGTCCGGTGAGTATGAACCCCGCGTGCGTGATCGAGGAGTAAGCGAGCATGCGTTTGATGTCGGTCTGAGTGACAGCGAGGACGGCACCGATCAGCATCGTGACGATGGCAACCGCCCACAATGCCGGGCGCCAGTCGTCTCGCAGTCCGGGCAGGGCCACGTAGAACAGGCGCACCATTGCTCCGAAGGCGGCGATCTTCGTTGCGGCGGCCATGAACGCAGTGATCGGCGTCGGCGCGCCCTGATAGACATCGGGAATCCAGGAGTGGAACGGAATGGCCCCGACTTTGAACAACAGGCCGACACCGACGAGCGCAGTGCCCAGGACGGCAAGTACGTCGTTGCCTGAACCGATCGCGATGGCGTCGCCGATGGCACCGAACTCGAGCGTGCCCGCATACCCGTAGAGCATCGCGGTGCCGAAGAGGAAGAACGCCGACGAGAATGCGCCGAGGAGGAAGTACTTCATCGCAGCTTCCTGCGACAAAAGGCGGCGCCGTCGTGCCAGTCCGCACAGCAGGTAGAGCGGCAGAGAGAACACTTCCAGCGCGACGAACATCGTCAGAAGGTCGTTCGAAGCGGGAAAGAGGAGAAGTCCGCCGAGCGCGAACATCGTCAGGGGAAACACTTCGGTCAGTGCTGCCCCCGCCTGTGATGCTTGGCGCTCAGCGAGGCTGCCGGGGACGGCCGACGCCTGGGGCGCAAAGGCATCGGCATGCGTTCTCTCCAGCGAGCGCTCTCCGACCATCAGCAGCGATGGCACTGCGACGAGCAGCAGCGTTCCCTGCAGAAACAACGTCGGTTTGTCGATGGCCACTGCGCCCATGGCGGCGCGTGTTCCCGGCGATCCGGACTCGGCCACGGCAACTGCCACTACTGCCGCGAGCGCGCCGACGGTTCCGCCGAGGGCGAGTGTCATCTGGAGTCGGTAGCGAATCGAGGACGGCGCGAACGCTTCGACCAACACTCCGATCAGCCCGACAGCGAACACGATCAGCATCGGTGACAACAGTCCGTACTCGATACTCGGCGCGGTGAGGATGCCGTCGTTCATCATGGGCCTCCGGTCTCGACTGCGGTGATCGTCGTCTCCACAGCGGGTGAGACGATGTCCAGCAGGGGCTTGGGGTAGACACCGAGAATGATCAGCAGTGCGATCAACGGCGCCATGACCGCAAGCTCACGCGGAACGAGGTCTTTCATGCCGTCGTTCTCGGCGCGCCGTGGGCCCGTCATCACTCGTTGGTAGAGCCACAGAACATAGATCGCCGACAGTACGAGCGCGGACGATGCCACTACCGCCGCGACGTGGTACTTCGCGAATGTCCCTATCAGCACCAGGAATTCGCTGACGAACGGTGCCAGGCCGGGTAGCGAGAGTGTAGCGAGACCGGCGACGAGAAAAGTGCCGGCGAGAACGGGCGCAACCTTTTGAACGCCGCCGTAGTGCGCGATGACGCGGGTGCCTCGGCGAGACACCAGGAAGCCGGCCACCAGGAAGAGTGCAGCGGTCGAGATTCCGTGGTTCACCATGTACAGCGCCGAACCTGCCTGACCCTGGCTCGTCATGGCGAAGATGCCGAGGATGATGAATCCGAAATGCGAGATGGATGTATACGCGATCAGTCTCATGACGTCGGTCTGCGCGATCGCGAGAACAGCGCCGTAGACGATGCCGACCACGGCGAGCGTGACGATCACCGGCGCGAAGTATCGCGAGGACTCCGGGAACAGTTGCAGACAGTATCGGAGCATGGCGAACGTTCCGACCTTGTCGACCACCGCCATCATCAGGACCGCGGTGGCGGGCGTCGACTCGACAGCGGCATCGGGAAGCCACGAATGGAACGGCCACAGTGGCGCTTTGACGGCGAATGCGAACATGAAGCCCAGGAACAGCGCATTGAGTACGCCTGGACTGACATCGAGTCCTTCGTTCGCTGCCATGACTGATATCTCCCGGAACGAGAAGGTTCCGACGACGACGTACAACCCGATCACGGCAGCGAGCATGACCAGTCCGCCTACGAGGTTGTAGAGCAGGAACTTCACCGCAGCTGCGGCTCGCCCTGGGCCACCGAATCCGCCGATCAGGAAATACATCGGAATGAGCATCGCTTCGAAGAACACGTAGAACAGCAGTACGTCGAGAGCGCAGAAAGACATCAGCACCATCGACTCGACGATCAGTATCGACGCGACGTACACGTGTGCCGACTCGCCCAATCGTGGATCGTTCCATCCGGCCACCAGTAGCAGCGGAAGGAGCACAGCGGTCAGCAGAACGAGAACCAATGCAATGCCGTCGACGCCGAGTTCGTATCGTGCTCCGAAAGATTCTATCCACCAGTGTGATTCGACGAACTGATAGTTCTCCCCGCCGGGATCGAACTGCACGACGAGGACGATCGCGACGGCGAGCGTCACCAGCGACGCAGACAGTGCGCAGGTCTTTGCGAGCTGGGGCCGTGACCGCGGAGTCACGAGCGTCAGCACAGCGCCGATCACCGGCAACAACCAGAGCGTCGTCAACCACGGAAAGTCGGTCACCACACCATCACCGCCAACATCATGGCGAGGACGACAGCCGTACCCGCGAGCATCGTGAGTGCGTACGAGCGCACGTAACCCGTCTGTAGCCTCCGGATTCGTATGGACAAGCCGGCGAGACCCGTCGTCACACCCCGAGTGACACCTGAAACGGCGATCTCGTCGAATCGTTCGGTTGCGCGGGTCAGCTTCACCCCTGGTCGCATCAGCACAGCTTCGTTCACGGCGTCACCGTAGAGATCTGCTCGTGCTGCCGATGTGAGAGCCGACACCGATTCGGGCGCGAGCGCGGGTACCGGAGTGCGCGCATATCGGTTGTACGCGAACGCAACTCCGATGGCGACGACGGAGAGCGCCAGTACCGTCACCACCCACGCGGGAATTGCGTGTGCCTCCTCGGCCTCACCGACCACAGGCTCCAGCCAGTGCGTCAATGATCCACCGAGAGTGAACAATGCTCCCGCGGCAACCGAACCGACAGCGAGAACCATCATCGGCCCGGTCATGATCGAGGGCGATTCGTGTGGATGCGCACCGGATTCCCACCGCGGCGTACCGAAGAAGGTCATCAGCATCACACGCGTCATGTAGAACGCGGTGAGTCCGGCACCGGCCAATGTGATGACACCGAGCGCGGCACCCTGCAAGCCTCCCGCACCGAATGCGACCTCGATGATCTTGTCCTTGGCAAAGAAGCCCGAAAACGGTGGTACGCCGATGATCGCCAGATAGCCGAGCCCGAACGTCACGAAGGTGATCGGCATTGCGGTTCTCAGCCCGCCGTACTTGCGCATGTCGACTTCGTCGTTCATACCGTGCATCACCGATCCAGCCCCGAGGAAGAGCCCCGCCTTGAAGAAACCGTGCGCGAGCAGCAGCATGATTGCGAACGTGTATCCAGCGGGGCCGAGCCCGGCAGCGAGGACCATGTAGCCGATCTGGCTCATCGTCGATGCAGCGAGTGCTTTCTTGATGTCGTCCTTGGCGCAGCCGATGATTGCGCCGAACAGGAGGGTGACCGCGCCGACGATCACGACGGCCGTCTGCGCCGCTGGAGCTGCCTCGAAGATCGGACCGGATCGCACGATCAGGTAGACGCCGGCGGTGACCATGGTGGCGGCGTGGATGAGCGCTGAGACTGGCGTCGGTCCCTCCATGGCGTCGCCGAGCCAGCTCTGCAGGGGAACCTGCGCCGACTTACCGCATGCAGCAAGCAGGAGAACGAATCCGAGGGCGGTGAGCGTGCCGGTAGAGGCACTGTCCACCCCTGCGAAGACGTCGGTGAAGGACACACTCCCGAAGTTCGCGAACATGATCATCAGCGCGATCATCAGTCCGATATCACCGACACGATTGACGACGAACGCCTTCTTCGCGGCAGTGGCGGCGGACGGCTTGTGCTGCCAGAACCCGATGAGCAGGTACGAGGCGAGGCCGACACCCTCCCACCCGACATACAAGCCGAGGAAATTGTCGGCGGTAACCAGCAGGAGCATTGCTGCGAGAAACAGATTGAGATACGCGAAGAATTTGCGCCGATCGGGATCGGTGGACATGTACCCGATCGCGTACACATGGATCAATGTGCCTACACCGGTGATCAGTAGTACGAAACACATCGATAGCTGGTCGAGTCGAAAACCGAAGTCCACTTGCAGCTCGGAGACGGGAACCCAGCTGTACAGGGTGTCCGACACTGCGCGGTCGTCGGCGTTACGAGAGAGCATGTCGAGGAACAGCATCACCGCGAATGCGAAAGCTGCTCCCGACATCACTGTGCCGAGGATGTGGCCGAAGCGATCGGATCGCCGGCCGGCGAGGAGCAGCACTACGGCCCCGACGAGCGGCAGTCCGGGGAGAATCCAGATGGCGTTCATGTCAGTTCTTCAGCAGGTTGGCGTCGTCGACGGAAGCCGAACGGCGAGTACGGAAGATGGTCATGATGATGGCAAGGCCAACAACGACTTCGGCTGCCGCAACCACCATCGTGAAGAACGCGAACACTTGTCCTTCCAGGTTTCCGTGCATGCGGGCGAACGTCACGAATGCGAGGTTCGCCGCGTTGAGCATCAGCTCGATGCACATGAACACAACGATGGCGTTGCGGCGAAGTAGAACCCCGGCCGCGCCGATCGAGAACAGAAGTACCGACAGATAGAGATAGTTCTCCGGATTCACATCTCACCGTCCCGATGTCCTCGGTGCATCGGATTCACCGACAGTTCCGACGGTGACCCGTCGGGCAGGCGTGCAGGCCAATCGACGGCGTTGTGGCGTGCGTACACGCCGGGACTCGGCATCGGGGTGACGTGAGTGCCGTCCTTGAAGCGTTGTATCGACAACTCACGCTGGCCCTGTCGTTCCTCGAACCGTTCACGGTGGGCCAGAACCATTGCCCCGACTGTCGCGATGATGAGCAGTGCGCCGGTGAGCTCGAACGCCCACAAGTACTTGATGAAGATGAGTTCGGCTAGGCCTTCGACGTTTCCGCCTGCGTTCGCCTCGTCGAGACCGACGAACTCCGGTCGGCCGGACTGGACCGATGCGTTGCCGATTGCTCCGATGACGACTAGACCGAATCCGATCCCGGCGGCAATAGCTGCGGACCGCTGGCCTTTCAGGGTCTCCGTGAGCGAATCCGCGGAATCGACACCGACGAGCATCAGCACGAACAAGAACAGCATCATGACTGCACCCGTATAGACCACGACCTGCACGACGCCGAGGAAAACGGCACCCTGCGCAATGTAGAAGACCGCGAGGATGATCATGGTGACCGCGAGGAACAGTGCCGAGTAGACAGCCTTCGTCGCGCAGACCATTGCGACGGCCCCGATCACGGCAAGCCCGCCGAGTAGCCAGAACTGGACTGCCTCGGCCGTCGAGGTGGTCACTGGACCGTTCCTCGGTAGTAGTCCGCGGCCGTTGCATTCTCGGCCATGTCGTGTGGCGCGGGTTCCATGCCGGGTTCGAGCGGAGCGAGTAACCGGTCCTTCTCGTAGATGAGGTCGGCGCGGTTGTCGTCGGCGAGTTCGTATTCGTTGGTCATCGTCAGTGCGCGTGTCGGGCACGCCTCGATGCACAATCCACAGCCGATGCACCGGAGGTAGTTGATCTGATAGACCTGGCCGTATCGCTCACCTGGGGAGTAGCGCTCCTCCTCGGTGTTGTCTGCGCCCTCGACGTAGATGGCATCGGCAGGGCATGCCCAGGCGCACAGTTCGCAGCCGATGCACTTCTCCAGGCCGTCGGCGTATCGATTGAGCTGGTGTCGCCCGTGATACCGCGCGGCCGTCGGCGTCTTCTCTTCCGGGTAGTTCTCGGTGACCGGCTTCTTGAACATCGTCGCGAACGTGACCCCGAAACCTGCTACTGGGCCTAGAAATTCAGGCATCGCTGCGCTCCTTCTCGGGTTTCGGTGCGGTTTGGCCAGGAAGCGGCGGGACTGGGAACCCGCCCGCCATCGGATCGAAGGGTTGGCGCTCGGTCGGCGGGCCGTCCGGGTCGCGTTCACGGTGAAGTCGACGCCATGCGAGGGCCCCAACCAGCAGTGCGACGAGTGCGCTGACCACTACCAGCGCCACGGCGAGCGAACCGTATCCCTCGATGCGGAAGGCACGCACAGTGGCGACGAGAACGATCCACACCAGGGATACCGGGATGAGCACCTTCCATCCCAGGTTCATGAACTGGTCGTAGCGCAGACGGGGGAGTGTCGCCCGCAACCAGATGAACACGAACAAGAAGACCCACACCTTGAGCGTGAACCACAGGACCGGCCACCACCCGGCATTGGCGCCCTCCCACAGGCTGATCGGGAACGGTGCGTGCCAACCGCCGAGGAACAGCGTCGTAGCCAGCGCCGACACCGTCACCATGTTGACGTATTCCGCGAGCATGAACATCGCGAAATTCAGCGACGAATACTCGGTGTGGAAGCCTCCGACCAATTCGCCCTCGGCCTCGGGGAGGTCGAAAGGTGCGCGGTTGGTTTCGCCGACCATCGAGGTCAGATAGATCAAGAACGACGGGAACAGAAGGAAGATGTACCAGGTACTCGACTGTGCAGCAACGATTCCCGACGTGGACATGGTCCCCGCATGCAGGAACACCGCAACGAACGAGAGTCCCATCGCGATTTCGTACGAGATCACCTGCGCGGTGGAGCGGAGGCCACCCAGTAGCGGGTAGGTCGAGCCCGACGCCCATCCTGCCAGCACGATTCCGTACACCCCGACCGAGGTGACCGCCAGGATATACAGCACACCGACGGGAAAGTCGGTCAGCTGCAGTGGAGTTCGCTGGCCGAAGATCGACACCTCGGGACCGAAGGGAATCACCGCGAATGCCATGAACGCGGGAACTGCTGCGATCACTGGTGCAAGAAGATAGATCGGTTTGTCGACTCCCTTGGGGACGATGCCCTCTTTCAGAGCCAGCTTCACGCCGTCGGCGAGGCTCTGCAGGATCCCGGCCGGACCGACTCGATTGGGGCCGACGCGCATCTGCATCCGAGCCATCACTTTGCGCTCGGCAAGAATCGCGACAAGTGGTGTCAAGATGAGAAAGACGAAGATCGCGACCGCTTTGCCGACGACGAGCCACCATGGATCGGTGCCGAAGCCGGGAATCACGACTCCACTCCTGTGATACGGACTACTCCGCCGTTGCCGACGCCGAGTGCGGCGTTCACTTCGGAGCCGGGCGATCGAAGCGGTAACCACACCACGCGGTCGGGAAGATCGGTGATCGTCAACGGCAACGTTATCGAGCCTCTGTCCGACGTCACCGTTACCCAGTCGCCGTCCGACACGCCGATCTCGAGGGCGGTCGCGTCGGAAAGCCGGACAACCGGAGTGCGCGCCGTACCTGCGAGGTGCGGTTCACCGTCCTGCATACGCCCGGAATCGAGCAGCATCCGCCAGGTCGCGAGCCGTGCTTCACCTGCTGCAGGTGTCGGGACCTGCTCGGACGGCCATGTCGGGACCGTAGTTCCGGCGCCGCTCCAGGTCGGGAGTGAGGCGATCTCGTCCTGTGCCGACGTCACGTCGGGAAGTCCGATGGGGCGACCCATGTCGGCGGCGAGCGCATGAAGCACGCGACCGTCTGGCAACGAGCGCGTACCGTGCACCGCCGAATCGAAGGATCGTGGACGTCCCTCCCAGTCGACGAACGTCCCCGCCTTCTCCGTCACCGGTGCGACGGGAAACACGACGTCCGCGCGATCGGTGATTCCGCTGTGCCGCAATTCGAGGCTGACGACGAACGATGCGCTGTCGATTGCAGCGGCCGCTCCAGCAGGATCGGGAAGATCGGCGAGTTCGACGCCGCCGATGATGAGCGCGGACCCTGACCGTGCGGCCTCGAGAATCTCCGACGTGCCGAGACCATCGGCAACAGGGAGGGAGTCGATGTGCCAGTGATTCTCGAGTTCGGCCCGCGCGTCGGGGTCCGAGACCGGTCGCCCACCTGGCAGCAGGTTCGGCAGTGCTCCTACGTCGAGCGCGCCGCGGTCGCCGGCTCGGCGAGGAATCCACGCGACTTGCGCACCGAACTTCGCTGCCGATCGCGCGACTGCAGAGTATCCGCCCGGCGTCTCGGCAAGGCGTTCGCCGACGAGGATTACTGTGCCCGGTTCGAGGTCCGTCAGCTCGTCGAGGACCGCGGCTTCGCCGGTCGGAACACACCGAAGCAGTGCGGCACCGAGTTTGGTGACGCCGGGAGATGCCCACGGGGCGATGGCAAGGACCTTCTGGCCCCTCGTACGGACGGCCTTGCGGAGTCTCAGGAAGACGATCGGAGACTCTTCTTCGGGCTCGAAGCCGACCAGAACCACCGTCGGAGCGTGTTCCAGGCTGTTGTAGGTGACGTCCATGTTGCGACCGGCTACGCACGAGGCAAGAAACTCTGCCTCCTCTGCGCTGTGTGCCCGAGCTCGAAAGTCGATGTTGTTGCTGTTCAGCGCAACTCGTGCGAACTTGGAGTATGCATATGCGTCTTCCAGCGTCGAGCGCCCACCGACCAGGACGCCGACGTCAGATCCCGCAGCCTTCAGGCCGTCGGCAGCGAAAGCTATTGCCTCGGACCAGGACGCCGGCTCGAGCGATCCATCCTCAGTCCGGACGAGGGGGGTATCGAGTCGGTCGCGTTCGGTGATGTACGCGAACGCCCAGCGTCCCTTGTCACAGTTCCACTCCTCGTTGACCGCTGGGTCGTCTCCGGCCAGCCTGCGCAGTACTTTTCCGCGACGGTGATCGGTGCGTTGGGCGCACCCACTCGCGCAGTGCTCGCAGGCGCTCGGCGTCGAGACGAGGTCGTACGGACGGGCGCGGAATCGATACGCCGCGCCCGTCAGTGCGCCGACCGGGCATATCTGGACGGTGTTTCCGGAGAAGTACGATTCGAAGGGCTCGTTTTCGTAGATTCCCACCTGCTGCAAAGCGCCACGTTCGATCAACTCGATGAACGGGTCCCCGGCGATCTGTTGCGAGAAGCGTGTGCACCGGGCGCACAGCACGCAGCGTTCACGATCGAGGAGAACCTCCGAAGACAGCGGAACAGGCTTCGGGTACGTGCGCTTGACGTCGGTGAAGCGTGTATCCGATCGCCCCGATGACATCGCCTGGTTCTGCAGGGGGCATTCACCGCCCTTGTCGCATACCGGACAGTCCAACGGATGATTGATCAGCAGAAGCTCCATGACGCCGTCCTGTGCTTTGGCGGCGACCGGGGAACTGACCTGGGTGTGAATCACCATGCCGTCGGTCACCGTCGTCGTACACGACGCCAATGGCTTGCGCTGACCCTCTACTTCGACCAGGCACTGCCTGCACGCGCCGACCGGATCGAGAAGGGGATGATCGCAGAAACGGGGAATCTGGACACCGCTCAGTTCGGCGGCTCTGATCACCAGCGTCCCGGGCGGGACCTGGAGCTCGTTGCCGTCGATACTGACGGTCACCGTCTGGGCTTCGACACTCATGAGGTCAGCTCTCCCGCCATCAGTGTGGCGCGGTGTGGATCGAACGGGCACGGCGCGCCGATGTGTTCGAGGTATTCGTCGCGAAAGTACTTCAGCGACGACGTGATCGGACTGACGGCGCCGTCGCCCAGTGCACAGAACGACTTACCGAGAATGCTGTCGGCGATGTCGAGGAGGGTGTCGAGATCCGCTTCGGTGCCGCGGCCTGTTTCGAGCCGCTCGTAGATCTGGACGAGCCAGTAGGTGCCTTCGCGGCACGGCGTGCACTTGCCACAGGACTCGTGTGCGTAGAACTCTGTCCATCTGCGCACCGCTCGGACGACGCAGGTGGTGTCGTCGAATATCTGAAGTGCCTTGGTTCCAAGCATCGACCCTGCCGCGGCGACGCCCTCGTAGTCGAGCGGCACATCGAGGTGTTCCTCGGTGAAGATCGGGGTCGACGAGCCACCTGGAGTCCAGAACTTGAGGGAATGACCTGCCCGGACACCGCCCGCGTACTCCAGCAGTTCTCTCAGCGTGATGCCGAGCGGCGCCTCGTACTGACCGGGTGTTGTGACGTGCCCGGACAACGAGTACAGCGTGAAACCGGGCGACTTCTCGCTACCCATCGAGCGGAACCAATCGACTCCGTTGCGCAGTATTGCCGGAACACTCGCTATGGACTCGACATTGTTGACCACCGTCGGACAGGCGTAGAGCCCAGCGACGGCTGGAAACGGAGGCCGTAGACGTGGTTGTCCTCGGCGGCCTTCGAGTGAGTCCAGTAGAGCTGTTTCCTCGCCGCAGATGTAGGCGCCCGCACCTGCATGGACGACGACGTCGAGATCGAACCCGCTACCCATGATGTCCGTGCCGAGGTAGCCCGCGGCATATGCGTCGGCGACGGCAGCCTGTATGCGGCGCAGTACCGGAACAACTTCCCCGCGGACATAGATGTACGCGCGATGCGCTCGAATCGCGTACGCGGCGATGATGATTCCTTCGAGAAGTACCTGGGGGGTGGCGAGCAGGAGCGGCATGTCCTTGCAGGTTCCCGGCTCGGACTCGTCGGCATTGACCACCAGGTAGTGCGGCTTGTCCCCGCCTTTCTTGTCACCAACCTGTGGGATGAAGCTCCACTTCATGCCGGTCGGGAAGCCTGCTCCGCCGCGACCGCGGAGCCCAGCGTCTTTCACGAGCGCGATGACATCGTCCTTGGGCATGTCGAAGGCGCGCCGTAGTCCCTCGTAACCCCCGTGACGTTCGTATGTTTCGAGGGTCCACGATTCGGGATCGTCCCAATAGCTGCTCAACACCGGAGTCAATGGCACGTCAGTGTCCCTTCCACGTCAGTGTCCCTTCTCCGGCGGAACCGATTCCCCGGGTGCGGGTGCTGGCTTGTCCTTCGTGAATGCCGCCGCATTGGCCGCTTCCGACCCGATGGGAGCCTCGCCGCTGTCCCTGGGTTCCGATTCCGCGGGCGCCGACATTCCCGCTCGACGTGCGACGCGGAGTCCTGCGAGAGTCGGTGCCCCCGCAGTTCCACCGGCTTGGACGGCGCCGAGACGGTCGTCGGGGAAGCCAGCGAGAATACGTTCGGTCTCTCTGAAGGTGCACAGGGACGCGCCGCGGGTGGGAACGACCTCGTCGTCCGAGCGCAGCGAATCGATCAGGTTCCGAGCAGATTCCGGGGTCTGGTTGTCGAAGAACTCCCAGTTGACCATCACTACGGGTGCGTAATCGCACGCCGCATTGCATTCGATGTGCGTCAGCGTCACCGTGTCGTCGGACGGCCCGAGATGTTCGCGCAGCGATTCGAGAATGGCGTCTCCGCCCATGATCGCGCACAACGTATTGGTGCACACCCCGACCAGATAGTCCTGGGTCGGTTCACGTCGGTACATGGAGTAGAACGTGGACACTGCGGTGACCTCGGCCCCGGTCAGACCCAGTATCCGCGCACAGAACTCGATTCCTGTCGGGGAGACGTACCCGTCCTCGGATTGGACGAGATGAAGCAGCGGCAGGAGGGCGGAGCGCGCCATCTGCGGGTCGGGTGCATCGGGCGGGGAGTAGCGCGCGATGATCTCGGCGGCGTCCTTCTCGAGTCGCGCGCGGACGCTGTCCGGGTACGGGGCAGGACGGGTACCGAGTCGAAGATAGACCTTCTCGCTCATCGATCGACTCCGCCCATGACGGGGTCGATACTGGCGACTGCGGCAATGACGTCGGCGACCATTCCACCTTCGCACGTGGCCGCCACGGCTTGGAGATTGGTGAACGACGGGTCTCGGTAATGCACCCGAAAAGGTCGTGTACCGCCGTCGCTGACCATGTGGACCCCAAGCTCCCCACGCGGAGATTCCACTGCGATGTAGACCTGCCCCGCCGGCACTCGGAACCCCTCGGTCACCAGTTTGAAGTGGTGGATGAGCGACTCCATCGAGGTGTCCATGATGTCGCGGACATGCTCCTTCGAATTCCCCATGCCGTCGGGACCAACCGAGAGATCGGCGGGCCACGCAATCTTCTTGTCGTCGACCATCACTGGCCCCGGACGGAGCCTGTCGAGGCACTGTTCGACGATCTTCAGTGATTCCTTCATCTCCGCGACGCGGATGACGTAGCGCCCATATGCGTCGCAACCGGTGTCGGTGCAAACGTCGAATTCGTAGTTCTCGTAGCCACAGTAGGGTTCAGACACGCGAAGGTCGTGCGGAAGACCAGTGGATCGGAGCATCGGTCCGGTGATACCGAGCGCCATGCATCCGGTCAGGTCGAGGTAGCCGATTCCCTTGGTGCGCGCCTTCCAGATTCGATTGTCGTCCAACAGATTCGACATGTCGCGAAGTCTGCCTGGAAGGGTCGTCAGAAGCTCACGGATCTTCTCGACAGCGCCGTCGGGTAAATCCTGAGCCAACCCGCCCGGACGGATGTAGGCGTGATTCATACGCAAACCGGTGATCGTTTCGAACACGTCGAGTATCAGTTCGCGCTCGCGGAACCCGAAGAGCATCGCAGTCACTGCTCCCAGTTCCATGCCGCCGGTAGCCAGTGCGACGAGGTGCGAGGAGATGCGGTTGAGTTCCATCAGCAATACGCGTACGACGCTCGCACGTTCCGGAATATCGTCCGTGATGTCGAGGAGCTTCTCTACACCCAGGCAGTACGCGGTTTCGTTGAAGAACGGCGACAGGTAGTCCATCCGCGTGACGAACGTGACGCCCTGGGTCCAGTTACGGAATTCGAGATTCTTCTCGATGCCAGTGTGCAAGTATCCGATTCCACATCTGGCCTCGGTGACGGTCTCGGCTTCGATCTCGAGGATGAGGCGGAGCACGCCGTGTGTCGAGGGGTGCTGGGGCCCCATGTTGACGACGATTCGCTCCTCGGACGACGCCGCAGACGATTCGGCTGCGGCCGTCACGATGTCCTCCCAATCCTGCCCGGATACCGTGAACGACTTTTCGTGGCCCGCTGTGTCGGTCATCAGTTGTACTCCCGCCGTTGATCTGGTGGAGGAATGCTGGCGCCCTTGTATTCGACAGGGATTCCACCCAGTGGATAGTCCTTGCGCTGGGGATGACCGATCCAATCGTCCGGCATCTGGATGCGTGTCAGCGACGGATGGCCGTCGAACTGGATGCCGAAAAAGTCGTAGGTCTCACGTTCGTGCCAGTCGTTGGTCGGGTAGATGCCGACGAGGCTGGGAATGTGCGGATCGGACTCGGGGACCGATACTTCCAGCCGCACTCGCCGGTTGTGCGTGATCGACAGAAGCGGATACGACGCATGCAGTTCGCGACCTGTGTTCTGCGGGTAGTGGACACCGTTGACGCCGAGACACATCTCGAACCGAAGTGCGGGTTCGTTCCGGAGATGTGTCGCGACCTGTAGTAGATGTTCCCGCCGCACGTGCAACGTCATTTCGCCGCGGAACACGACGGCGGATTCGATTGCATCGTCGAATGCTGTGTCGGCCGCTGCGAGTGTTCTTGTGAGTTCGTCTGCGATGGAGTCGAAATAGCTCCCGTACGGCCGGTCCGAAGTGCCCTGGGCAAGAACTGGGACGACCAATCGACCGTAACCCGATGTGTCGCCGGAACCACGGACGCCGAACATCCCGCGTCGATCGACAGTCACCGCAGCAAACCTTTCAGCTCGATCGTCGGCCTCGATTGCAACGCAGCCTCTTCGGCGGCGCGAGCGACCTTCTCGCGATCGGCGCCTAGGGGCATCTCCTGAATCTTCTCGTGCAGCTTCAGAATTGCGTCGAGAAGCATCTCGGGGCGAGGCGGACAACCCGGCAAGTAGATATCGACTGGCACCACGTGGTCTACGCCTTGAACGATGGCGTAGTTGTTGAACATACCGCCGGACGAAGCGCATACCCCCATCGCCAGAACCCATTTCGGCTCCGCCATCTGGTCGTATATCTGACGGAGAACCGGTGCCATCTTTTGGCTGACTCGTCCTGCGACGATCATCAGGTCGGCCTGCCTGGGTGACGCCCGGAAGGCCTCCATTCCGAACCGCGCGATGTCGAACCTGCCGGAGCTGGTAGCCATCATCTCGATGGCACAGCACGCCAGTCCGAAGGTGGCAGGCCACAGCGAGCCCTTGCGGACATAGCCGGCAAGACCTTCCACTGTGCTCAGCAGAAAGCCGCTCGGCAACTTCTCCTCGAGACCCATGTCAGACCCTTCTCGTTGTATGCGGCTCGTTGCATGCGGCGTCGGTAGCGGCGGGATCTAGTCCCAGCTCAGTCCGCCGCGTCGCCACTCGTAGGCGTAGGCAACCGCGGCACTGACGATGAACATCATCATGGCGAGTAGTCCGAAGACCCCGAGCGCATCGAAGTGCACCGCCCAGGGATAGAGAAATACGATCTCGATGTCGAAAATGATGAACAGCATCGCGGTGAGGTAGAACTTCACCGGGTATCGCCCGGCGCCCATGGGTTGTGCCGTAGGTTCGATGCCGCACTCGTAGGCATCGAGCTTTGCACGGTTGTAGCGCTTGGGGCCGATGACTGCTGCGATGACGACGGATACGAGGGCGAAGGCGACTGCGACAGCGCCGAGGACGAAAACGGGGATGTACTCGTTCAACCTGTTCAGCCTCTCCGTACCTGCCTCGTGAGCATCTGGGGAGCTCCGTCGGCCAAGAGGTCCTTAGCCGAGAGAAAAATGTGAGCTGAAACACAGCCTACCGGTGTGATGCCCCGACTTGTCTCGGTTTTCGGCCTGCGAGGTTGGCGTGTCGGCAATAAAGTTGATCTTGCACCGAGCGTGGGGCACTGCGCCGGTCGAACGGTGGAATCACTTGCGACCGATGGAATTCGATCGGTTCGACAGCAGGTCGGTGACGGCGCGGGTGAGGACGAATGGATCGATGGGGTGCGACACGGCAGCCTCCGCCCCGGACCAATCGGCGAGCCATCGGTCGTCGGGCCTGCCGGTGAGTACGACAAGAGGAGGGCAGTGCTCGATTTCGTCCTTCAACTGCTTCGCGACGCCCATCCCTCCTGCTGGTGTGGCCTCGCCGTCGAGGATCGCGAGGTCGATTCCGCCTGCATCGAGATAGTGCACCACCATGGGCTCGCTTGCGACCTCGAGGTACTCGAATGCAGGCAGTCTGGAGTCGGGTTGTGTGCCGATCGCAGTCGTCACCGCGGTACGCGTGTTGGAGTTGCTGGCGTAGACGAGGATGCGCAGCGAGGCGGTCACGCATGCGATGCTACGTCCGAATTTTTGGCGCGGCAGTTGTTTCGACCAACGGAACCCCGTGTATCGCAGGGCGCCCGGGGTCCGGAGAGTCCCGGTTTGCGCGTCGACGCTGGGACGGGCCGGTGTGAAGTGCCGGACGGCCGCGATGATGTCCAGCTCGAGCGGTACCGCGCGTTCCATCCGTAGTCGATGTGTAACGAATCGGGCCGTACAATTGATTTAGCCTTCAACTCCGGTGCAGTCCTCGACCCCCGACTGGGGACTGCACCGGAGTCCGACTATCGACGGCACTCGGAGGAAACCATGCGAGATCACCCGGCAGTCCAGTTTCCGCGCGGCAGCGGACCGGGCGAGGATGTGCTCACCGACTTCGGTGTCAGTCGTCCGGCGTTCGTGGGGCGGCTTCGCGAAATCATGATGAACAATCCGCCCGTGGGACTGGATGACGTCGATGTTGCCAGACTTCTCGCTGCGTGCTCCTGACCTCACTTGATTCCGTAGGTCACTATCGCGTTCCCCGCGCTGGTGACCCGCGATGCCTGCAGCTCCAGCCTTGTCAGTGGATCCTGCGGCTCGAACAGTCGTCGGCCGGATCCCACGATCACCGGGTGGGTCATCAATGTCAGCGAGTCGAGGAGCCCGGCGAAGAATAGGCTTCGAACAATCGAGATTCCTGCACACACCGCGATCTCGCCGCCCTCGGTGTCCTTCATCGCGGCGATGAACTGATGGACGTCGCCGGGGATAAGCGACGCGTTCTCCCACTCCAAAGCGCCCGTCAGCGTCGTGGAAGCTACATGTTTGGAGACCCCGTTGATGAATGGGCCGAACCCGTCGTCGTTCGCACTCGGCCAATACTGCGACCAGTCCTGGTAGCCGACGCGACCGAGTACGACCGCGTCCACACGGGCCATCATGGCGCCGAGTTCCTCGCTCATCTCGGGGTCGAAACTATCGAACTGCCACTCGTTCGGAGCTTCGACCACTCCGTCGACGGAATGAAAGAGCCCAGCTGTCACTTTTCTCATGCCCAATTCGACCCGTGACATTCGGAAAACTCATCGCGGGCTTACGGTTGATCACGAAATCTTCCGGTCAGCAGCGAGTAGGAGTGCCACGTGTCCACCTCCGGCAGCACAGCAATCGAACCAGGAAACCTGCGGCCATCGCTGCTGATCGACGGAGAATGGGGCGGAGCTTCCGATGGGGGCACCCGTGAGGTCATAGACCCGGCCACTGGGCGGGTGGTGGTCGTTGTGGACGAAGCGACCCCGGACGATGCCCGACGAGCTGTCGCGACCGCGAGGAGAACGTTCGACGAGGGTGCGTGGGCTTCGACGCCCGTATCGGACCGAACTGCACTGCTGTCGAAGATCGCAGACCTTCTGCAGCGCGACAAAGAGCAGCTCGCGCGAATCGAGACCCTCGACACCGGAAAAACACTGGCCGAGAGTCGAATCGACATCGACGATGTCACATCCGTATTCCGCTACTACGCCGAGCTGGCCGCGGTGCACGTAGACCGACTGGTCGATGTCGGACGTCCCGAGATCATCAGTCGCGTCGTGTACGAACCCATCGGTGTCTGCGTGATGATCGCCCCGTGGAACTATCCGCTGCTGCAGATCTCGTGGAAGATCGCGCCCGCCCTCGCGGCTGGTTGCACCATGGTTCTCAAGCCCAGCGAGGTCACCCCGCTGAGCACCATCGCGTTTGCCAAGCTCGCCGAGGAAGCCGGTGTGCCCCCCGGGGTCCTGAGCCTCGTGCAGGGGAGCGGCGCGGTGCTCGGCGAAGCGCTGACTGCGAACCCGGAGGTCGATTTCATTTCCTTCACCGGCGGATTGGCGACCGGACGAACGATCCTTGCCGCAGCTGCCGCCAACGTCACGAAGGTGGCCGTCGAACTCGGCGGGAAGAATCCGCACATCGTCTTCGCCGATGCCGTCGCAGATCCCACGGACTTCGACAATTCGGTCGACCACGTGCTCACCGGTGTGTTCCTGCACTCCGGCCAGGTGTGTTCGGCAGGAACTCGCCTCATCGTCGAAGAGTCGATTGCCGACCGGTTCGTCGAGGCGATCGCCGAGCGTGCACGCGGAATAAAGATGGGATCGGGACTGGACGACTCCAGCGAAACCGGACCGCTCGTGTCGCACGCGCAGCGCACCAAGATCGAAGGATTCGTCGCCCTCGGCATCGAAGAAGGCGCCGAGCTTGTAGTAGGTGGCACGAGGCCGGAGGATCCTCGCCTCGCCGATGGAAGCTTCTTCCTGCCGACGATCTTCGACAAATGCGACCGCTCCATGAAAATCGTGCAAGAGGAGACGTTCGGCCCCATACTCACTGTTGAACGTTTCAGAACCGAGGAGGAAGCCCTGCGACTCGGAAACGACACGAACTACGGTCTCGCTGCAGGTGTCCGAACTTCGGACAGCGCGCGAGGCGAGCGGCTTGTGCGCGGACTGCGTCACGGAACGGTGTGGCTCAACGATTTCGGCATCTACACAGCCGGTGCGGAGTGGGGTGGATTCAAGCGTTCGGGTAACGGTCGGGAGTTAGGTCCGTCCGGATTGTCCGAATATCAAGAAGCAAAGCATATTTGGTACAACACTTCGCCGGCGGCGGCGGGATGGTTCCACAATCGATAGGTTCCTCGATTTCTGCCAGACGAAAGGCAGTACGGGCAATGACACTGAATTCCGACAGCGGTATGGACGATTTCGGCTACAAGGAATCGCTCGACCGAAGCTTGGGGAAGTTCGCGAGCTTCGCCGCCGGCGTCAGCTACATCTCGATTCTCACCGGTACCTTCCAGCTGTTCTACTTCGGTTTCGGTACCGCAGGGCCGGCCTATCTCTGGTCATGGCCGATGGTGTTCCTCGGTCAACTCTGTGTCGCACTGTGTTTCATGGAGCTGGCGGCGAAGTATCCGGTCGCCGGGTCGGTGTACAACTGGGCAAAGCTGCTCGGGCGACGGATCGTGGGATGGTCTGCCGGATGGCTGATGTTGACCGCCTCGATCGTCACGCTGTCGGCGGTCGTGCTCGCGCTGCAACTGAACCTCCCTCGAATCTGGAGCGGATTTCAGATCGTCGGCGACGGCAGCGGTGACAACGATTTCGCGACCAACGCCGTCTTGTTGGGCGCGATCATGATCGCTATCACCACGACCATCAACGCTCTCGGTGTCAAATTGATGGCAATGATCAACAGCGCAGGCGTGTTCATCGAACTCATTGCCGCAGTGCTGATCGCCCTGATTCTGGCCGCGAACATCACCCGAGGTCCCGAAGTCTTCTTCTCCACCAACGGATACGGTGCGGGCGAAAGCGGAGGCTTTCTCTCGGCATTTCTGGTGGCCTCGCTCGCGTCCGGGTACGTTATGTACGGCTTCGACACAGCGTCGTCACTCGGCGAGGAGACCGTGGAACCGCGACGGACCGCGCCCAAAGCAATTCTGCGGGCCATCTTGGCGTCTTTCGTGATCGGTGGTGCCATCCTGGTGTTCGCGGTCATGGCTGCGCCCGATCTCGGCGATCCGTCCCTCGGTACACCCGAGGGCAGTCTGCAGTCCATCGTCGAGGCGGTCATGTGGGGCCCACTCGGCACGATATTTCTGATCTGCATCGTCATCGCGGTGATCGTCTGCTCGCTGGCGGTCCATACTGCTGCCATCCGGCTGACATTCGCGATGGCACGCGACAATGCACTCCCGTTCGGCGAGAGTCTGGCGAGGGTCAACCCCAAGACTCAAACTCCGGTGGTTCCGGCGATCACGATCGGCGTGCTCGCGATCGCGATCCTCGTAGTCAACGTCGGGCAACCTCAGATCTTCACGGTGCTCACCTCGATCGCAATCATCATGATCTACCTCGCCTACCTGATGGTGACCGGACCACTGCTCGTCAAGCGGCTCAAAGGTGAATGGCCACCGAAGGATCTGAAGCCGGGTGGCTACTTCACCATGGGCAGGTGGGGAATGCTGGTCAACATCGTCGCCGTCGTGTGGGGTTCGGCAATGGCTCTGAATCTGGCGTGGCCACGTGTGGAGGTCTACGGCAGCCCCTGGTACAACACCTTCGGCGCGTTCGTCTACATCGGTGCAATTCTTCTGCTCGGTCTGGCCTGGTACGGGATCAAAGGGCGCCACCACATCGGTACGTTGGTTTCACACGCATCCACCGGCGACGACAGGAGCCGTACTTGAGCGACACAGCGTTCGACTACGTCATAGCGGGCGGCGGAACGGCCGGGTGCGTCCTCGCTGCGAGATTGAGCGAGGACCCCTCCGTCACGGTCTGTCTCGTCGAAGCCGGTCCGTCCGACGTCGGCGACGACGCCGTCCTCGAACTATCCGAATGGATGCATCTACTCGACTCCGGCTACGACTGGGACTATCCGGTCGAGCCGCAGGAGCGCGGAAACAGCTTCATGCGGCATGCCCGCGCAAAAGTCCTGGGCGGATGCTCGTCGCACAATTCCTGTATCGCGTTCCATCCACCGGCCGAAACCCTCGACGACTGGGAAGCAGCGGGAGCAACCGGGTGGGGTTCGAAGGACGTTCTTCCGCTGGTTGCACGCGTGGAGAACAACGACACTGGACGTGGCCACGACGGTCCGGTTCGTCTGAGGGACGTTCCGCCCGAGGATCCCTGCGGCGCAGCGGTTCTGGAGTCCGCTGCGCGGGTAGGTCTGCCGACCGTTCAGTTCAATCGGGGTAGCACCGTGCTCGATGGTGCGGGGTGGTTCCAGATCAACGCCGGCGAGGACGGCAAGCGAATGTCCACCTCGCACGCGTACCTGCACCCCATCCTGGACTCGCGGCCCAACCTCGAAGTTCGGACCCACTGCTGGATCAGTGAAATTCTGATCGACGACGTACTCACTGCAACGGGCGTGAAGTACCAGCGACCGGATCTCACGGGGTACGATACGGTGTCCGCACGTCGTGAAGTGATCGTCACAGCCGGTGCGATCGACACTCCTAAGTTGCTGATGCTGTCCGGGATCGGCCCGGCGGCTCAGTTGCAGGCCATGGGCATCACGGTCCGAGTCGACTCTCCCGGAGTGGGGGAGAACCTCGACGATCACGTCGAGGGCCTGGTGTTCTGGGACGCATCGCGTCCGATGGTGACGACGTCGTCGCAGTGGTGGGAGATCGGTGTGTTCGCGAGGACGACTCCGGACCTGAACTATCCAGATGTGATGATGCACTACGGTAGCGTGCCGTTCGACATGAACACCCTTCGTTGGGGCTATCCGACAACCGACAACGGATTCTGCCTGACGCCGAATGTCACTCAGGGCCGCTCGCGTGGAACGGTTCGACTGCGCAGCCGCGACTTTCGTGACCGCGCACGGGTCGATCCCCGCTACTTCACCGATACGGAAGGCCACGATGACGCGGTCATGCTCGCGGGGCTGAAGTTGGCGCGGACAATTGCGGCCGAGGACCCGTTGGCTTCGTGGATCGACAGAGAACTGGCGCCTGGCCCCGAAGCAGTGACCGACGACGACCTCCTCGACTACGTGCACAAGACCCACAACACGGTCTACCATCCTGCCGGCACTGCCCGAATGGGTTCCCTCAGTGATTCTCTGGCAGTTCTCGATCCAGGCCTGAGAGTCAAGGGCGTTCGCAATCTGCGCGTCGTCGACGCATCCGCGATGCCGAAGCTACCTCCGGTCAACCCCAATATCACCGTCATGACGATGGCGGAGAAGTGCGCAGATCTCGTTCGTGGACGACACAGCTGAATTCCTCCGTCGGTTTCCGCCGTTCCAGTCCGCGACGCCGGGTGAACTGGCGGAACTGGCAAGCAATGCTGTCCGATTCGAGTTCTCCACCGGAGCAACGATTCTCGACGTCGATATGCGCGATGTGGATTCGGTGTGGGTGGTGTGCAGCGGTCGGGTGGTGATTCTTCACCCCGAGGACTCAGCCCTGACGGCAGTGCCGATCGATGCGATCGACGTCGGCGGTGTCTTCGGTTTCTCGGCAATGCTGTCCGGAGCAGCATTCGGATTCGTGGCTCGAACGACCGAACCGAGCTCCCTGATCCAGTTGCCGGGCGCTCTGATGCGTCCGCTGTTCTCCAACCCTGCGGGTCTGAAATTTCTCGCCGACGCAGTCTCGACCGCCAACGCTCAGGTCGGCGGACCGACGGATCGGAGTACGAAACGTACCGTCGGCGAACTCCTGTCGGGTCCGCCGGTTCTCGTGGATCCTGAAATGGGGGTGCGTGACGCCGTCCAGCGGATGACCGACAGCGGGAGCTCGTGCGTGGTCATACCGCTACCGGACGGCTCGCACGGAATATTCACCGATCGCGATCTGCGGATTCGAGTGGTCGCTGCGGGGATCAGCGTCGACACCCCGATCCGGGTAGTCATGACTGCACCTGCCGAGACTGTCACCGCAGATCGCCTGGCTGCAACGGTTCTCGTGGACATGCTCGACCGAGGAATGCGGCACATGCCGGTGCTGTCGACTCGAGGTGAAGTACTCGGGGTCGTCGAGGACAGTGAACTGCATGCGGCATCGACCCGCCGCAGCTTCGTGCTGAGGCGGTCGGTTGCGCTTGCGTCCGACTCGGACGAACTCGCGCTGGCCGCGCGCAGAATCCCAGGTCTCGCAGTAGACCTGTTCCGCGGCGGAACCGAAGCCACCGCGGTCAGCGCCATCCTGTCCGTCGTCATCGACAGCGTCGTACGTCGCGCTCTCGAGCTCGAGTGGAGCGCGAATCCTTCTGTTCCGCGCACCGAGATGGCATGGTTGACGCTAGGAAGCGTCGCGCGGCGCGAGGCGATGCCGTCGTCCGACGTCGACAGTGCGCTGTCCTGGTCCGATCTCCTTCCTGACCCACTCGGCGGTGAACGGACGAGGGATACAGCCCTGATGGATCTGGCGTCGGGCGTGCATCGCATTCTGACTGCGTGTGGTCTACCCGCCGATTCCAACGGTGCGCTCGCCAGTTCTCCGAGGTTCGCTCGATCGGCCAGCCAATGGCGTACCGCGGCACAACACTGGCTCAGCAATCCGTTCGGCGATCGTGCGAACCCTGCCGGGGACTCCGGCCTGATCATGTCCTCGCTGCTCGTCGACGGGCGAGTCGTCTGGGGGAACCGGGAGCTGCACACGGTGCCGCAGGTGTACCGGACACTCGCCGAGGATCATCCCGAGGCGCTCCGGCTTCAACTTCGTGATGCGCTCGCCGGCCGCGCGCGACTTCGGTCACTGCGCGACGTGTTGGCGCGACGCGGAGGCACGTTCGACCTCAAATCACACGCGATCACACCCATCGTCAACCTCGCCAGGTGGGGCGGGTTGTCCGTCGGACTTGCCTCCGCGTCGACTCCTGCCCGGTTGGCGGCTGCGTCGGGCAACGGGTTACTGGCCGATCGTGACGTTAAGATTCTGACCGAGGTGTTCGATCTCCTGCAGCGACTACGGCTCGGGCATCAGATCGATCAGGTCGAAGCGGGTGTGCCGCCCGGGGATGTTCTCGTGATGGCGGAGCTTTCGGCCATCGAACGAAGTCTGCTCGGTGATGGCGTTCGTGAGATCGCGGCAGTGCAGCGACGCGTTGGATACCTGGCCAGCAACGTCGGCGTGCGTCCGTGACCCGGAGATAGCAGACTGGTGCCCGTGACCGACGACGACAGTCCCTCCACCGTTGAACATTCGCGCCTTGCCGAATCGCCGGGAGTCAGCGGCCCGTGGCGGCAGTGGGGGCCGTATCTCGCCGGTCGTCAATGGGGCACTGTGCGTGAGGACTATTCAGCGGACGGCGATGCCTGGCAGTCTTTTCCATTCGATCAATCGCACGCGCGCGCGTACCGCTGGGGAGAAGACGGATTGGGTGGAATCAGCGATCGTTTCGGTTTCCTCAATTTTGCGTTCGCGCTGTGGAATCGCAAGGATCCGATCCTGAAGGAGCGGCTCTTCGGGCTCACCAACGGTGAGGGCAATCACGGTGAGGACGCCAAGGAGTACTGGTGGGTCGTCGACGGCACTCCCACCCACAGCTGGATGCAGTGGCTCTATCGCTACCCGCACGCGGAGTACCCTTACCAGCAGCTTCGTGACGAGAACGCCCAACGCGGGCGTGACGAACGCGAGTACGAACTCGCCGATACCGGGATTCTCGCGGAGAACCGATTCTTCGACGTGCAGGTGACGTACGCCAAGGCCTCGCCCGACGACATCTGCATCGTCATCTCGATCACCAACCACGGTCCCGAGGCCGAGTCGGTGGACCTGCTGCCGCACCTGTGGTTGCGCAACACGTGGGCGTGGGGACGCGACGACCGGGCGGGAATCCTGAAGGAGGTCGTGCCACCGGACCTTCAGGCCGGCGGCATACGCGCTGTCGAGGCCGAGCACGGGTTCTTGGGAAGGTACTACCTCAGTGCGGAGGGGCACCCCGAAGTTCTGTTCTGCGACAACGAGACCAACGCCGCCGAGCTGTGGGGCCAGGAGAACCGCACGCCGTTCAGCAAGGACGGAATCGGACATCGCGTCGTAAATGGGGACGAGAGCGCCGTCAATCCAGACAAGACCGGAACCAAGTCGGCATTCTGGTTCGGCTTCGACGATATCGCTCCCGGAGCTACGGTCGAAGTCAAACTTCGCCTGTCCACCAACGCTCCTGACGAGCAGACTTTCGGCCGTGGTTTCGACGCCGTCGTCGCCGATCGCCGTACCGAGGCCGACGAGTTCTACGGAAAGATAATCGGCGCTGATCTGGACGAGCAGGATCGTCACGTCGCTCGGCGAGCCTATGCCGGTCTGCTGTGGACCAAGCAGCTCTACCGGTACGACGTCGATCAATGGCTCGACGGCGATCGAGTAGGCGAGCCTGCACCCGAGTCTCGCCGAGCCAAAGGTGGACGCAACACGCATTGGCGGCACTTGGCGCTTGCAGACGTGATCTCGATGCCCGACGAGTGGGAGTATCCCTGGTTCGCCGCATGGGACCTGGCATTCCACACGATTCCGCTGGCACACGTCGATCCGGACTTCGCCAAGGAGCAGCTCGTGCTCATGTGCCGCGAATGGTCCATGCACCCCAACGGTCAACTGCCCGCGTACGAATGGGAGTTCGGCGACGTCAACCCGCCGGTGCACGCGTGGGCGGCGTGGCACGTCTACCGCATCGACGGCTATCGTGACCGCGACTTCTTGGTCCGCGTGTTCACGAAACTGCTGCTCAATTTTGCGTGGTGGGTCAATCGAAAGGACTCCGAGGGTTCGAATATTTTCGAGGGCGGATTCCTGGGAATGGACAACATCGGACTGTTCAACAGATCCGCGCCGCTGCCCCCTGGTTTCCGGTTGGAGCAGTCCGATGCAACGAGCTGGATGGCGTTCTACTGCCAGCAGATGTTCAAGATCTCGCTGGAACTTGCCCGGCACGACAGCGCGTGGGACGACGTCGCAACCAAGTTCTTCGCCCACTTCCTGTCGATCGCCAAGGCGGTGAAGTCGTTCGGTTCGCAACATATTTCGCTGTGGCACGAGGAGGACGGTTTCTTCTACGACGTGCTCGTGCCTCCGGAAGGGGACGCGGTACCGCTTCGGGTGCGTTCGATGGTTGGATTGCTGCCGATCCTCGGGGCGACCGAGATTCCGTCGTGGGTCGAGGACGAATGCCCCGATCTGACAGCACGATTGCGATGGCTCCAACGTCGTCGGCCCGAGATGATCAGTCCGTTGCTGGCGCGTAAGGACGGCAGCGAAGTGAGGGTGTTGCTGTCGCTGGTCGAACCCGAGCGGCTGAAGCGAGTTCTGTCGCGAATGTTCGATTCCGAAGAGTTCTTGTCACAGTACGGAATTCGTTCGTTGTCCGCTTCGTACCGGGACGGGGTGACCTACGACATCGATGGGCGTAGCCTCTCGATCGAGTACGAGCCGGGGGAATCCCGGACCGGGATGTTCGGCGGAAACTCGAACTGGCGCGGCCCGATCTGGTTCCCGGTCAACGTTCTGCTCGCCGACAAACTGCGTGCATACGGTCGCCACTACGGCACGTCGTTCACGATCGAGATCCCGACCGGCTCCGGCAACCACTGCACGTTGACCGATGCCGCCGACCTCATCGACAACGGTCTGGCTTCGCTGTTTCGTCCGGTGAACGGTAAACGGCCTGCCGATGGTGACCGGATCGAATCCAGTGACGATCCACTGTGGAGCATGCACCCGACCTTCAACGAGTACTTCGACGGTGACACCGGTGAAGGCCTCGGCGCTTCCCACCAGACGGGATGGACAGGACTGGTTGCGCACCTGCTCCGGCCGCGGCTACCGCTGTGAGGCGGCTCACCTAGAGTGGGGCTCATGAAGATCCGCGGCGCAGTACTCGAGGAAATCGGACGATCACGGCCCTTCGCCGAATCACAGCCCATCTCGATCTCCGAGCTGGAGCTCGCACCGCCAGGAGTCGGCGAAGTCCTCGTCCGTATCGAGGCCGCAGGACTGTGCCATTCGGACCTGTCCGTCGTCGACGGAAACAGGGTCCGGCCGGTGCCGATGTTGCTCGGTCACGAAGCTGCCGGGCGCGTCGAGTCCGTTGGCGACGGCGTCGACGACCTGCCGATCGGAACACGGGTGGTGATGACCTTCCTACCGCGCTGCGGTGACTGCGCGGGATGCCGGACGGACGGTCAGATGCCGTGCATTCCCGGCAGTGCCGCCAACAATGCGGGAACGCTGCTCGACGGCGGTGCCAGGCTGGTCCGCGATGGTACCGAGGTCAAGCATCATCTCGGGGTCTCCGGATTTGCGACTCACGCGGTGGTCAGTCGCAAGTCCGTCGTGGCAGTCGACGACGACATTCCAGCCGACGTTGCTGCTGTGCTCGGCTGCGCGGTTCTCACCGGTGGGGGAGCCGTACTCAACGCGGGCCGGCCCAGGCCTGGGCAGTCGATCATGGTGATCGGTCTCGGCGGCGTCGGGATGGCGTCCGTTTTGACGGCAGTGTCCGTCGGGGCAGGGGAAGTCATCGGCGTCGACGGCGTCGCGGACAAACTCGCCACTGCTCGGGAACTCGGTGCGAGCCAAACCTATTCGCCGGCCGAGCGTGAAGAGCTGGGAATCAGGGCGGACATCGTCATCGAAGCTGCCGGAAATGCGCGAGCGTTCGAAGCGGCCGTGGCCGCGACCGCACCCGGTGGAACGACTATCACCGTCGGACTCCCGTCGCCGGACGCCAGGTCGTCGATTTCGCCGCTCGGCCTCGTCGCGGAAGCGCGTACCATCATCGGGAGTTACCTCGGTTCCGCGGTACCGGCACGGGATATCCCGAAGTACGCCCAGATGTGGCGTGAGGGAAGGCTTCCGGTGGAGAAGCTGATCAGTTCGCGCATAGGACTCGACGACATCAATCGTGGGATGGACGAACTGGCGGACGGCAATGCGATCCGTCAGATAATTACCTTCTGAGCGCGATGAACCTCCACCACCGGCGCGCGGGTCGAGGGAGGGCGTCGATCGAGTACAGGTAGTCGAGGAATTCTCGAGCTTCCTGTGCCGAGTTGCTGCGTGGGTGACTTCTTTCCCAAGTGACGAACAGTGAACCGAACCGATCACCCAGCATCGACGCTTCGATCGGGAGATGGCGGGCAACCGCTCCGGCACGCTTTCTTACCAGGGCAGTGGACGCGACGGACAGTGCGTCGGAATCGAAGCCGATCGGCAACGGACCACCCGCAACGAGGGCACGAACGAGTTCGCTCTGACGGCTCCCGAGATCGCTCACGACCGTACCCATTCTGTGCTGGTCGCAACGGGTTCCATGCACGCGGCGTCGGCGATCGCATCCAGCTCGGCCAGGAGTTCGGCCGCAGGTGGGTAGTGGCCGTCACGCTCGAGCATGACGGCAGGTCGACGCCCCGAGTGTGTCAGTTCGCGGAGCAACTCCACGACCTCGCTCGGCACCGGATCGGTGTGGGTGTCGTGATAGACACCGTCGCGAATGCTCCCACCGGCGATGTGACAGTATGCGATTCGATCCAACGGCAATCGCTGCAGCTCGGTCCACGGATCCCTCCCGCGATTGAGGGCATTGGCATAGACGTTGGCGATGTCGAGAACCAACGCAACGCCGGTGCGGTCGATCAGCTCGGCAAGGAATTCTCCCTCGGTCAGCTCGTCGTCCGGCCAATCGAACAGGGCGGCAATATTTTCCATTGCCAATGGCACGGGTAGACCGTCTCCGGTGATCGCAATGTTTCGGGCCAGTGCGTCCAAGGCCTCGTACGTGCGCGGTACGGGGAGCAGATGCCCGGCCTCGATGCTGCCTGCTCTCACGAAGGCGATGTGCTCGCTGACGAGAGGGGCATCGAGGAGCGTCGCAACCCGTGCGAGATTCTCGACCCGCCGGCCGTCCACTGTCTCGTCGCTGCCCAACGACAGCGAGACACCGTGCGGAACAATCGGCAGGTCCAGCTCGGTCAGCGCCGTCGGTGCGACGGTTCCGACGGATTCTGCGATTACCTCACAGAAGCCAAGACCATCCAACTGGGCGATGATACCTGCGATCTCGGGTCGCCAGCCGATTCCAAGTCCGCTCAGTGCAGTCATCCGCCGCACCCCCCTCCGCAGCCGCCTCCGCCGCCTCCGCAGCCGCCGCTGCCTCCATCGCCGCCGCTGCCTCCGTCGCTGCTCAATCCCGCCGCGCTCGCCAACCCCGGATCGATCAACAGCAGTGCGGATCCGGCAAACAAGGCGGTGGAAACGCCGGCCATGCGTGGTCCGTATGCGGCGAATGCAGGTCGGGCGCTCGGCGCCAGGTAGTCGTGAGTTCCGGACAGTGTCCGGACCGCTGCTCGTCCAGCGCTCGTACGACCGTCGGAGTAATGCAGTACGGTCGCGGCGATCAGGACGCCGAGGACTGCCAATACCAGGAACAAGACCGGCTTGCCCAACGCGATCCCGAAAACGATTCGAGCGATTCCGATATTTGCAAGGACGATGAGCGGGACGATGTTGATAGTCAGACTTCGCGACCACGATGGCGGTGCACATAACCCGCCGTGGACCAACGACTGCCGCAGCGCGGCTGTCTCCGATGCCAAGTGGCGTGCGAAAGTCCTTCGCTGCCCGGACGCGGTGGCCAGCGCGAGTTTCTTGTGCACGGCCCGGGTGAACGGGTCGAACGTGGAATCGCTGTACGGAAGCGTCCGCACAACGTCACCGCTCGCCGTGATGATGCCGGCGGTGCGGAGGATCGCCAGTGACGCCGCGATCGCCCGGCCCGGCCCGCCTGCCAGCATCCCCAACTCGGGCGGCGTCAGGCGCTCTGCGGATACCGTAGGTGAGGGATTCGGGCTGAACAAGATGCGGTACGCGACCGCCACGACCACGAGAGCGAGCCCGGTGACGACGTAGAGCTTCCAGAACACGTCCGACGGAATTCCCCAGGTGTCGGTCATCCCCACGCCTCCTCCCCAACAAGGTTGTCTGCCAACTGATGTCAGTATCAGGGTGATTGGCGAAAAAGCGAGATGAGGAGATTCATCGTCACCTATCCGTTACCGGCGTACCGCGCTTTCCGGGTAGGTCAGTAGGCTTCGAGGTGCACGAAGTGTCGAGAAGTTGTCAGAGCGGAGCAGCGAAGTGAGTTCAGCAGCACCTATCCGAGTCGGCGTCCTGGGTGCCCGCGGCAAGGTGGGTCAGGCCATCTGTGCTGCCGTCGACGCGGCCACGGATCTGGACCTCGTCGCCACCGTCGACCAAGGCGATCCCATGTCGTCTTTCGTCGACGCGGAGACTCAGGTGGTAGTCGATTTCACCCATCCCGACGTCGTGATGGACAACCTCGAATTTTTGGTCGGGCACGGAATTCACGCCGTCGTCGGAACCACGGGTTTCGACGAGCAACGACTCGACACTGTCCGGTCCTGGCTGGCAGCGACCCCGGACACC
Source organism: Rhodococcus sovatensis (assembly GCF_037327425.1). NCBI lineage: Bacteria > Bacillati > Actinomycetota > Actinomycetes > Mycobacteriales > Nocardiaceae > Rhodococcus > Rhodococcus sovatensis. Next base: position 2,412,132 of record NZ_CP147846.1, on the reverse strand, counting down.
GGCGTTCTCATCGCGCCCAACTTCGCCATCGGTGCGGTTCTGAGTATGCGGTTCGCCGAGCAGGCCGCACGGTTCTTCGATTCGGTCGAGGTCATCGAGCTGCATCATCCGAACAAGGCGGACGCGCCTTCGGGTACCGCGTACCGCACGGCGCAACTCATTGCCAAGGCTCGTGAAAAGGCAGGCGTAGGTCCGTCGCCCGATGCCACGACGGCCGAATTCGACGGAGCTCGCGGTGCCGAGGTCGACGGAGTGCGCGTGCACTCGATCCGCCTCGCCGGACTCGTCGCACATCAGGAGGTCCTCCTGGGCACGCTGGGAGAGACGCTGACGATTCGTCACGACTCGCTCGACCGGACGTCGTTCGCGCCGGGAGTTCTCCTCGGGGTACGCGAAATCGCCGCGCGACCCGGTCTGACCGTCGGACTCGATCCGTTCCTCGACCTGTAACCCGGCCATGAACAAAGCAACGAAGGTTCTGCTCGTCATCGGCGTGATGGTGCTGATTCTCGGGTTCTACTTCTATCTTCTCGGGACCCGCGGAGTCTCGCTGATCCAGACCGGTGGCGCGGTGAACATCGGACTCGGGATCGGTGTCATTCTCCTTCCGATCATCGGCGTCTGGATTGTCGGTGCCACGCTGAAGGCCGGGTTCGAGCACCAACATCTCGCGCAACGGATCAGTGAGGAGCATCTCGAGCTGGACGTGTCCGAGTTGCCACGTATGCCGTCGGGGAGAATTTCACGCGATGCAGCGGACGAGATGTTTCAGCAGGTCAAGGCCGAGTGGGAGAAGGACCCGGACAACTGGCGCAACTCCTACCGCCTGGCGAGGGCGTACGACTACGCGGGAGACCGCGGTCGTGCCCGCGAAACGATGAAGCGAGCGGTCGCACTCGAACGCGAGGACGCCGCCTGACGATGTCCACCCTCCTCGTCGTTCACCACACGCCGTCGCCGCCGACACACGAGCTGCTGGAGGCTGTGTTGGCGGGCGCGGCGGATCCTGATATCGAGGGCGTGAGCGTGCGCTGTGTACCTGCTCTCGGCGCGACCGTGCCCGATGTCCTGGGCGCGGACGGATACCTGTTCGGGACGTCGGCGAATTTCGGCTATATGAGCGGCGCGCTGAAGCACTTCTTCGACACGACCTACTACCCGTGTCTGGGCGCCGTTGCCGGACGTCCCTACGGGGTGTGGGTGCACGGCAACAACGACACAGTCGGCGCCGTCTCCGCCGTCCGGAAAATTGCGACCGGTTGGGGGCTGGAGCTGGCCGCGGAGGCTCTCGAGCTCACGAAGGTGAACAAGGCCGCCAGGGATTCCTGCTACGAACTCGGAGGGACCCTCGCCGCGACGCTGATGGGCTGACTATCGTCGCTTTCATGACCGACCGCTATGCGAGTTTTCTTCCTGCGGAATATCGAACTGAAACACAACCGATTTCGACGACCTGGAAGTGGCGCGACACCGAGGTTCACGTCGCCCGCGCCGGCACCGGAGAGGCGCCTGCCCGGGTGCTGGCCATCCACGGAGCGGGCGGGCATTCCGGTGCCCTGTGGCCGTTCGCCGCGTTGGCCGCAACCAGGGGAGCCGATGTGCTGTTTCCGGATATGCCGCTGTACGGGCGAACGGTCGTGGCCGACCCCGGCCGGGTGCGCTACCAGGACTGGGTCGACATGCTCTGCGACCTCGTTGTCGCTGAGCGGCAGCATGATTCGAGGCCGTTGATACTCTTCGGTGCAAGCATGGGCGGAATGCTTGCCTACGAAGTTGCCGCACGCACGGGCGAAGTCGCGGACGTGGTTGCGACGTGCTTGCTCGACCCCTCGGATCCAGCCGCACGCTCGGCGGCTGCCCGCTACAGCGTCATCGGGGGACCGGCTCCTACGTTGCTGAAGATCGGTGCCTCGATGCTGGGCAGGGTCCGGGTACCGGTGCGGTGGTTGATGGACATCGACAAGATGAGTCTCGACCCGGCACTGTCCAGAACCTGCGCCACGGATCCACTCGGCGGCGGGGTGTCGGTACCGCTCGGATTTCTCAGTAGTTTCATGTCCTTTCGGCACACGCGCCCCGAGAACTACTCGGGACCGAAGGTCACGCTCGCGCATCCTGCGGAGGATCGCTGGACACCACCGGAAATCAGTATTCGGTTCTTGAATCGAATCGCCGGCCAGAAGACTCTCGTCCTGCTGGAGGGATGCGGACACTTCCCGATCGAGGAGCCGGGGTTGTCGCAGCTCGTCGCGACGATGGAAGAAATCGCCCGCACCCACGGATGGAACCCTGACGCATGCGCGAGATGACCTCGGCGATGGCCAGACGCACCGCGCTGGCAGCTCAGGGATTGGCGTCTGCGCACCCGGTGACCGAGCGGGGCGCGTCGACGCGAGCTGTGCACAAGGTGATCGGCAACAACCGTCTGCTGCAAATCGACTCGGTATCCGTGCTCGTTCGCGCGCACTATGCTCCCGTGTTCAGCCGGGTCGGTTCCTACGACCGTGGCGTGATCGACGCCGCAGCGTGGACCGATACGGCTCGAAAGCCGCGCACACTCGTCGAATACTGGGCGCACGAGGCGGCGCTCATCCCCGTCGAAGACTGGCCGTTGATGCGCTGGCGGATGGAGCTGTACCAACATGGGCGGTGGAGTGGAGCCAAGACGGTGCTCGAACGTAGCCCCACTCTCGTCGACGATGTTCTCGACGTGATTGCCGACCGTGGACCGTCCAGTGCCGGTGAGATCGAGCGTGCCCTCGAGACACCTCGCCCTGGGCGCAAGGGTCCGTGGTGGGATCGCAGCGACGTGAAGATCGTCTGCGAGCAGCTCTTCGCGGCGGGTGTCGTGTCGGTCGCCACGCGTGCCGCGTTCGTCCGGCACTACGACTTGACCGAACGGGTCGTTCCCTCCCACATCCTGTCGCAGCGGATCGACGAGGCCGATGCCGTACGAACCCTGGTGGCTCACTCTGCGCTCGCCTTGGGTGTAGGCACCGAGCCGGATCTGCGTGACTACTATCGTCTTTCGTCGAAGCAAACGAAGACCGCGATCTCCGAGCTGGTGGAGGCTGGAACCCTCGAGCAGGTCGCCGTCAAGGACTGGGGCGCTCCCGCGTATCTGCACACAGACGCGCGCACGCCCCGGTCGGTCAGAGGCGCTGCCCTGCTGTGTCCGTTCGATCCGATGATCTTCTTTCGCCCGCGCGTCGAGCGGATCTTCGGTTTTCATTACCGCATCGAGATCTACACCCCACAGCACAAACGGGTGCACGGCTACTACGTGTTCCCATTTTTACTCGACGGCGAGCTGGTGGCGAGGGTGGACCTGAAGGGGGATCGGGCACGGTCCGAACTCCAGGTCCTCGGCGCGTTCGTGGAGGGTGAGCGTGATGCTTCGGTTATCGCCGACCGGCTTGCGCCGGTGCTTCGCGAATTGGCGGGGTGGCTCGAACTGGAGACGATCACGGTCGGTGAGCGAGGCGATCTCGTCTCCGCATTGGCGGTCGCAATGTGAACGATCCACGCTTCGGTCAGCATGAGGAGCCCATCGGTGCCACTATTTCAGATGTGACAACGCCTGCGTCTGCGCAATCGAGTGAACTGCCACCTCAGGTCGTGGTGCTGTTCGGTGCCACCGGTGACCTGGCCCGAAGAAAACTGCTGTCCGGGATGATGCACCTGGCACTGTCCGATCTGGCGCCGCGGATACGCGTCGTCGGAACGTCGCTCGAGGAGATGACGAGCGACGAGTTCCGTCAGATGGCACTCGAAGCCATCGACGAGTTCTCCACGCGCAAGGTGTCGGAGGAGCAGTGGCGACAGTTCGCCGGCAAGCTCAGCTACGTATCGCAGAAGGCCGGTCCTGCGGCTCTCGGTGAAGCTGTCGCGCGTGCGGAGATCGAACTCGGACCCGGTACGAGACGACTTCACTATCTGTCCGTACCGCCGAAAGCTGCTCTGGCAGTTGTCGAAATGCTCGGTGCTGCCGACCTGGTGAAGCGGTCACGCATCATCATGGAAAAGCCGTTCGGCACCGATCTTGCGAGCGCAATCGCGCTCAACGCCAAGGTCCACGAGACGTTCGACGAAGACCAGATCTTCCGCATCGATCACTTTCTCGGCAAGGAACCGGCTCAGAACATTCTGGCGTTCCGGTTCGCGAACGGCCTGTTCGAGCCGATCTGGAATCGCAACTTCATCGACCACATCCAGATCGACATTCCGGAGAAGCTGACGTTGGACGGACGAGCCAACTTCTACGAATCGACCGGTGCTTTCAAGGACATGGTCGTCACGCACCTTTTTCAGGTGCTCGCGTTCATGGCCATGGAGCCACCCACCGCACTCGAGCCTCGGGCGATCAGCGAAGAGAAGAACAAGGTGTTCCGCTCGATGCTCCCCATCGACCCACGGAAGGTGGTGCGCGGGCAGTACGCCGGATACCGGTCCGAGCCGGGGGTAGCCCCGGATTCGGAGACGGATACATTCGTCGCTCTCCGGTGCGAGATCGACAACTGGCGGTGGGCTGGCGTGCCGTTCTACCTTCGGACCGGTAAGAGGCTGGCCGAGGGCCAGCGCATCATTTCCATCGCGTTCAGGGAGCCGCCCAAGAGCATGTTCCCTGCCGGTTCGGGCGTCGGTGCCCAAGGGCCCGACCATCTGACCTTCGATCTGGCCGACGCATCGAAGGTGTCGCTGTCGTTCTACGGAAAGCGTCCGGGACCAGGCATGCGGCTGGACAAATTGAGCATGCAGTTCGGGATCCATGAAACCGAGCGAGTGTCCGACGTCCTCGAAGCGTACGAGCGCTTGATTCTCGACGCCATGCACGGCGATCACACTCTGTTCACCACAGCCGAGGGCATCGAGCGGTTGTGGGAAGTATCGGCACCGCTGCTGGCGGACCCGCCGCCGGTGCGTCAGTACACGCCCGGTTCATGGGGTCCCAACGCCATTCACCAGCTGATCGCACCGCATGCGTGGCGGTTGCCGTTCGAGCGGGCATGGCGCGAGAAGAAGTAGCTCAATAGGGACGTTCCTTGCGCATCTGATCGCGAAGGGCTCCCTGAACTGCCTGCGAGAGCCACGAATTGAGCGACACACCGTTCATCGACGCGGCCTCCTCGGCGCGCTCCTTGACGTGCTCGACCATGCGGAGTGTGACGCGTCGCATCTCACCGGTGACGTCGTCCATCGTGGGGTAGTCCTCTGCTCCGCCCGGCTGGTCGCCGTCGGGCGCAGTTTGGGCGGCGTGCTCGGTGACGTCGGCAACAGCATCCGTTCCGGCAAGCCGAAGATGAACCGTGTGTCCGTCCAGCTGCTCCGAAATCTCGTCGGCGAAGTCCGAGAGCGCCTGCAGCAACATCAATCTCGCCGACGCTTGCGCTGCAGCCCCGAGGCTGTCTGCTGTCTTTCTCGTGTGATCGTCGCCCAGGGCGGCTGCAGCGAGTAGGTCTGCCCGCAGCGCGGAGGTGTACTTGTCGAGTTCCATGACGTCAGTGTGGCGTCATTGATGGCGTCACGCAAGACGTCGGAGTGACGCACGCATAGAGTGCGGGGAGATTTCAGCAGGTCGAGCGGAGGACAAGAGTGTCGAACACGGTGTCACTGAAGGTGCAGTTGGTCGCCAAGACCGACTTCGTCTCGCCACAGGACATTCCCTGGGAGACGGATGCCGACGGTGGCCAAGCTCTCGTCGAATTCGCCGGGCGAGCCTGCTACCAAAGCTGGTCGAAGCCGAATCCACGAACGGCCACGAATGCGTCGTACCTTCGGCATCTTCTCGACGTCGGACACCTGTCGGTGCTCGAACATGCGTCGGTCAGCTTCTACATCAGCGGCATCTCGCGTTCGTGCACCCATGAGCTGATCCGGCACCGCCACTTCTCCTACTCGCAGCTCTCACAGCGTTTCGTGCCCGAACGCGACGCCAAGGTGATCGTTCCTCCAGCGA